>BNUH01000164.1 GCA_025997215.1 Clostridia bacterium
GTAAAGATTTCCATGAATCTTTGACCTTCTTAGCCAGGGTTTATTGAGGAGTATTTTCTGCGCTTTTTCACCGCCTTCACTGCCGTTTTCTCTCGTTTTTCCCTCTTGACATTTCACCGATGGACTTAACTCTAGTTTGGTTCTGTTATTGGAGGTTTACACATTCTGTGCGGCAGTCTCCAACCATTTTCAATGCGAACGCCGGATTGTTCCAACACACCAATATATTTTTCAGATAGGAATACATGTGAGAATGACGAACGCGTGAACGCCGCGCCTTTCTTGTTACGAAGTCCACGCGCGGTTAGTTCTTTCATTATCTCTTTGCGTGATACACCGGATGCGTATTGCTCAAACGCCCATTTAACATGCGGCGCGGTTATTTCGTCTACAATCAATGCGCCTCCGACGGATTTATACCCGATAGGCACACCACCGCCGATGAATTTACCTTTAACCGCGCTGTTATGCCGCCCTCGCTTCACCTTTTGGGATAACTCCAGTGAGTAGTATTCCGCGCTTGCGGCAACACAAGCGTGCACTCGCTTTGACTGCCAGGAAGCTCATCAGGCTAGTCTTTCGATTGTTGAAAGACAACCGCCTGTACTCCCCTGCTGCCAGGGGTTAACCCAGGAAGTTCATCCACCCTGGTAAAGATTTCCATGAATCTTTGACCTTCTTAGCCAGGGTTTATTGAGGAGTATTTTCTGCGCTTTTTCACCGCCTTCACTGCCGTTTTCTCTCGTTTTTCCCTCTTGACATTTCACCGATGGACTTTCCGCTGTCACGGTCGAGAATGAAGTGTAATTCCTCGGCACTCACATCAATGTCGCGTTCCGATTCGGTGTTCTTAGTTGATTTTTCGCACCACTTACCGCCTTCGCACAACACTAGCGCGCGCCGGACATGAATAACACATCCCTCTGCGTCAATGTCTTCGCGCTTTAGGCCTGCGATTTCGGAACGACGCATACCCGTGAAAGCCGCGATTACGATGGCGGTCTGAATCGTTTTGCCTTGCGTCGCGGAAACCAGCCGAGCCACATCCTCGTCTTCAGCGTCCGCATAGAATATCTTGCGCTTTTGAGGCAGAATCACCTTAAAACTTACGTCCGGGCGCACCGACTTGATAACCGCAGTGAAGAATGTGAAAACATTCCTAACGGTCTTTGGCGACAGCTTCGCCGCCGCCGCATTGACAGCCTCTTGCAAATCCTCGGAGCGCACGAGCGAAACATGAAGCGGTACGAGCGACTGCATATAGAGGCGGCGTATACGCTTGTATGCGATTATTGTGCTGGGAGAGAGCAGGTTCTTTCGATGCTCCAGGAAGCGATCCGCAGCCTCGCCCACAGAGATGCGCTCGGGGTGGCGGCTTGCTTCCTTGCTGGCGTTGGCGGCTCTTGCCGCGCTATACTCAGCCTCACGCTTGGTAGCGCACGTAAACGATTCGACCTTTCCGTCGATCATTACACGCACGCGGTAGTTTCCGGATGGTAGTCTCTTGGCTGTGGGCATTTGCAATCGCCTCCGTATATCGTTGTAGCGATATGACGGAGGCGAGACGAAACAGGTTGCAGTTTAGAAAGAATCTTGCTAAAACTCTTTCGCGAACGAAAATAACCATGCCGCCCGTATGGATGGGAATGGTTACTCGCTGATCGAATGATCTATGAACACTCTGCCCATGTCTATTGCAAAATCGTCCAGTACCGTCACCGGTACATGATCATTGTAGACATATGATGTAAGGATATAGTGCCCAGAATCTAGTATAAAAGTGTGAACGATTCGTTGTACCGGATGAATAATCCAGTACTCCAGAACACCCGCCTTCATGTAGATGTCCAGCTTTGTAACAGCATCTCGGATAACATCAGGTGGCGAAAGCACCTCGATGACCAAATCGGGGGCACCGACTATACCTTGTTTCCTATATTTGCTAGGGTCGCAAACAACTACAATGTCCGGTCGCAGCGCATTATTGATGGGTTCATCTTCTGTAAAGCGGACACCAACATCCTGGAACGCTTGACAGCGTTTATTGCGCAAATGCGACCACAATTGACCAAACACCTCGCCACAGATGCGCTGATGCTCAAGTGAAGCCGCACCCATCATGACGATCTCATCGTTAATGAGTTCACACCGTACGTCTTCCGGCACAGCGCAGTATTCCTCGTAGGGTGTCCGTTGATCTGGCTGTCGTCTCTCCAATAGGATCGCCTCCTGTGTTTATAGTATACCCTGTTGCGTTCATTTACAACCTTGCCTAATATGTTCCTCGGAATGCGCACTGGCGCTGACGCGAACGTAACCTGCGGGGTGGGGCATATAGCTTTAACCTTTTTTCCGGCTTGACGAGACTTCTTGTTTTGTGGCCTCGTTTGCCGTCATCAGTAGTTCGTATACATCCCTTTTCAGATGGAAGTTTTCCGCTAATGCGGGTATATTAATCGTACGATCAGCAATAGACATGTTTGCGAATGCATTTACCTGCTTTATATTCGTTTTAGCCTTTGCTTTGGTCGTAACAATGTCATTAATATATAAGCGATCCTTTCCATATTTCACCTCCATAGCATCAATAAGGTTATCTTCAAATAAGTCGGCGTACCTCTTTATATAGATTGTGCTAGTGAATTCAAAAGACTTATGCAAACGCACAATATTCACTGCAGTCACCGGGAGTTTTAGTGTTAGCTTGCACAACAAGTATAGATTATCGGATAATTTAGATTCATAAATATTGTCTTCAGAATCGACAAATCCCATAGCTAAATCAGGACGCTTCCTGTACATACAAGTGAGCATCAACGCATTCCCTGAATACGAATGGAATGACCTATTGCTATGAGCTTGCCGCAACTTTAATATAATACTAAACGCGCGTTCATAATCACCTAAAAGTAGGTGCCTTTCTAAACCGTAATATAGAATAAACACATAACCAATATCCATTCTTGGATCGTAAGGATCTTCCAAAAATTGCCAATAGACACCCTTTTGAGTGGGTGTGAGCTGCGAGTAACATGGATAATATGAAGGGGGTTCTATCGCATTAATGTCATCTGGAATAACTGCCTTGTCGCGCATATTGATTAAACTAGGTTCAATTTCTGAAGAAAATGTTACACTAAGCGCTGGATAAATTGCGGCGTCGATCTGAATGCGTTTATTCAGCGTTTGCGTATAGTTTTCCCCGACTATCCATAGTAAACCTTTTATATCCTCGTGTACACGCGATGGATTAAAGGTAGCATAATTATGTTTTACAGTTTCAAGAGGTTTTACAAATTCCTGTCGGGTTGGTTCTTGATAATTATTAGTCGCATAATGATTTGATAAGTGATTATTATGGTCTTGTTTAGCTAATCTGGATTGCTGCTTCTTTAACTTATAAATCTTTCGCGCGCGTATTGTACCGAATATAGAAAACGCAGCTATAACGGCTGTCACGATCATGTCGGCTGATCCGACAGGCGCATCGCCGTCACTAACTAAAATAATAAACAATAAAATTGATACAACTGTTATAATGACGAAAAGGTAAGATAGGATCAGCCAAAATGCTGGAAAACCATGCCTTTTAGGAGAGACCGCCGTATGCGCCGTATTCGTCATACGTGACGTGGGGACATACTCCGGGGTATCATCTTCGCGTGGCTGTACGGTTATATATTCGACAGGTCCTTCGATAGTTGATGTTTGACTGCTCTTTCCTGCCCTGCGTTGACGTTGATACTCCATGTAGTCCACCCTTTCGTGTTGCAGTACAAATTCCTAGTGTCAGACTGGGTATTCGAGCGGCCTATCAAGCAGGGGCTTACTTCCAGACAAAATCTGCTACATCCTGCCACATTTTAGCACAATTGCGGCTATTATGCAACAAGTATTTTGAGTAAATTGTTTTCCCTAATTCGGCAGATATTCACATTCCAAAGCACCCCCAAAACTCAACAACGACAAGGAAATACAGCCAGATTTTCTTGTCAAATTGTTGAATATTTTAGTTGCGGATTATACTAGACTGTGGTATAATAGTCCAAGATCTACTCAGGAGGCGAGCATATGCGGCTTCACAAGGGACTGTCTAACGGGCGGTTGTATCTGTCCATCGTCGAAGGTTACCGCGATCCCATCACTAAGAAG
>BNUH01000165.1 GCA_025997215.1 Clostridia bacterium
AGTAGAGCACTTACTAAGTCGTAACCACTCGGTCAGGTAGTAGTCTGCTTTGCGCAGGCAAAACCATGAACCAAATAGAGCTCCAAATTAGCAACAACATAGCGATACTCGCGACAGACTCGCTAATTAACTACATATGAGGGAAGAAGGGTAACCACTTCCCTCACAGATAACAACTATGCGATCATCGACCGAAATAACCTGTTACCCACCGACTATAGTATAACACAGATCGCTTTACTACGCTACTGTTTTTTCTTGTCAGGCAGGTTTTTATAAAAAGTCGACTTGTGTGACATGTGGTTGTATACCATACCTTCATCTATAGTGAGCATCTCTGGGGTGGCAGGTAGTGTAATGATTGTATTACCAACAGGCCTCTTTGCATTGTCATCAACGCGTGTGGTCTCATTTACATTGATGTTCTTCTTTTTGTAGTAAAGAACTCGTGAAAGTGTAATACACCTACTAATGATTGTGACAAACCCTTTAATACCAGATGCACTTGGATTAGTAGCTATCTTTATTAAAGCTTCTTTTGCATCATGGGTAAACCGTGCATTTTCGATATTAGCTAACATAGAGAAGTATTGTTCAGCGTCAATAGAACGCATACCAGTCATTTTGCGATCATCAAGACGGCTAAGTATAGAACTATATTCATCGGCATTCATGGGATTAAATAATTCGTTAGAAATAGTCGAATTGCCACAGATAACAATAGAAACATCGCAAGACATATATATTCTGCGTAAGATTTCAAGCTTTTCCAGGAGGTTACGCTTTGTAATTCTTGTAGCATTAACCTCATCAAAAATCATCATGATATAAGGATGAGCCTTTAACCGTTCGCACAATACATTAATCTCAGTTGCTCGCTGTTTCAATTTCATACCGAATCTATCACCAATCTCGACAACAAGACTAGTACCAGTAGAATACCCGAAAAAGTCAAAGACTAATACAGTTTCAGGATAATCTGGAGCGAACCTACCAACAACAGTTCTGGTTTTACCGCAGCCAGAATAACCGTGAACGAGGAGAAATTCATGCTGAACAAATGCTTCATTGAGGCGCAAGACAACAGCATCCTGCTCGTCGAAAGGCATGTACGGTGGCGTCATATAGAGATACTTTTGA
The DNA here is from genome assembly GCA_025997215.1 of Clostridia bacterium. Next base: position 1,141 of record BNUH01000165.1, read on the forward strand.
TTCTCGTGAATCAGACACAATTCCTCTTCGGGAGGAAATACTGGATTGATCATAGTTTCTCCTTCCAATATACACATAACAGATACATGCGACTCATGTCAACATGTTATTCCCAGAAGCAGTAAATGCGCCTTGTTAAATTCGTTTTCTGTCGTCAGTTGATAAGGAATCTCGTCATCAGGGGTGGAAATACTCTCTGAATCCGATTTCGTATCTTCTTTTATAGCAGGACCATATGCGATTGAACGCTGTTGCTCTTTTTTGCTGAGTGCGTCAGTTAAGATGCTTGTTGTCTTACGAATACGGGCAATTGGAGAAGAAATTGCCTTCTTTTGATGATTTTGCACATCGATATGTGCTTGTAACATATCTTCAGGCGCGTCAACAAAGGGTAGATGGACGTCAGGGAAGGCTTCGCAAATATAGCGCCCATCATATGCAACCGTAATAGATGTTGGTGGGAGCGGATCATTATAAAATACTGTGACCTTCATCTCAATCAGAGGAGTCAAGTCTGACGACCTATAGAAAGTGTTCGAGATCCTTATACCTTTGGTTGTTACAGTACGCTCATCTCGATTCATCTTAAGCGCAGACAGTAACTCCCAGTTAGGCACAGTCTCACGTGCCTTTGTCATGGAATGATATCGCTCTATAGGTGTTTTATCATCATTAGTATAAACTGTTGGTTCTGCACCTTCTTCTTCAATGCAGTTATGATAACCTGGGAGAATAACAGAAGCAAAGTAATTCGTAAAACTCTCAATAGTAAAAAGCTGCTCGTTTTCGTGCAGCTTTTTAAGAGTCTTCGCGAAGTTTGGAGGGCGATTTTCAATACCGTTACCACACCAACCATTCAACTTACTTATCCATTTAGACTCAATAACACCGAATATACGTTCGATTGGTTTACTTTGTGCGCGATAAGGAATTGCATGTATAATGCGAACATCCAAAGCCTTTATTAAGCCATGCCCAACAAAACGCTTGTTAAGGTAGCCGTCAACAGGCGTTTCTAGTTCTTTGGGAAAATCTTCTAGTAATGTACTGCGATAATCTTTACCATTGTCAATAACTACAGAACGTGGAAGACCACGAAACTCTTCAAATGTCTTGACAACGGCTGCGCTGCAAAATGCGTCGGCTATAGTATTTGCATTTGGTAATACCGATATATTCCAACCAACTATACAACTAGAAGCAGCATCCATCCATGCCGTTAGAGTTGGTCTGACGAGAATCTCACGCTTCTTCCCTTTTTCGGTTATTGTAACAACAACGAACAAGTCAAACACATGGTGATCGCCTATCCAGCATTGATTTACCAGCGTGGGCTTATCACGAATCGCGAAATAGCCATATTTAGCTCGCCATATATGCACCCCATTTCTCGAGTATACAATAGTTTGTTCAGGTACTTTGCGCAAAATTCTATTGACGGTCTGTCTGTTTTGTGGTATAATCATATAGTCAGATATACATCGGCATTTAGGTGACATAACATCATCCTTTGCCCGTGTTTCTGAGTTTGGATTGTAAGGGCAACTGCTGCAAGGCATTAATTGCTGGTCACGAATCAGTTTGCGAAAGATTTCGTTCTGCTTGTATCGCTTGTTAGGCTCAAGATACAGCATGTACGCATAATCAATCGACATTAGACACATAGTGGAAGGGATGTGATTCTGGAGTAAATCGGATCAAGATACAGAATCGACGCTTTCTTGTGAAACGGTTTCTTCTCAAGCCGGTAAAGAGTGCGAAGAGAGATCCCGTAAGCAAGAGCCAGTTTAGTTAAATTTTCCGTAATAGCTTTACGGGAAGAATAGCTATGACGAATATTCGCCGCTTTCTGAAGTAGATCCTGCGTGTCGAAGAGTTGATTTAAAAAGCGGTCGCCGAGACTGTCGCGTAATGAAACAAGATCGAGATCGAGTTTATCTCGCGCGGGAACATTTTGGAAATGGTAACGGTACTGGGCATCTTGGGGGAGACGCTCAAGTCGGATGAGGTAATTCTCCGAGCCATCTGAGCTAAACGGCGCAGATTCGGATGGCTTACCGTCCAGTTTGCCGCTTTTAACACGACGGATAATCGTGTGTACGCTAACCGGTAATAAGGTTGCAGCTTCGGCGGCTGAGATCCAGGTTTCAGGCATGGGTTTCCGCTCCTCCCTTATATGGGCTGTCTATCATGCGACAGTATAACAGGAGGGAGATTGTTTTACAATCACCGAGACGGTGAATTAACATGAATGTAAGGATTGTCATGAAACAGACATATTTTCACCCGTGCGTAGAACGGATTTCTTTACTATTAAAGGAACAAGGGAAAACGCAGAAGGATCTGTGCAAGTATATACCTATATCTATTAACTCGTTCATGAGATGGAAGAAAGGAGAAAGCACTTCATACGAAAACCATATCGTTAAGATATCTGAGTATCTTGGCGTAACTCCTGATTACATACTATGTATAGATTCTCAAGATAAGGAAATTCTTGATGAACTCAAAAAGTTGAGCGGAAGTCAAAAAGATATGATAATTACTGAGATACATCAGCTGGTTTCGGTGAAATGATTATGTAATAATGTTTTGTTGGGAACGGTTCACGGTTTTGACAGGGCGCACTTATGAAATAGCAATCAATGCGACTGTACATGAACAACTATAGATTGTGGTTCACGCTTTTGTCATGGTTCACACTTTTGACAGTTCGCGTGAGCCGTGACATTTGGTTGCGCTTCGCATTACTACTCAGCATTCGCTGACCATAAATCAATGATCGTTCATTCATAACCATCATTGTACCTAATTGTACTTCAAAGATAACAATTTCATTATCTTCGGTTACTGCGAG
>BNUH01000166.1 GCA_025997215.1 Clostridia bacterium
CGACGAAGCGGAGCGACAGGCGAATGAGCTTCAGCGGATAGAAAACGAGGCCGGACGCGCGGACAGCGAATCGGAGCGTGAGGACGCGGAAGAGCTGCGCCAGATATTATACAACAATGTATATTATACGTATACAACAGGCGGATTCAAGGGCGCGAAAGGCGATAAAGGCGACAAGGGCGACACGGGCGCGCAAGGCCCGACGGGGCCGCAGGGTGCGCAGGGCCCGCAAGGCGCGCAGGGTGTGCAGGGGATAACGGGCACGACGGGCGCGCAGGGGCCGATCGGCCAGACCGGGCCGACGGGTCCGCAGGGGTTGACTGGGCCGACAGGTTCTACGGGTGCTACTGGCGCGGGCGAGCCGCAGGGGATTCAAGGCGAACCGGGCGTTGGGCTGGATATTCAAGGATATTACAATACGCCGGAAGAATTGGAGGCGGCGCATCCGGTGGGCGGGCCTGGCGTGGCGTATATAGTCGGGGATTACCTATATTTATGGGACGACGAATGGCAGGAATGGCAGTCGATAGGCAATATCCGCGGCCCGCAAGGGGCGACTGGCGCGCCAGGCGCAGTGGGCGCGAAGGGCGATAAAGGAGACACGGGCGCGGCCGACGCGAAGGGGGACAAAGGCGATAAGGGCGACACGGGCGCGACGGGCGCACAAGGCCCGACGGGTGCTCAAGGCCCGATAGGTGTGACTGGCCCCGTAGGACCGACTGGGGCTGTAGGCCCTATTGGGCCGCAGGGCGAGACCGGGCCTCTAGGCCCGCGTGGATATACGGGACTTCAAGGCGAAGCCGGGGCGACAGGACCGACAGGCCCGCTGGGACAGATGACGGATTTCGAAGTCGTGATACTCGCATCCGACTGGGTTGATGGCGTGTACACGATCACGGACGCGCGAATACCACCCGGCGGAATCGGCTGGATTGGTCTTGCGGTGGGCGCTGATGAAGCGACATATGACATGGTCACGCGTGGGCGGCTGCAGGCGACGGCGCAGGACGAGGGTATGCTGGAGCTAACCTCATACGGGATCGTGCCGGATACGGATTTCAGCTTAGTCGTCTCGGTTGCGTGTGTTGCCGAGGACGGGTCGATATACATGCCCGGGCCGACGGGTCCGCAAGGCGCTCAAGGCGTTCAGGGTGAGCAGGGGCCTATAGGCCCTACTGGGCTGCAAGGCGCACAGGGCGTCCAGGGCGAGCAGGGACCGACAGGCCCGACCGGGCCGCAAGGTGATCAGGGTATTCAGGGTGATCAGGGGCCGCTAGGCCCGACCGGGCCGATAGGTGAGACGGGTGATCAGGGTGAACCGGGGCCAACAGGCCCGACCGGGCCTATAGGCGTAATCGGGCCTACTGGCGCAACTGGGCCGATAGGCCCAACGGGTGTAACCGGGCCGCAGGGCAGCCAAGGCCCGACAGGCCCGACGGGTGCGCAAGGGCCTACGGGCGCGGCCGGTTCGGTGGGGCCGAAGGGCGATAAAGGCGACACGGGCGCGACGGGGCCGCAAGGGGCGACTGGCGCGCAAGGCCCGCAGGGGATTCAAGGCTATCTCGGCCAGACGGGGCCTATCGGCCCGACCGGAGCGACAGGTCCGCAAGGCCCGACAGGGCTGGATGGAACGGGCGTTTCGATTCTGGGAAGTTTTGCCAGTTTATCGGCGCTGCAGGCCGCGCATCCCACGGGTAACGCTGGCGATGCGTACCTGATAAACGGGCAGTTGTACGTTTGGGATACAACCAATCAGGCCTGGACGGATGTAGGGAATATTCAGGGACCGAAGGGCGACACGGGTGCGACGGGCGTGATCGGGCCGACAGGCGCGCAAGGCCCGCAAGGTCAACAGGGTACGCAAGGCAATCCAGGCCCTACAGGCGCGACAGGCCCTGTAGGCCCCACAGGCCCGACCGGACCGCAGGGGACAATAGGCCCGACAGGCGCGCAACCTACTCGTTGCCATTCATCAATCCTCCATCGTCACTTGGTGCTGGCCGCGATCTTGTTAAGAATCTTGCTAGTTCTTTCCTCCCTTTTTTATATTCTCAGTTACGGTTGAAGGGGCCTTTTTTATACCTGCCCCGATGATTGGCAGTGGTTTTGTAGGAGGCTCGTTTGACACTTTTGACACGTTTGGCACGGTCGGCAGCTGCTTAATACCATTCAGTAGAGAACCATTCAGCTTTTTATCATCGGTTGTGGTCTTTTTCGGCGGGGCTTTCGTAACCGATCCCGGCGAGGTTATAACAGTGCCGGATGATTCCGACGAGCCGCCGGATGATCCAATCAAGCTGTTATACCCAAGTTGAGAAACAGCGGAGGATTCTGTCATCCCGGGGTTGAATCCATACATCCCATTCATCCCGCTGGAGAGTAGCTCGGGATGCTCGGCGCGCATCTGCAGGTCAAACTGACGCTGGTTCTCGGCCAACTGCGTGTTAAACTGGCGCATGGATTCGTTGAACTGCGCCTCGGTCAGCGACGCCTGATAGATAGCTAGGTTCAGATTATTCATAGCCTGCTGGGATTGCCAGTAACGGTCGTATTCCCGCTGCTCTAACTGCGTGCGGTAGTTGGTCACATTAGTCTCATAATCCGCAGCCAGCCGTGTCAAGGATTCCCGAAACTGGCGGTCGTACATGGACGCGGTTTCACGAATCTTGGTCTCGGCATTCGCCTGCTGCTGATTGATATCCTGCTGCGCCCTGCCGCCTGCGATCTGGATATTCGACTGAATCTGTTGGCCATATGACGAACGCTGCATCCCGCGCGCGAGCATGGCATTCCCGGTCTGCGAGTACGCGTCAGCGAACGATTTGGCCGTGTCCTCGCGCGCACGGTCGTAGCTGGAATCCAGGCCGCGCAATTCCTGCTCCAATTGCAGCGCGTTCTGCTCGGCCTGATGCGCCAGCCCTTGCCTTTCGGCGCTGTATATCGGGTCGTACATCGAGCGCGCCTCGCCGGAGAGCGCATCCGCGCCCTTTTGGGTGTAACGCGACTGATCCAGCGCGGCCATCAGGTCGGCGAAGGGATACTCATGGTTTTGGGTCATACCGCCGCTGGATAACGCTGATCCGGCCGGAAGCGAGCTTTCGCCTTTATTATCTAACAATATCGGTTGATACTGCCCGTTCTCGTCCACACCGCCGCCGGAGTAGCCTTTACCTGCGCCTTCAAACGGGTTCATGCCCGGCGCATATGTACCGTCGGCTGAGTTCGCGCCTTCGGGCCAGTATGAGCCGTTCACCATGCTCCACGGTTCGCCGCCCTCGCCATAATACCCGCCGGGCGGCATGCTCCCGCCGACTGGCATGCCCTCGCCGTAATACCCGCCGGGCGGCATACCGTTGGAAGCCCCGCCGGGCGGCATGCCGTTAGGGTAGTAGTAAGCGGGCAGGGTTTTTGCTATATTTCCCGAGGAATAGCTCGCGCCTTCGTTATTCGCTTCGGTGAGCCTCTTTTCCGATACTGCCGCAGTGTCAGCCATATGTGCCTCCCGTTATTCAGTGTCCGATTCGTCAGGCTTATCTTGAAGCGTGTCAACCTTAAGATGTACGCCAGTAATCCGCGTCATGACGGCTTGGATCACAATCTCCCATAGTTTAGGCCCTTGCAGACCGACGATCCCGGCAGCGGCAAACCCCAGCGCCTCGGGCCAGCCCAGCCATTCCGTTACCCAGTACAGGCATACGCCCATGAATCCGGATGCGCACACATCAGCAACCCGCCGCTGCCATGGCTTGGGTTCCTTTTCCTGAAACACGCGCACCAGGCCGCCGCCTGATCCCATCAGGCCTTGGATCACCAGCGCCAGATAATCCCGCTCTCTCATGAATCGCCCGCCTTCCAGTCGGCATCGGTATAACGCGGGCGCGCCATGACCGCGATTCCCGCAGTAATAATCAATACCCCCGTTACCAGAATCAGCAGTGTACACCAGCGCGTCAGTTCGTCGCCGGGCTGACCATTCAGCGGTTCCTCGCGCATGCCG
>BNUH01000167.1 GCA_025997215.1 Clostridia bacterium
ATGCTTTGCAGCATGTGATAACTACTTTTTTGCTGTTCTTCAAGCAGCTCTTTAATCCGTTTGTATACATCAATGTATGCATTCGGGTCAAGTCCATTTGGCATATCGCCCTCCGCCAATATCATTTTCAGTTTATCTGGGAGTGGACAAAAAGCGTCCTATAGTATAAAATAGGAGCATGAGTAAAGAAGCAGAAATGAAAGATCTGAAGTGCCCAATATGCGGGCGAACAGAAGGGCAAACCCGGAAAGGGTATAACCGCTCAGGAACCCAGCGATGCTACTGTAAGCATTGCAATAAAAAGTATACTAATAACCCAAAGGATAAAGCGTATTCGCAGGAGAAACGCGAAGAAGCAATGAAACTGTATCTATCTGGAACAAGTGGAAGGAAAGTCGGTAACATTTTAGGAATGATCAAAGCGAACGCGGTGCGTTGGTTAAAAAAAAGCGACTCAGATAAAGGATAATGAAATAATAAAGGATATTGAGCCAGTGAAAACATATGAACTAGATGAGCTATACTGGTATATCAATCGAAAAGCAAAGAGTGAAACCAAAGAGAATATCTATCTAATGACGATGGTAAGTCGTGAAGTTAGGCAAATAGTGGGATATGCTATAGTGACAGAAAAATCGTCTATCCACGTACAGCAAATGGTGGATAAGGCGCCTTCTGCAATGCAATATTATTCTGATGGATGGGCGGGATATGCTGATGTGAAATATCCTGGTACATACACAATGAATATACATGACAAGAGTAATACATTTACTGTAGAAAGTGTAAATGCGGATATCCGAGAATATATACCAGGACTAGCTCGTAAGAAGCGTTGCTTTTATCGGAGTATAGATACACTTAAGGCTGTATTCAAGGTGTTCGTACATGCCTATAATCAATTCGGGCGATCAAAGTATCTGCACTCACGAACTCACTCTCCTTTCGTTAATTTTGTTTAGGGACGCTATTGGGGCACTCCCGTTTATCTTTTGTGTTGACAGCTATTCGTATAGTAACTGGCGCGCAATGTTTGCTAAGAAATCGTAGACCGTGGGGCTGGTTTCGGTCAGCCTTTCCTTAGTCTCTTTAGCTCACCGTTTTGCCATTTTTGACGAGCCGTGACACTTAGGCTAGACAAATGGTCAGAGTATTATTATACCTTGGAGGAGGATCGTTATTGTTTGATTACTACCTTATCGATTTTGAGGCTGTGGCAGGGTTTATGAATAAAGTGGCGGCGCATATTTGTCACAGGTGTTTTGCGCCGTGACAATTACTACCTTATCGATATTGAGGCTGTGGCAGGGTTTATGAATAAAGTGGCGGCGCATATTTGTCGCAGGTGTTTTGCGCCGTGACAGTGACAATTTAGAAGGTACGCGGATTACTCGAGCTATTTGGTTGCATATATATGTCGCCCTGCCTCTTTAGCGGCTATACAAGGATATTTTTGTAAATTAGTTCGTGTTTCGCTCATAAGTGCCTTTTTTTGTTCTTCTTTATCTATAATCTCGATTTTAACTTTTTCTAGAAGATTTACTGCGTTATTCGGCTCATCATAGTGTTCTTTGAATGGTGCCTCTAGTTCATCTATTACTGAAAACAGTTCCTCAGTCTTGTCAGGAAATCGGGCATATTCATCATCTCGCAAAATGTTAAACAAGTATGTCTGATCATTAAGTTTTTCAAGACAGTTATGCTCGCAACGCACACAACAGTCAGTAATCCTAAGCCAGCTATCTTTGGCAGCTTGCTTTAACAAATTGCTATCACCGAGAAATTCTGGATTCTCTGGAATGATTGATTTAGCAGTTGTATTACAGAAGTTGTCAATCTTACGTTTAGACCAATTTCTCCTAATGGAATTATATCTAGACTGCTTTTCGATCGTTTCTTGAATCATGATTGCGTATTGAAATTGAATCAAGTCTCTGTTAGTTTTTTTCTCAAATAACTCTGGATCGATCATCTTAGTGTCTCAACCACCCCACTATAGACTTCTGCCAACATTTCAAGCATATCATCCGGTATGCTTGCTATTATCGGGTTCTCTGCATAATATGCCTCTGCTTCGCGTTTTAACGCTTGGAGATCGTATTCGTCCAGGTAGTCTTTATCTTTTAGTTTCATTTGTATAACCGCTAGAGTAAATCAACTTTCTGATATGTTTTCACTAGTAGTGCGGTTATAAAACTCACCCAGCCACCTCAGTTTTCTTCCCCCGATTCTTGATTATACCAATTGTCATTCCAGCTATCTCTGTCTTCATAGCTATTAATGAAACTACATAAATAATCACAGATGCTCCAACCAACCCTACTAACGAAACCAGACAGGTAAGATATGATCCAGTCATCAGTGGCAAGAGGCTACGACCAACAATAACTATAACAGTCATAACCGTTGTAGCTACACCCAGCTTAATCCACTCACTAACCTTATATATACTCAACGATCCTAAATCTTTCTTTAACAATACATAATATGCTACCATAGATGCCATACCGCTAATGCTCGTGGCTAGCGCTAATCCTCTATACTGAAGTGGTCCAACGAAAGCGAAAATACAGAGGACATTTAAGACTACACTGGCTGCGGAGATTATGGCAGGAAGCTTCGTCTTCTGCATAGCGTAGAATCCACGAGATAACATCTGATTGATGTTACCAGCGAACATCGTGAATATTACGAATTTTAGTGCTGTGGCAGTTAATATTGTATCCTCCGGATTGAACTGGCCACGTTCGAGGAGAATCCTGATAAGGGGCTCAGCTAAAAGTAAAATGCCAATAGTTATCGGTATCAAAATCGGGAGTAGCACCTTCAGAGAACTCGCTATCTGGTTTCTCAACCCGTCCTTGTCGCCGCCAGCTGCTGTCTTTGCCATCCCTGGGAAGAACGCAGTTCCTACTGCAGTACCAATAAAAGCTGTGAATACGCCTTGAACCTTATTGGCATAGTTAAGAGTACTTACTGCATGATTTTCAAGGCTGTTAGCCACATTCTGACTTACAATAGTATTAATCTGCCCAACCAAGGTGGATAACATGATGGGCGCAAGGAGAATGAAGAATTTACGGACATTAGGATCGGATAAATCTATAATAGGCTTATAAAGTCGTAAATCTTCCCTATCTGCTATTACCAACACCATCGTTGAAGCTATATTGCCAATAACTAAACCAATCGCTATCCAAGGTAAGAAAGTAGTTGCCTTAGCAACAAATATGCCAACGATTATAAATGCGTTATTAAATATCTGATAAACTGTTGCAACAAAGAACTTCGATTTTGCCTGTAATTGTGCTGAAAGAATGGATGCAATAAGCATTGGGATCATTGCAAATGCCATGTATCTCATCAGCGATAATGACAACTTATAGACTTCAGGTTCAGCAGTCCATGCAACTAGCTTCAGGAAAGGTTGAGGGGCTATAAAGACAAGTAACGAAAATGAAATACCAAGGATAACGAATATAGTTATCAGGTTATCAGTGAACTTCTGTTTATTATCAATGGCTGTATATATTGGTATATAACTTGTAGCTGTTGCACCAACTATGAATGAGAGTATAATATTCGGGATTCCATACGCATTCACGAATGCATCGGTGATCGCTGAGCGACCGAATGCATAAGCTAAGGTCATCTCTCGGAGGAGACCACCTAAGCGTAAGATCATGAACGCGGCAGCCACGAAGATCGAGGATTTAAGGAGTTTGTTCAATTGTTGTTACGACCTATCAAAAAATTTTACTATCAACGCTTTTAGAACTATATGAGCACATTAGCTAATCCGTAGTAACAATCAATCGAGAACTGCTTAACTAGCACACATTATCAAACCGTGGCGAGGTTGTCAAGGAAAATTTTGTTATATAACCAAAGCATTTTCCGTCATATCCACATCAGCTTTACCTTGTGTGAATCTTTGATGCATAACCCCATCGGCAGTTTG
>BNUH01000168.1 GCA_025997215.1 Clostridia bacterium
GTAACCTCATCGGCTTTTCCTCCTAGCGGATGAGGTTACTTTTACGGGATAAAGATCACAAGCCGCTCATTTTACCAAAGCTGCAAAACTGCCGATGGACCGGAGCGCGTTGTGACCTTAGCAGTATCTTAGGTATTTATAACGGAAGTTCGGCCGCTGATGAACTGGATTGGTTTTCGGCACAGTTGCGTACATTTGGGCTACAAACAAAACTCTGTTCGGAAGAGGAAGCCATACTCACCCTGCGTACCGTATCCAGCATGTCAACGGACACTTATTCGTTGATCATTGATGAAGGTCGTATTGATTTATCGGCTGCTGTTGGCTCCGGTATATTGCACGGCTTGGCTACCTTATTGCAAATCATCGAAAACGCACCGCGCCTTTCCCTACCTGGAGCTTACCTGGAGGACGCACCCCAACAGCCCATCCGCGGTATATCCATCCGATTCGCGCAGCCGCCTACCGCGGAGGAATCATTGCGCGTGCTGGATGAGCTGGTTCGTTTCAAAGCAAACCGCGTGGCATTTCTCGGTATGACCGAATCAATATTGGAAACAACCCGTCAACGCGCTGAACAGCTGCATATACAACTGACCGACATCCCATTTGGCGATGTATACGATGTGGCTGACGCGTATGGTATCCTGACAAGCCTGTGTGACGCATGGTTCGGTCCGACGGACGATGCCCTACGGATGGCCGCCTATCCCCGTATCAGGGATCGAATGCTGGGGCGGCTTCTACCAAACATCGATAAAATCCAGAAAATATCACTGCGCGGCGCTTACAATGCCCCGCTCTTCCGCTCCTCCTGGAGGGCTAACGATTATGACCTGCGGTATCTGGACAGCGCAAATGCTCTGCAGGGATCGGTTCCTTTTCGAGTGACGGAGGGCGTTGCGGACGCGCTCAACGATCCAGCAATGATTCTGATCGGGCAGGCGGAGAAGGATGCTGACGTCCTCATTCCCCTGAATCTGCATGCCGATAGACTGCATCTGCTGCATGCCGTCATCCCCGGGCAAACTGGCTGGGAGTACGGATATCAAACGTATCTGGGTAAAAGAATAGGCACATATGAAATCCGATTTACAGATGGCGATTCAGCAGAAGTGCCGCTCATCTTCGGCCAGAACATCAGCCTATGGAAAAACCCGGATAACATACTGCCGATACTCCCGGACGCCTGGCCGATTTACCATGATACAACACCGGACGGATTACCCTATACATTGTATGCGCATGTATGGCGCAACCCCCGTCCGGAAGCGGAGATTGCCTCCCTGACGCTTCGCTGTGCCTCCGACAAAGATACCGCCCTCGCACTGCTTGGATTAACCGCAACCAGGGATGCACCGTGTACTTCTCGCCAACCCGCGCTTACCCACAGCGCGAAGGGCGCCGCGCCATCTATCTGGCCGATTCCGAATGCGTATGAAACAGGCGTTGGTGTTTTCAGCTTACGGCAGCCTATTTCGTGTACATACGATCCAGAGTTTGTAGCGGAGGCTGAACTGATAAGGAACGAATTGTCGGAACTTATCCAACTGAATATGGAAGATACTCCCGTGCAATCATCCGACATCCGATTGGAAAAAGATCCCACACTTGCCACCGAAGCATACCAAATCAGCATTTCCGAGCAGGCTGTGATCCTTCGCGCCGCAACGCCTCAGGGTGCGCAGCACGCCGTCTACAGTTTCATTCAGCTTTGCGAAACCGCGCAGAATATGCAAATACCTGCCATGCGGATTTCAGACGCGCCGCTCCTGCCGATACGCGGCGTTCATCTGTACATACCGCCGAGGGAGAACATTGCATGGCTTAAGCGTCTGATTAATCTTCTCGCGCGGTACAAAATGAACACCATCTTTCTGGAGATCGGCGCATCCATGCAATTCGAACGCCATCCGGAGATCAATACCGCTTGGGAGCACTTCTGTTCGGAGATGATGCGCTATCCCGATGGCCCGGATGCGGATCGATGGGCGAACCGGGGTATGCAGGTGTCCGAATCACACATTAAGAATTCCGTACATATTGAGAATGGCGGGCGAAGTTTCCTCTCAAAGACGGAGCTTGCCGAAATAGCCGCCCACGCCCGTAAGCGCCATATAGAGATCATCCCGGAGATACAAGGGCTATCACACGCGTATTGGATGCTGCTGGCACACCCCGAACTGGCGGAGCGATCCGGGGAACGCTATCCAGATACCTACTGCCCTTCCAACCCGGAGAGTTATAAGCTGTTGTTTGACTGCATGGATGAGATTATCGAGGTGCTACAGCCGCGAATGGTACACATCGGGCATGATGAGCTGTATTCCTTATGCCTGTGCGAAACCTGCAAAGGCCGCTCCGGACACGACATATTTGCGGAGGATGTTAACCGGATATACACCTGGCTTGCCGCGCGCGGTATACGCGTGGCCCTCTGGTCCGACAAATTGATGGATGCCATGAAGGTCGATCCGTATGAATATGGCGGAGGGATCGGCGGTGCAGCTTTTGCGCTGAGCAACCGAAAATCAGGCCGGAACGAAAATGTACCGGCCACCTATAAAGCTGCCGAACTGATCCCGAATGATGTGCTGCTAACGGATTGGTACTATGCCACGCATACGCGGGAAAGGGTCCGTTCGGAGGATCTATTCGGACGAAGGGGTTTCAAGGAAATATTCGGCAACTTTCGCACCAATGGGTTTGATGATTTAGAAAACCGCCTCAGGGCAGAAAACGTGTACGGCGCTGAGGTTTCAAACTGGCACGAAACCAGCCCTGCGGGGTTTGCTGCGGCCAACACACTCTTTCATTACCTGGATGCCGCCAACGTCCTGTGGTACAGCGGATACCGCAGCGCAAAGCGTCCCGAATATCTGCGAAGGCTGGCTCGGCTTTATCCACAGGCGCGAGATATTTTGAATGGGCGCAGCAGCCTTGACGTTCCCGTTCACTACATCCCGCTTCCATTGCCCGCCACTATAACAGAGCCTATGCCTTCTGAATTTCAGTTCATTAAGGCTGCGAATCCCATTGTGGAGGTACTGTTTATATTAAACGGGCACTGGTTGAGTGTGGATCAATCTCCTTGCATCATTCCTATCGGACAGATGCTGTCCTCGCTGATCTTTCTGCATACATACACCAAGTCAATGGGAAGCCCGCCCATGCATGCCTGCACGTATTTCGGCGCTGAGGAGGACACTGTCGGGCGTTATACCGTCGTCTACGCTGATGGTGGGATCGTTGAAATACCCTTGTTGTATGGCCAGAATATCGCTCATTATGAAGGTGAGTTCAGTGCGGCGATGGCGCATCCAGCATTTGTTGCGTCTACACCAGCGCCACACGCGGCATGCCGAACGCTCTATGCATTGACATGGCAAAACCCGCGTCCCGATGTGCCCATACGCGAGCTTCAAATCATCCCCAAACCACTCCGACCTGGTACCATCGGCTTACTGGCACTGACCGGAGCAGTATCCTGAATGAAAGTGGAGGCAGCCTATATGGAATTTTTAACCCTGGAAACGCCGGCGCTGCGCGCGTTATTCTCACCAGATAACGGAGCGCTTGTTTCTCTGACCTCCAATCGGACAAACTGGGCGATCTTGGATCGAACTGAACTCGGTTTGTCCTGGCGTATCATGCTGCCACTTTCGGATGAATGCCGCAATAACAACATCTGGGGCGGCGAGCAGACGCTGACACACAAGGAAGTTATGGCGGATCGCATCGTGTTCCGATGGGACAACGTCGTTTCGCAGCGCGGCGGTGTGCATGACATTGCCGTAACCGCCACCGTCGCCATACAAGGCGACCTACTCGTTTTCACTATGGACATCGATAACCAGTCACAATACATGGTCGAGAATGTTTATTTCCCATGCATAGGTGACATAAAACCGCCTGCCGGAGCGCCATGGATTAAGACATTTTCATACAGCTATTCCTCG
>BNUH01000169.1 GCA_025997215.1 Clostridia bacterium
TGTATACGACGAAACCCACTCTCGCGCCTTTGGAATGCGTTGATCGTGCGGTAATCCGCCTACCATAGGTTTCACCCTCGTTCATTTTCTCATAACCAAGCCTGAGAATCAAGCCCAGCCTCACAACGGCTCGATCACTTCACCCAATACCTTACCGATAGAATCGTGTATAACTATCTGAGCTAAATCATCGTACGGCGTAGTGGTTTTGTTGATGAGCACGAGATTATCACCTTTGAAATATCGTAGTAGCCCCGCCGCCGGATACACCGCCAGAGAAGTCCCGCCAACGATCAGCAGGTCGGCCTTAGCTATAGCGTGAACAGCAGCGTTAACAACCGCGTCATCCAACCCTTCCTCGTATAATACCACGTCTGGTCTGACAATGCCGCCACACTTCGAGCAGATCGGAATCACTTCATCCTTACAATGCATGGGATCAAGTATATAGTCAAGCGAATACTTCACGCCGCATTTCATACAATACTGACG
The DNA here is from genome assembly GCA_025997215.1 of Clostridia bacterium. The sequence continues at coordinate 493 of BNUH01000169.1, forward strand.
CCAGTTGCTGCCGTGCAATTCATACACCGTTATCGATCCAGCTGCTTGGTGAAGCCCGTCGATATTCTGCGTTACAACCGCATCCAGCAGTCCATGCGCTTCCAGCTTTACGAGCGCGAGATGAGCAGCGTTTGGTTTCGCATCAAGCGCGACTAGATTTTCCTTATAATACCGAAAAAACAACGCAGGTTCACGGACGAACAGGCTATGCGACAGCAATTCCTCCGGCGCATGGCCATACACAGACTTTGCGGCGTACAGTCCTGCTTCTGAGCGGAAATCAGGTATTCCGCTCTCCGTAGAAACGCCCGCGCCGCCGAAGAAGACAGTGCTTTTGCTCTCACGAATCAACTCTGCTAAGCCCATGTCAACATTCTCCCACATTTCAACCCTAAACGCAACTAGCGGACTATAGCCGCATCACCGCGCCGCTTCCGCGTGATACTTGATAGGTGAAGATTCTGGCAGCGCACCTCCTTCCAGCCAAGCCGGAATCTGATTGTCCGTCAGGATAAACGGCATTCGGTCATGGATGTGAGCTAGCTCCGGCGCGGCTTCGCGGGTGATGATCGTGAATACGGGAACTGGCGATTCCCGCCGAAGCAGACCGGCCATGTAGAATACGGCGGGCTTGTTGTTCGGTCGTATAGCGCGTTTCTCTTTATGCGCTTTTGCCGATTTCGGCGGCTCGATCCCGCCAAAACTTAGTTGAATCGGATCAGACGCGGCTTCGGTCAGCTGGACGGTCTCCCACTCGAAATAATTGGTCGCGGGTACGGCGCACGGCGTCGCGTTGCGGAACATGGGCTTATCGCTAAAAGTCTCCCTCTTTGCGTTGATGATCAACCGCGAAGACCCAGGGAACACGTATCCCCACTTAGCCGCGATTGCCCTTGTTTCTTGATTTACCCGCAAACGGATCGGCACCACATCCGATGGGAACACCTCGCCGCGGGTCTTCAATGGCACGTCATGGTTGAGGCTCTTCTGAACCTCTGCAATGATCTGGCGCAGTTCCTCCGCCGAGTCCTCCTCGGCGATATAATAGCGTCCACACATATGGCGTTACCTCTCAATGAACCAGCGCCCCGTAATCGTCTGGCCGAACTGCGGATTGTGTTCAAAATATAGAAATCGTGTCTGGTTATGGATCCTGACCGTATATCGATCGCCTTGGCTGCCGGATTTCTGTGCGTACGCGGCATGGACACCCAAGACCTTATCAACCTCGTAGATGCGCCCGTCTTCCCAGCGGAATGACCGAGGCGTGACTCGACCACTCTCATCAAAGTCGGCTGTTACCGGCACATATACCTTGAACTTCGACGACGCTTCCACAGTCCATCACTCCACAAACTGTACGGGCATCTTCTTCATGAAGTCCGATCTCGGCACCATCGGCAAGTTGATGCTATATCCCTGCTGTCTAAGAAGCCTCAGCTTGAACACGAGCAGTTCCGGCGGCACTGCCAGGGCATTTGCGGCGTCGAAGAAGTCCGTTTCCCGCGTCTCATCCAATACCATCTGATCATCTAGCAGAAGCTCCGCTGCGAATACATTCGCCTCATACTCCAGCATCGACGCGTCTTGGAGCAGCCCAAAGTCATGGTATGCCGCAACTCCGGCTATCGGGCTGTGAAGCGCGCTATGCCCGATCTCATGCCCGAGGATGATGCGCTGGTAGTCCTCGCCCATTTGATCGTTCACCGTTATAACTTTGCACCGCGACTGGTAAAGGTAAAACCCCTTGCACGAGCCTTCGCCCGTTCCCATCGCGGCATACAACAGGTGGATCCCCATCGCCGCGCACAGCCGGACAGGATTCGTTTCGCCATACTTCCGCTTGATCCGCTTCGCTTCAGAAGCGCAGTGCATGATTCCCATTTAGACCTCCAACTGCTGTGTCTTGTTGGCATATTTCAGCCGGGCGGTCTCCTTGCATGTCAGGTACGCGGCCATTATCGCCTCAAAGAATGCATCCTTATCCTCCTGTGGCGCGTCGCCGCCCGCAAAGAATGCGGCGCTTTGCTCCAACAGCCGCTTCACGTCCTTGACGCCGCGCGAACCAAAGCTGCTGCGGATCGCCTCAACCTGGGCCTCACGAGCTGTCCCATAATCGGGATCGTCGATCTCCTCGTTCATCAAATACGCCACCGAAACATCCAGCGCCTTCGCCAGTTTCTTAAGCATGTTGTCCCGTGGGATTATTCCCGTGACTTCATATGCATATATTGAGCGGCGGGATACCCCTATCATATCACCAAGTTTCTCCTGGTCAAGCTCCAACCGCTCTCTGGCGTGCCTCACTTTCTCCGAGAACGTCATGCGGCATTACCTCCCATCCAGTATTATTTACCAACTTCCCATATCTATTGACGGACGCACCCCGCTCTGATATTATGCGCTCACTGAGCGGAATTTATTATGGATTATACTTCGCATAACCTTGTTTGTCAATACGTATACTAACGAAGGTGCGGAGGAGGTTGAGGTCATGGATCGCGTTATTGCACATTCTGACTTGGACAGCTTCTACGCAAGCGTCGAGGTTATGCTCAACCCTGACCTGCGCGGAAAGCCTGTCGCTGTGTGCGGCTCCGTAGAGAATCGGCATGGCATCATCCTCGCCAAGTCCCAGATGGCGAAGAAAGCCGGCGTGAAGACGGGCCAAGCCGCTTGGGAGGCTAAGGTTGCCTGTCCAGGCATTATCCTTGTGCCGCCGCAGTACGACCAATACGTCAAGTATTCGCGTTTGGTTCGGCAGGTTTATGAGCGGTATACAAATATTATTGAACCATACGGAATGGATGAAGTCTGGATGGACCTCACTGGATCACAGTTATTGTTTGGTAATGGTGAGCAGATAGCGAGAAAAATTCAGAAGGATGTCTACGATGAGCTGGGATTAAGCGTAAGTATTGGCGTCGCGCACTGTAAAACCCTGGCTAAGCTCGCCAGCGACATGAACAAGCCTATGGGAATAACTGTACTGGGCGAGAACTGGCGCGACCAGGTCTGGCCGCTGCCTGTCTCCGACCTGCTTTTCGTAGGCAACGCGACCACGCGTAAGCTGGTCAGCAAATATATCCTGACCATCGGCGACCTTGCCGCGCAGCCGATAGAACTGCTCCGTTCCTGGTTTGGTAAGAATGGCGGTCAGTTGTGGCTGTTCGCCAACGGTAAGGATAACGCACGAGTCATGCCGTAGATAGAGTTGACCAAGCGCTATTCATGGCACAATGGGACGAGAAAGTGCGTACCGTCAACCTGTTCTGCGATGAGGTCGATCGCTATGTCATAGAGGATCAAGACTGGCTCGAGTACGATTACGCTACAACCATAAACCAGACGATCACAATAACAACACCAAAGGCGCTTAGTGAGAAGGAGATGTCGCGCGAACTGCGCAATCTGAACCGACAGCTCGCGCTCGAATATTGAGGTAGCTATGGAATTCAC
>BNUH01000170.1 GCA_025997215.1 Clostridia bacterium
CATCGTGGACGCGTTGCGCAAACGCGTTCACTACTGGATGGATTATGTCAAAACCCATCCGCCGGATAATACAACCGACCGATCGGGTTGGGCGCATAACTATAACTGTCCGACCTGCGCCGGACAGTTGGAATTCGATCGAGAAAAGCCATGCGTATACCACTGCGACGCTTGCGACGTGGACACGCCCGAAACCCTTGACCTGGCCGAGGCGTGGACTTACTTGCGCCGAAGCGACTTGGGCCGGGCCGTCAGTGATGCCGGCATTCTGTACCATATAGATGGGGATGAATCGTACCCGGCGTTCATCCGCACCGTGATAAACTTCTATGCGGATAACTATGTGGACTATCCCGAGAACGGTACCCACGCCGGACGCGGCAAGATAATGGGCCAATGCCTGGATGAGGCTGTGTTTGGCGTTAACCTGCTCAAAGGGTTGATCCTTACAGGCGTCGATCCAGCGTCCGACGAATCGAAGCGCTGGCATCACCGCCTATTCCTGCCGATGGCGCGGCTGGTGCTCGGCCAGTCATGGGGTATTCACAATATCCCCTTGTGGCATACGGCCTTCGCAGTCGGCGCGGGACTGGTGTTCGGGGATGAGACGCTGGTCAAGCAAGCGTTCGGCACGGAGCTAGGCGGGCGTAATCAGATGCTGAAGGGGTTCACGGCCGACGGCATTTGGTATGAGAATTCAACAGGTTATCATTACTACTCGCTGGAGGCGGCGGCCAACCTATGCCAATTTATCCGCTGGGCGGGCGGCGAGGCGATGGCTGCATCCGGCGAAGTTTTCCAGCGCGTGCTGGATGGATACGCGGCATTCCTGAAGCTCACGTTCCGGAATGGGACTATGCCCGCGTTCAACGATGGGTGGCGGAGCGCCGGGCTGGATGGACTGGCCGGGAAGCTGAATGCGTATCTGGATGCGGCGCGGCTGTTCGACGGCATCGACGGGCTGATCGGCGCGGACCGCATCAGCGACGCCGTGGCTGGCTATAATGAACGGGGCACGGCGGGCGGATTATTATACGGCAAGATCGAATCCGCGGGTTCATTCGAATCGTTCGGCTCGGTGCATCTGCCCAGCAACGCGCTGGCGGTGCTGCGCTCGCCGGGCGTCGAGGCGTTCATCAAGTACGGCAACCTGACGCGCTCGCACGCCCACCCGGATGCGCTGGCCATCACCATCCCCGGCTTCTCGGACGACCTGGGTACGACGGGTTACGGTTCTGCGCATTACAGCGGCTGGTACACTCGGACGCTGTCGCATTCGACATTTGTCGTCGATGGGAAGAGTCAGGCCTATGAAGCGATGGGTATTGCTGAATTCTCGGAGAAGCTGAACCAGCTGGACGTCACAGTCAACGACGCTTACGAAGGCGTAACGGCGCGGCGTGTGCTGCGCGCGCACGGCAGCGTGCTCGAAGATCGGATGGAACTGGCCAGCGACACCGACCATACGTACGACTGGGTGTTCCATGGCGCGGGGGTTTGCTCGATCGAAGGCGCGACCGCCCCTGACACCTTGCCCGAGGCGGATGATGGTTACGATTACTTAACGAATGTGCAGCGTTATTTAAGCGATGTGCCGCGCTTCAAAGCCACATTTGAGCTGGTTGGACGCACGCTCACGCTCACATTCGACATACTGCCGTACGAGGCGGTGATTTATCTGGCGGATTCGCCCGATAATCCTGCGGATGCCATGCGCCGCACGATAATCGTGCGAACGCGCGGCACGCAGGACGTGGTGCAGGCGAAGTACGTTATATCGTAGTATTTATTCAATATAACAAAACTCCCGCTTGACAATCCGCGCGAAATATATTAAACTATGACGGTTAAGCCGCTCGGAAAGGGTTTCTTAAGAAGTTCTAACTTCAGAAGGATTCAAACGCGTGAGAACGCTGCCCGTTTCCGGCGAGTCCGGGCGCAAGCCGCCCGTAAATCAGGAGGAATTCTATTGTACGCAGTCATCCAAACGGGCGGTAAGCAGTACCGCGTCCAAGAAGGCGACACGGTTTATGTCGAAAAGATCGACAAAGCCGACGGCGCTGAACTCTCATTCGATGCGCTCATGATCGGCGGCGACGGCGATTCGACCGTCGTAGGCTCGCCGACCGTACCCGGCGCGGCCGTGACCGCGACGCTCGTGGGTCAGGTTAAGGGCGAAAAGATCATCGTGTACAAATATAAGGCGAAGAAGAACTATCGCCGCAAGCAAGGCCACCGCCAGCCTTACACCAAGCTGGAGATCAAAGCGATCCGCGCATGACCCAGGTAACGCTGTACGTCACGCCGCGCGGCCGGATAACGGGCTACGCCGCGCTGGGCCATACAGGTTACGCGCAGGAGGGCCGGGATATCGTTTGCGCGGGCGTATCCACGCTCACCCAATCAACGGTGAACGCACTGGAGGGTGTGGCCAGAGTTACGCCGCATGTCGTACGCAAACCGGGGTTGCTGCTGGTGCGAGTGAATAAGGCCGCTGGTATGCGCTGGCATGACGCACAGATTATCTTGCGATCCTGCGCGAGAAATCTGCAACAGTTGGCCTCGCAGTATCCGGATAATGTCAGGGTTAATTGGAAGCTGGACGCAGTCCAGTAACGGAGGGTTTCGTATATGGTTATTGATCTGCAACTGTTCGCCCACAAAAAGGGCGTCGGCTCATCCCGAAACGGCCGCGACAGCGCGTCACAGCGCTTGGGTGTGAAACGTGCGGACGGGCAATTCGTATTAGCCGGAAATATCCTCGTGCGTCAGCGCGGCACACATATCCATCCGGGCGTGAATGTGGGCATCGGCAGCGACGACACGCTCTATGCGCGCGCGACTGGCACGGTGCACTTCGCGCGGCTGGGCAAATTCCGCAAGCAGGTCAGCATTCTAGCGGCCGCTCCCGAAGCGTAAGCCGCATGATTCGCGACCTATGATCGGCACAATTGTAAACGCTCTGGCGATTCTCGCGGGCGGCGGTTTGGGGTTGCTGCTGCGAGGGGTTTCGCCGGAGCGGTTTCGTGTTACCATCATGCAGGGGCTAGCGCTGGCTGTGGTGCTGATCGGTATCCAAGGCGCACTGAAAACCAACGACATCATGTGCGTAATTACCAGCCTCGTGTTGGGCGGTCTGCTCGGCGAGGCTCTGCGCATCGAATCCAGACTGGAATCGCTGGGCGACGCTGCACGACGGTTATTATCACACAATAGTACTGATAATACAAATAATATTGATTCATCATTCACGGAGGGCTTCCTCACCGCGTCGCTGGTCTACTGCGTCGGCGCAATGGCAATCATCGGCTCGCTGGAGGATGGCCTGACCGGGGCACATTCCACACTATTCGCGAAATCCGCGCTGGATGGCGTGAGTGCGATATTCTTCGCGTCCACACTCGGGCCGGGAGTTTTACTGTCCGCGCTGCCCGTATTCGTTTACCAAGGGTTGATTTCGCTGCTGGCGCACGCGCTGTCGCCGCTGCTTACTTCAACTGCCATGGCGGAGATGTCCGCCGTGGGTGGATTGCTGATCGTGGGCATCGGGTTGAATTTACTCAATATTGTCAAGATCCGAGTCGGGAATATGCTTCCGGCGACACTGCTGCCGCTGGCGTATATTCCGCTGGTGGGGTTATTTGGTAAATGAATTTATAGTGCGATAAACCTCTACTGTCTGCGGGGGTTTTCCCTGCGGGGCTTAGTTCCTCCTCTGCGGAGGGCTTGCCCCAACTGCGGTTGGGGACTTGTTACTTTTCCCGTCCGTGGGAAAAGTAACCAAGGACGGCCAAAGAGGGAGGGCACTGTGCCCTCCCTCTTTGGACTCTCCCTCCTCAATGTTGACTCCGC
>BNUH01000171.1 GCA_025997215.1 Clostridia bacterium
AAGTCCGCGTCGATCACGATCCCGTCCGGCAGGTATGTATACAAGGCCTCGTCCGCGTTGTTATCACGTTCGCGAATTGTTACAAAGCGCGAAAACCGTTTCGCTAATCGCATCCCCGCCTCCTTACGCCGTGCCGATGGGTATGCGGATTAGGCATACGCCCTGGTAACCTTTGCCGCCAGGCACTTGAGTGCTGCTGGCAGAAGCCTTTCCGCCGCCGCCGCCCCCGCCGCCGTAATCCGTCGCGTTGCCGCCCACGCCATGAGACGTTGTACTATTCGCGTATCCGCCAGCGCCGCCGCCTACCGCGCCGCCTAATGCGCCTGGAACCGCCGCGCCGCTCTTAGCTGATTTAGCCGTAGCCGCACCGCCGTTGGAACCGCCTTTCCCGCCCTGCCAGCTTCTGCTTGAACTGTCGTATGCCGAACCGCCCCCGCCACCGCCGCATAGCGCGTACCAGTTTACGTTGTCCCCGAACGGGATCGTAGAAACTCCGCTACCTGGCCTCGATCCGTTGCCGGGCCATTGCGTCGTGTTGCATCCGCCCTCGCCACCGCCGTTTCCCGCGCCTGAATTTCCACCCGACGAGTTTGAACTGCCTCTCGCCGCCGTGAGCGTTACGTTCAGAGTATCCATGACTATGCTCGTAGCACCGCCAACGGCGCCAGCTGCGCCGCCCCCGCCTATCGTTATCACCGCATCAGCCAACGATCCTGTGTAATTCGCCACATCCGCCGCGCCGCCACCACCGCCACCTACAGCGTAATCCCCCGATTTCACCGACGTACGCCCCCCGCCTCCGCCGCCACATTCCCAAACCATGCACCCTTCCGGGCTTACCCCGTCCAGCGTCATCGTGCAGGATTTGGCTATCTCGTATTCGCGCCATATCAGACCGTCGAATGTCACCGTTCGGATATTCTTTGGCCCGACGCTGAATATCAGCCGGGGTTCCGTTGGCGCTGGCTGCATGAACGCCGCGTAACTGTACAGCACCTGGATCATGGCGCGGCCTCCAATAGCAGCAGCGTTACCGGGATATCCATCGCTGGAATCGTCCCAAACGCTTTGAATGTTACCGCGCCGTCCGTTTGCGCGGATACTATTATCTTTCCGGCTATGAACGCGTCGAATTGATCCGCGCTCACGCCCTGATCCAGCTGGATCATACCATGCGCCGCCGAAGTCACCCACGCGTTTGTGATGGTCTGCTGGCCATCCGACCAGTTCGCCGCCATCAACGCCAGCGGGATCGCGTCGGCTACGCCGCTCTGTCCCATTGGGCCTTGTTCGCCCGGTTCCCCCGGCGGGCCAGGTTCGCCGTCAGCGCCGTCCGCGCCCGGTTCCCCCGGTGGGCCTTGTTCACCAGGTTCGCCCGGTACTCCCGGTATCCCCTGCGGCCCCGGCGCTCCGTCTGCGCCTGGTACGCCAGGTACCCCTTGCAGCCCCTGTTCGCCGTCCGCTCCGTCAGCGCCATCAGCACCATCCTTGCCTGGTATCCCCTGCGGGCCTTGCTCACCAGGCGGCCCTGGCGGGCCTTGTTCGCCCGTTTGACCCGGAGGCCCTTGTTTACCAGTCGATCCTGTTGGCCCCTGCTCGCCCGGAGGCCCCGGCGGGCCTTGTTCACCCGGGCCGATGTCCATATCCGTCAGTAATGCTTGAACACGCTCGTCCGTGTAATACAGATTCAGCGCGCCCTCGGGTACGTCGTCCGTGGTCACCCCCGACGGCAATACGCCAGCGCCCGGCCCGCCACCCGTCCCACAACATCCGCCGCCCGGTGTCTTAGCGATCCGGTACATGTTAAGCGTCCGTCTAACGTCCGGCGACAGCATATCCACCGTACGTTTGACGCCGCCTTCATCCGCGCCGCTCATCCCCTCGATCCCGCGTTGATTCCAGAATGACAGCGCGATCTTGCACTGCACCGGAACCAGGATCGGCGGAACCATGTACCATTCCCGCCGTCCTGTGTATTCCACTATCAACGCATAAGCATCCTCAAGGTACAGGCTTAGCAATTCATCCTGCGAGCTGTCGCTTACGCCCGCTAGTCGTTTTAGTCTATCAACGGGTAACATTACGGATCCTCCGGTTCTTCTTCCTCCGCATACTTATACACGTAAATGCCAGGCACCTTATTCTGGTATTTCTGCGTGATCGCGTACATCCTGTAACCAAACTTCCACGCGTCCGCCGTCTGGTTCTCCTGCGGCGCGACTACCTTAACGTCCGTGTGCTTAGCGTACTGGATAACCTTAGGTTTATGGATAATCAGGAATTCCACCTTATCCCCGCCAGCCGTCCAACCCGCCGTCGGACTAAGCGTCACTACCGAATTCATCCGCGCGCTGGGCACCTGAATCACCTGCTCGAACCGCTCCATTACCGCCACGCTCTTATAGCTGTCCATACCCTTTATAGCCATGTAATTTGTCGGCGATATAAATAGATAGCGCTCGGTTTCCGGCGTCTCCGCCTCATCCAGCTGCACCGTCGCAGTAGTCAGCGCGGTTATTACGGCCGCGCCCGTCGCCAGCGTGCCCGATGCGGTTAGGTCGGCGTTGTTTGCGTAGAACGCGATGTTGAACGCGTCGCGCTCCGGCGTCACGTGCATCTTGATGAACTGCGCGGCCAACTGACCGAACGCAATGCCCGCCGTTTCAGCATTATCCATCGTGTCGATCGTGAACATCTTACCGCGATCGTAGTTGGGCTGAACAGTCTCCCAGGTCAGCGTCTCGCTGCCCGCCGGGTAACCGTCCGCGCGGCTGTAATTGCCTAAGCCGTCCAGTGTCATGATCGGGATCACCAGCTCGCGCGCGTTCTCGCCCTGGCGCTGCAGGTCGAGCTGACCATCCAGCACCGACGTCTTGGCCCCTGCCTTATACGCCTCGTCCAATAACGGCACGAATGCCTTTGCCAACGCAATATTGTTTGCCATTATAAACCCCTCCTGAATTCAAAATCGCAGCCGGGGGTAGAATTCCCCGTCCTGCCGTTCGAGTTGCCCCTTCAAATCGATTCTACGATAGGGCTGAAATGCGTTTGAATGCCCCTAGCGCGCGGCCGTTCTACGGATGAGTATTTGTACCAACCGACGCCTTGCGCGCGCTGTGCGCCATCTGGCGCACTTTCTTTAACCCTTCAAGCCCATCGCCGCGCGAAGCTTCCCAGCGTAATCATCTGCCTTGCCCGGCGTTCCCGCCTTTGGTGCAGTACCGCGCAGCCGATCCTTGATCCCGTCCTCGACCGATTCACGATACGCCTCCTCCACCGCCTCGATCGACGCCTTGCAAGCATCTGCGTCGGTTAGGTTCAGCGTAGCCAGCAGCTTTAACGGCAGACCGCGCCCGGCAAGCGTATCCGCCGCCTGCGCGCGCAGCTCGCGCCGGGTAAGCTCCTGCAAACGACTGGCGTAATCGGCCTCGCGCTGTTCGGATTCGTGCGCCGCGCGCTGTTCAGCTGTCATCCGCGCCAGCTTTTCAGCCTCCGTCCGCGCCTGGGACAGCTGTGAGGTTAATTCCTTCTGCCATTCGGCCTGGCGCTTATTCAACGCCTGCGATACCCGACGGTCGAATTCCGCCTGGTAGGTCTTGTTATCGGTCAGCCATTCGTCGAACGTGCGCTCTGTTTGAACCCCGGCCGATTCCTGATTGGGCGATAACACGGGTTCAGATTCGTTTACTTGCGAGGTTAATGCTTCTGACATTGTAATTTTCTCCTTTGTCCGGCGCGTCCAACCATTCTATCGGCGTCGATAAAATGGCCCCCGCGACGTCTCTTTTAACTTGATTTTGTGTATGAAAAAACCGCT
>BNUH01000172.1 GCA_025997215.1 Clostridia bacterium
CGTCAACTCTATAGGTTCGTTCTGTGGCTGATGCGTTAACCTTCTGGATAGTAACACTAATGATTTTGCTTATTAACTTATCACCGCTATCAAGTAGTACACCATTGATCATTTCAAACAGTGCGAGTGCGCCATCTTCAAATATTTCGCCAAAGACAGTATCAGCAAGAGGCGGTAGCGCTTTGCCATCGTCTTGATACTCTTGTGTTAAGAGGTCTTCGTGCTCATTTACCAATCTCTTATCTCCTCATAACTCATTATAGCCATTCATCCACCACACCCATTCTAACACAATCTCATTGGTAAAGCAATCGTCAAGTATAGTTATGGAAAAATATTGAAGTGTGAGTGGAAGGAGTTGAGAGTGATCAGTATCGCCACCAATGGCTTGTCCCATTTTCAGGACTAGCTATGGATTACATACCCAGCTTGCGAATTGTAAAGCTTAACATTTATTGAGCGTGTAACACTCCGGCTTGCCGAGGTTAATGCCTACTCGGTTCGTGCGGTACAGTTCATCCACACCTGCTCTTGAATGCATTTTAAGCTGGCTAGAAGGATCGCCATCGCCAGGATGATCCTTGTAGCCAGCTACCACATGCTGCTCAACGGTGAGGCATGGAACCCAGCTGATTTGGCACGGGTTGATATGCCTCAGGAACTCCACGAGCGTCAACAAAAGCAGGCGATCAAGCAGGCTGTCAATTTCCTGATTAAGCATGGGATAGTTTTGCCTGAACACGTTCGCCTACCAGCAGCCTAGTCACGCTCCTTTCAAATACCCCCTCGCTGAGGGCTTATTTGTTGTGCCTTCAGCTGGGTTTACGGGGGGCGAGATACTGCTAAAAGTGTTTTCACGCTATATACCTGTGGGGTTAACGCGTGTAGATTTCCAAATTGCTATTTATAAATATAATGAGAAAATAGTGATAGTTCTACTTTGCTAAGCTGTATGTGTAAAATTTTCATCATCTTCTGCATTACTTGCTTTTATGCTCTTGGATGCAATTTTCACTAATTTGTGCTTCGCTCTGATACTTTCTAAATACCCGATTGTAATATTAACCGCTACATTAATCAGTGAAGTCACCACAACTACCAATCTTACTGCGCTCTCTTTTAATAATGGTGAAGATGTACTGATCCCTATTGATTTGCTAAATGTTAGATATATGGCTGGGTACAAGGCTATAACTGTTGTAAGCAGCGGTACTATTCTGTTCGATAATTTATATTTATTTTCTACGTTGATAATGCTATTTATCGTAAGATAATCATATCTTAAGTCTGTTTGTGACATATGCTTTGCTTCATTCAGCTCATACTTGCTAATTGTTTCTGCTATGATTCGGCGTCGCTCCTTTTCGTTCTTGCTATTACGATAGATGCTTATAATTATTGTCAATAAACATGTAGTTATTGATATTGCTACCGTTATAAGCATTAAACTATTCTCTGTATCCATTAGGCGGCATCTCCTAACTCATTATTTATGATACTTAGGATTTTTGTGATTTTTTCATCTGACAAACTATCTATAGGATGTAGCCGTGCCGAGGCAATTACAACTATGACATCAAAGAGAATAGTTCCTGATAAGACAATAATATTACACCAAAAGTAAGTGTCATTACGTTTTTGATTACCGATAAAGTCATATCCTTCAGCTACCTCAAATATGAATAGGGCAACAGATAGTACTACTAATATTGTGTTTATTTTTGTGATCTCACTTTGATTTCTGAACTTGTGAATCTCAGGGGTTATGGAAATTGATAAAGAAATCACTACGAAAATCACACTTGGATTAGCTAATGTTGCCATAATAAAATTGTCTAGTGTAAGTTTTATTGTTTTAAGAAATAGGATATGGACAAGGCATTTGATAACAAGTGGAAGCAAAGGGAATACCGCACTCGATATAATCGTTCTTATGGATCCCCATACAGGATTTCTTTTTCTATGTCGAAATGTTTTCTGTTGATTATTCATTACAAATCCTTTCTAGAGCGATTTGATTATAATGATAAGTATATTTGTAGCAATAGTTCGAAAGAATTTGAACTATGGTTACCTATATTACTTATCAACATAATTGGTCATTATATATCCTTCATATTCGCCTCTTACATAGTCGTTACCGATAACGACCTTCTGAACTCGGATACGGTACCAAATTTCCCCATCATCACTAATAGTATCCAGTATTTCAACTACATCACCTTTCATAACAAATCCAATTGCTTTTCCTTCAGTACTTATTTTCGGATGCAAATTGACCTTGTCTTTATTTACTAGGCCATAAACGACGTTGTATATATCGCTTTCAAAATGAATTGGCTCTTGCTGTGTTTTGAGACTTACAGAAATTGTTACTTCTGGGTATGGTAATCCGTCAGAATCATGGGCATAGTATAAATTTTTCATTAAACTGCGATTTTTGTGTTCTGAATCATTTTGTCGTTTGTCTAGAAAATGACTCATTCCATGCGCATCGACACGTACATTTAGTATCGTTGCACTATGAACCACTTCAGGTGGATATGGGATAAGCATATCAAAGGGTAATATCCCTGTTGGTTTTGTATAAAGAGTATAATAAAACCAATACCATGCGGCTTCAAGTTTTGATTTACTTAGCAATCTACTTATCTTCTTCAGTCCGTCAAGTGCTTCACTAACATTATCGTTGTACGCATGTTTATAAAGTGATTGATAGTCACCTTCAGCTAAACCTACCTCATCATGATACTCATTAATAACTTTGTGTTGCCCGGGGAAATTGTATCCAGCATTGTAACCATACCATCTAGCAATATCGCAGCAAAAATAATAATCAGTAATATTTGTATGTGTATTTTTATCTGTTGCACGTGCAACAAGCTGCATATCAGCATTAGATATGCCTATAGTATTAAATGTAACGATACTTTTCAGTCTATATAAACTATTTACACTTAGGGCATCACTGATTTGTATATAACTATTTAGTGCAAGCCATCCTCCTAGCGAATGACCTGTTAGATATATATTTTTATCTTCATTCATGAACGATGGTATTATTTCTGCATTTGTAACCCTTACCAATGAATCTTTTTGAGCATGTGCCGCAGTATTTACATCAGCAAGCATATAATAGTTCAATGTTTGTCCCCAATCAATCAATGCAGTAGTTAGTTCAGAAGGCCTAGGCGTACCCCTGAAAGCGTATACAATGGAATTGGTGCTAGTAAATATCGTACAAGAAAACCTAGTATTCTCATCGTCTATTCTTTTAACATTCCAACCTCTAAATGCATCTGGTAAAAAACCTTGGTTATATGCATATTGTGCAAATTCTGCCAATAGCTCATCGGAAGGTTTATCATTAAGACTATTATGCATGCTTTTGATCTGTATGCGTTTCCCATAATCGGCACCTAATCCATAGCGATCGATATAGCCATATAAAAAGGCGTAGTTTGGAGTTATGTAGATATTATTGTAACTATCAGTTATATTGGACGGTATTGGAATTTCATTTGATAAAGTTATTTTGTGTCCTTCGTTAGTGATATAGCCCAACATATAATATGTCTCATAATTAGCTAAAAAATATACCACATTATCGCTATAGTTGAATGTAGTCTCTATAGGGAATATACCGCATATAGTCTGAATTGAGCTATTGTTATGCTTTCGTATACTCCATCCCGCCAAGAATTTCCAACGATCGGAATAAAGGCCGGATGGGAATAACGAAAAAGGTGCCCGAGACTGAACTCTGTGATATCCTTGTGTTGCAACACTCAAGGAAAGAGGGCAGTGC
>BNUH01000173.1 GCA_025997215.1 Clostridia bacterium
AGTCCGCATGCAGACGTCTCATCACAGGTATCATCGTTTCACAGTCGTTGGTATTTCCTGGAAACAGCGAATACGTTATGGGTATGCCATCGCCATCCATTAGCAGTCCCATTTGTATTATCGGGTCTGGTCTATGTTCCTTGGATACACCTTTCTTGCGCAGATCATCCTGCTCATCTATCTCAAAGTAATAGTTTGTCACATCATAATACACTCGCGATAAGTCGCGCGGTTTCTCTTTTTCGATCCTATTATGCACATACTTTACAAGTGAGTTTTTCAGTGTTGATATAAACCCCAGTGAGTGATATATATCATCAAGAGTAAAATCACTCTTGTCAAAGTACATATCTTTCCCTTCGTAAGTCTTTTTCTTTGACCCTGGAAACAATATCCGAGAATATACCAACAGTCTCACAATGCTGTTTAGGTCATATTTGACATCTAGTTTCCGTGCTTGGTTGGTAAAAAACTGATCCAAGCCCAATTCACGATACAACATGGATAACGGAGCGTATCCCAGCAGCCTATTATACGAAACGCTCTCAGACAGCCTTTCGTTTGAGCGTATAGAAACCTTGTCTGCTGTGTGCTCGCAGGCGGCTGCAAGTTTCATTTCCTCGAGTATGCGCATACCGAATGCGATTGGGTCGGAGTGTATCTTCGCCAACGAATCAGCGTAACCCAGCGAACGCAGGGTACGTGTTTTGACCTTCTTAGTGATGGGATCGCGGTAACCTTCGACGATGGACAGATACAACCGTCCGTTAGACAGTCCCTTGTGAAGCCGCATATGCTCGCCTCCTGAGTAGATCTGGGACTATTATACCACAGTCTCGCCAAATCCGCAACTAAAATGTTCAACAATTTGACAAGAAAATCCGTCTGATTTTCCTTGTCGTTGTTGAGTTTTTGGGCTGCTTCAGGGTGTGAATATCTGCCGAATTAGGGAAAAAACCAAGCGGGGAAAGGAATTTCCAAGAAAATAGAGAAGGGGTATTGAGTAATATGGAGTAGTATGAAATAATTCAAATATATTCTATCAGCGCAGAGGTACGCCATGAGATTGTCATACTCCAGGTTCAAGAACCCATGATGTCGCGCTTAATGCTGAATTGTGTTCCAGCGTCCGTGTCCGGGCTAACGGTCTTAATCGCCAGGTTAAGGAAATCTTGAGCCTTGCGCAGCATATCCCACTCGCGTAAGTCGTCCTCGGTTTTCATCCATGCGCCAATGCCGTCCACGGCGTCATTGACGAAGTTCTTTAGCCGATTCGCGAGGCCTGTTTCCTCCCGAACCAGCTTACCCATATCGGCGTCGCTGCGCAGGAACACATCCCGCGTCAGCTCCGCGACAACCTCACGTTTTGCGCTGTCCTCGTCCTGTTTAACGCCATTTTTCTTGTACAGGTCTATTTTTTCGCGGATAGCGTCGTTCAGCTCGGCCTTGCTGTCGCCATACTCGTGGTTGATAACAAAGTCCGCGTATCGCTGGTAATCGGGCGAACCTTCCGCGAAGTGTGTCAATTCATGCTTGATGACGCCTAGTGCCATGTCGCCCGCGTCCGCGCCCGGGTTGAATCGGATCGTATTCGTCGCCGGATCGAACGCGCCCTCATGTGTCGCCGGAAGGCTTTCGTCCATCTGGATGTTCAAGCCAGTCTTGGCAGCGAGCGAATCCAGGAGTTTTTGGGCGCGAGGCTGGATAAGTGACGGCTTGGGTAAGACAGGCGTTGGTTGTGCGGCCACACCTTCATCGACCAACGGTTGTTGCAACACTGGCGCCGCTTACCTGATTGCTAATCGGAGCAAGTAATCCGCTCCATGGAATCACTGAATGAATAATGAGGTCTGACAATGAAACCAATTACAACGTTTACGAGGTAGTTGACAGAAATTGTTATATTTTTTTCAATTCATCAACAAACGCAGGGCGTCTTACATATTTTATCTTATACTCGCAAATCAAAGTACCTGCTTCCTCCATAAACCCAGCGTTACGAAAAGTTTTGATCCGCCCACAAACAGCAGCGTAGTCTTTTCGGTTATTCGCTCTGGCGGCTTCTTTGCCGATTTCCGTAATGAATATTGAATAAATCGCATCCGAATATTGCGATGCAAGCTGTGCGCCATATGTGTAAACATTATGCGGATTGGATTGCACTTGTTCGAGTAAAAGCGCAAATTCATTCTCTTTGCTTAATACTTGCATGTATAGGCTACTAGAAATGTGTGTTTTGCATTGCACCAAAATATTAGGATATGCCGCATCCCAGTCGCCGAGTTTTTTATGGATGGATTTCAATTTGTCATAATAATCCAAATTGCCTGAAAGTACCATGCTCTCGGCGGTTTCGGCCATAGCTTTTGTATTGCCAGCCGCCTCGTAGGTATTATAGAGCATTATTTTCCAGTTTGGCGCTTGCCAGTAATGATTCTCCGGAGCAGTCAAACAAAGCTGTGCCGCATTCTCATAGTCATTGCAGCTCATCGCATCGTTATACGCAATTTTTCGGATTTCATCAAACTGTAGGTTTTCCTTAATAAACGCCTTCGCTGCAGACTCACCATCCAGCCTCTTTATAACGGTCAACTCGATCAGCGCAAACACGCCGCCTCTCCATCCCGAACTGTGCTGGGCAATAGCGGAGTCAAATGTTTCGCGATTCTCAACGGTGACAAAGCGTGCTCCAATGAGCAAAAACTTATCTTGATAATCCGCACCGTAATCTCTTGCTGTATCGTCGTTAGCAAGCTCGATACAGCGGTTTAATATGTATTCTCCATCAGAAGACTCTTTAACCATTTCGGCTATTTCGGTCATCACATTAATGTAGGACTCGGCTTCATCTGAAATCTCGCACTCTTCCTGGTATTCATACACCTCCAGCAATTTCGTATATGCTGCTGCCGCTTGCGCAAAGGCAAGCCGGTACTGTCCTTGATTAGTGCGCTGTTCAATTTCATCATCAATCTTACGCAGGTCAAAAACAATATGCCCCCAATCGCCTCGGTGCCGGTAATCGTTTGCACCATATAACGCACAAGCGGTAATACTTTCGATTTTTTTGACTTCAGCATCAAAGTCCGGATCAGCAAAACGTACAGCGAGGGTGTCAGCGAAATCGCTGTTACGTTGCGCGTATTCAGTAACAAAATCACGAAGCTGTTTGTCTGTTATGTTATCCAATAGAGTTTGTGCATTAACCATTGACTGCGTTTCCTCCATTTTGTTAATATTTTTACCACGCGACCATGATAGATACTTATTGACTGTACGGCTTCCCTTTTCTCACACGTGGTTTCGTTCAGCACAATTTCATAACGCCTCCGACTCTTGTAGAATAACACAGTCAGGTATGATTACGCAACCATAATCTTCGACTAGCACCTATGAGGTTCATAGAGGACCGTTGGACTGTGGCTGTTAATCATAGCCCAATAGAGTATTTAGTTTTAAGTAACGATCATACCGTTGATCGTAATATAACCTGCGTGTACCTTCCGGCTTTACAACCGCGTCACGTGAAATGATCGGCGCGATAGCGTCCTCGTCAGGCAGAATCTTTAATGCTAAGGCGGCGTTGATCGCGCAGCCGTATGCCGTCGATTCACTTACACGCAGCGTCACCATTGGCAGATTGCATACATCGGCTTTGATCTGCAGCAATGCTGGGCTGCGTGCGCCGCCGCCTAGGGCGACGGCTTCGTGAGCTGTGGCGCCAATCCTCGCGA
>BNUH01000174.1 GCA_025997215.1 Clostridia bacterium
ATCCACACCCTTGACCGACGGCTTTACATATAAATCCATCGGGATCGGATTGGCCGCGCTGCCTTCACCGCTCTGTCCGAACAGCGTCGCGGCTGCGCCAGTGCCGCCAGCGCTGGCCGTGGTGCCCAGTAAATTAGCCGCACCGCTTGGCGTAGGTTCTGGTGTAATAACAGGGGTGATTGTTACAGGTACCTTATAATTTACAGGTGCCGTTGGCGTCGGGCCGGGTGTATTCACTATTTTGTTTAATTCTTCACTATTGATAGGCTCTACAGTCGCCCCGGTTAGATCGGCCGTGACCTTTTCAACACGTGTCTGATATTCTTTTATGGTTACGGTAGGCCCTGGCGTGGGTATTACACCGACGACTTTAACCTCCGCGCCCGTTAAGTCAGCCGTAACATTTTCAACCCGTGTCTTGTAGTCTATTAATGTTACGGGTGGTGATGTTTGGCTTGGTTGAGGCATTTCACCGATTGCTGTAACCTCGGCGGCAGATACGTCAGCGTTAATTTTCTCAACCCGCGCCTTGTATTCTTTAAAGGGTACGCTGGATTCAGGCGGCGGCGGGGGTTCGCCAGTCACCGTAACTGTCGCCTCGGATACGTCTGCGTCAACAGATGTGATTTTGCCTAAGACACCGGGTATTTTCACTGGCTCTTCAGGCGCGGGCGGCTCGCCTGTAACGGTCGTCGTTGCACCTCCCGCGTCGCCTTCGATGGTATCGATAGTAGCCGAAACCTTAGGTATTTCCATAGTGAATGAGGTTCCATCCGGCGCGGTCAGGGTTATTACGCCCTCACCTGGCGCTACCCAATACTCTTTACCCTGTATGCTGATTTTCCCATCATACGTGACCGTACCCAAATCACCCGTCACGCCTACATATGCCCCGTCGGAATCCACCAGGATCGTGCCCGGCGTCACGTGCACTTCTGAACCGTCGTCGCTTACTACCAGATTGCCTTCTAGCACAACCGCCGTTTTTTCGCCTACCTGAACCTTGACCGTACCATCGCCCGTGAACGTCATGTCGCTAAGACCGATCACCTGGTTGCCGTTATTGGTTACGACAGGCTCTAATTCCTTTATGTTGACCGTGGCCTTAGGCACGTCAAACGAGAACGTCGTACCGTCCGGCGCTGTCAGGTTTACCTTGCCGTTTTCCTCGTCTATTGCTACGACGTACTCTTTTCCGTTAATAGTAATTGTACCTGAATAAGTAACCTCGCCCAGATCACCGACGACGCCGACCGCTTTACCAGTGCCCGGATCAACGAGCACTGTTCCCGGCTTAAGTGTTACTGTGCCATCAGCATTAACCGTAAAATCCTTTTTAGTGACAATTATACTAGTACCGTCCGGCAATTGTACCGTAGCCTCTGATCCTGTCATGTTCAGTATGATTTTTTCCGGCTTTACCTCTATGCTAGGCATTTCCAGATCTTCTGGCGTTATCCCATGCAGTTCATTGTTTATTTGTTCGATAATCTTTTCCGCGAACCCGTTGCCTATCTCGCCGTCCGAAAAGTCGTACGCCTTCAACGCGTCCAACAGAACGCCCCAAACAGTCCCCGGATCGAAATCCTGTAACGCTTGCTGGAACGCGGGATCGTCCGCTATATCAATAAACGCCTTCATGATGGGATTATTTTCTAGCCCAGTCAAACCCTGCGTTAAGTCTTGCGAAATCCTGTTACGCAGCCTTTCCAGCATGTTTACAACCATACCGGAATTGAATATATCGTTTGTTAGGAAATTTTCTATCATCCCATCGTCGAACCCGAAATATGTTTTCAATACTTCCGGTGTAAAGATGCTTTTCACCGTGCCAACATCCAGATTCTCGCCCGCTAACAGGCTGCGCAAGGCCTCGACCACGCGCGCTCGTAGATCATACTTTTCGCCTATTTCGGCTATAGCTTTCTCAAATTCCTCGCCGAATACATCGCCCAGACCGTCGAATATCCCGCTAAGGTCTTTCATGTATTCATTAGCTATTTGCTGTTTATCTTTATTATAATTCAGCTCTAATTGCTCTATCTCGGCGGTTATTTGTTTGATTTTGACCGGATCGCCATTTTCTATCGCCGACGCTAATTGCTCTAACAGACTTGCGCGCGCGGATTCGTAGTCCGTCTTAAGCTCCGCAGCATCGGTCTCATACGTCAATTTAGTGGGAATTGTTAAGCTCTTAGTGGCGTCTATCGATGCCTGGAATTTTTCCATTTCCGTTGGATCGAATTTTATTTTGTTGAACGCGGATTGCAGCTGTTCGGCCTCTGTCTTTATCTGCGACATAACCAGCGCGACCCCGCCCACTGCAGCGCCTACAGCCGCCAAACCCGTGACGAATGGCGCTAGACCTGCTAGCGCGCCACCCGTTCCAAACAACGCGCCTATCTTACCTACGCTGGTAATCAACCCGCCGATCGCGCCAGTAACCGGGCCTATCGCAGCCGCAACACCCGCGAATTTCAGGATACCGCCTTGCATGCCCGTGTCCAGTTCACCGAATTTCTCTAGCAACCCCTTTATACCGTCAGCCGCGCCCTGTAGATGCGGGAGCATGATTGTACCAGCCTCAATACCCACCTCTGTAAGCGTGTTTTTGAGCTTTGCCATATTCGCAGCTGTGGTGTTATTCGCCTTGTCGAATTCATTCTGCAGCGCGATATTATCCTTAAACGCCTTGTTCGCGGTCTCAATGGCGCGCGCGAATTTATCATACCCGCCAGCCGCGCGCATGAGCGTATCCCGGACGCGTATCTCGTTGAAGCCCATGCCCTCGATCGTCCCAGCCAGGTTCCCGCCCTGCTCCTCGACTTTACTCAAGCCCTCTACGAATTTCTGTATACCCGCCGTGGAATCGGTATTCCATAGGTTAATGAATTCCTTAGCACTCATACCCGCGACATCGGCGAAATCCTTCATGTCCTTTTCGCCCGCCGCTGCAGCCTTGTCAATTTCCAGGATAACGCGCGAAAACGCTGAACCGCCAGCCTCCGCGTTCAGGCCGACGCTGGATAGAGCTGCCGCTATGCCCATGATCGAGGCCTGCGACATCTTCGCCTGTGATCCAGCGCCCGCCAGACGCAGCGACATGTCCACTATCTTAGGCTCGGATGTGGCGAAATGGTTGCCCAGATCCACTATCGCGGAACCTAGATTCTCGACCTGGCCGAGCGGCATACGCGTGATATTCGCGAACTGCGCCAATTGCTCAGCGGCCTCGTTCGCACCCAGCGACGTCGCGCTGCCCATCATAAGCATGACCCGCGCGAACTCGCCCACGTCGTCGATACCAACGCCCAGTTGTCCCGCCGTTTGCGCCACGTTCGCAATCTCTTTTTGGCTGAACATGGTCTCGCGGCTTAGGCTCATGATCGTATCACGCAGCTGCTCATACTGTGACGTCGAGCCTTCCACGGTCTTTGTGACACCCGTGAACGCGGTCTCAAAGTCCATAGCGCTCTTGACCGCAGCCGTACCCAGCGCGACAACGGGCAATGTGACGGCCTTAGTTAGTGTCGCCCCGGCTTTGCTGATTTTCTGGCCCGCAGCCACAGTATCCTTGGCCCACTGATCGGTTGTAGGGGATACATTCGCGCCCGCTATGGACTTGCCAACGCCAGCCGCCGCGGCCTGTACCTCACCCAACGCCGATACCATCGCGCC
>BNUH01000175.1 GCA_025997215.1 Clostridia bacterium
CGTCAACTCTATAGGTTCGTTCTGTGGCTGATGCGTTAACCTTCTGGATAGTAACACTAATGATTTTGCTTATTAACTTATCACCGCTATCAAGTAGTACACCATTGATCATTTCAAACAGTGCGAGAGCGCCATCTTCAAATATTTCGCCAAAGACAGTATCAGCAAGAGGCGGTAGCGCTTGGCCATCGTCTTGATACTCTTGCGTTAAGAGATCGTCTCGCTCAACTGTCACTCTTTTATCTCCTTATAATCTATTCAACCATTCTCCACCACCCTCATTCTAACACAATCCCCTTGGAAAATCAATCGCGAAATATAATTATGAATATATACGAATCGTGGATGGACCTTGGGTTAGCCGCCCACCTTCCAGACCGGCTTGATGCAGCCTTATTTGAGTTAGCTATATCTTTCGAGCAATTTTTCAAGACGTGTCGAAAAATGCTTCGTGCTACAGGTGTTTAGGTTTCTAAATACGCGTATGTAGCGGAATATAGCTAAAATCAATTATGCATAATATTCATTTTTACACGTCGAGATAAGGTGCGAATTCATAATAAACTTTATTACGCAGACCATCATAATGTTTATAAATACCGTCTTTAAGCAACCTCATAGCTCATCAACGATGGCACGAAAATATATAATAATATAACTAACTGATACATTTCAATTGCTCATATTATTACACATTCAACTCGCAGATACTACTAACGGAAGCAAGATGCGTTTTAAGGGCATTTACAGCCTCACTGAGCGTCTTTAACCTATCGGACGCTTATATAGTTTCAAATAACAAAACGCTCCAGGAAGCCTTTAAGCGCGAAATAGAGGCATACGCAATTTCTAGCCATCCACGGGGATGCATTACGGACTTTTAGACGGACTCTTTAGTCATCTTGCTCTGCCAGCAGCAAAGAACCTAGGAAATTCAATGCTCTAATGCAGACTTACAGAATTGACAGGTTTTTTCCACATCTTATATATATACATGATTTACATAGCGTCCATATATATATATTACTTTTTTCAAAGTAATAAAGTTAAAAATAGGTCAGCTTCCGTAAAGTCCGTAAAATTCCTTATACCGCCTCACTTTCCCCGTTAGGCAGTCCGTAAAAACCCGTCAAAAACTAATGTCAAGTCTGTATGATCGCATTAATAAACAACATGGGTGGAAAACTATATGCTTGCGGTAGGGCTGGTAGGATACTACCGCAGTAGAGGGCTGGAACGGACTTTATGACGGACTTTTTATCTGTTTCATTCTGCTAGCGGGGAAAAACTGAGGGAAATCAATACTCCGATGACTGGCGAAGCGGACAGAGCGGAAGAAACGGACTTTTTACCCTTTTCTATATATACATACATTTCAGATTGCTCTTTATAATATATATCTTTTGCGTAAGCTTACATTAAGGTTTAGCGAAATCCGCAGACTCCGCAGGAACACTTATGGCGCCTACTTAAACTGGAGGTAAAGTCCGCTCCAAGTCCGCTATCTCTGCTACGCCTCATGGCAGCAACAAATATCATGCTAGAACCATATATCATTATGGCTCCTCATTAACCGATAAAAGACGAGTTATAGATATGTATAAATAACGTTTTCACAGCAGTCTGGCAAATTGAGTAGTGGCCTATTCCTCCGGCACATCAGCATGTGGTAGCATCATGCGTTTAAAGGGCACTCACAGCCTCGCTACGCGTTTTTAACTCATCTGGTGTATAATTCAAAACGCTCCCAGCAGCCCCGTTAGAACGTAAAATAGAGGCACATGC
This sequence comes from Clostridia bacterium, assembly GCA_025997215.1. The sequence continues at coordinate 1,786 of BNUH01000175.1, forward strand.
TATTTTTAACCTAACACACGGGTTGCATTACGGACTTTAGACGGACTTTTTATGCATTTCACTCTACCAGCTGGGAAAAACTGAGGAATATCAACGGTCTTACGCGGACTAAGCGGAAATGACGGACTTTTTTCACTTTTATATACATACATTGCAGATCGTCCTTTCTGATATATATATTTTTTGCGAAAGCTTATATAGTATATATAAAAAGTCCGCTGACTACGTTCCACCCCTTGTGGCAAAAGGGTTTTTGAAGGCAAAGTCCGCTCCAAGCCCGCCGGGTCCGCTCCACAACCTCAAGGTGGTAGATGACTATGAAATGAGCGCTAAATGCATTAATATTCAATCATGTGAATATAAATACGTAACGCTGTCTCCTCGTCTATTATTTAGCACCGCATAGTGGTGATAATAACATACACATATTGGCACGCTACTTTATAGTGTACAACAATCCTGTGGTGTGCATATTCAAACATCGACAATAAGTAATATGTTATATTTCCGTAAGTGTGCCTGCTGATGGCATTCGTGGCAATGCTTGCGTTAACATCAGTATGTTGATACTTTGTAATACCTAAACGTCAACAAATCAACAGGCACAACATGTAAACTATGCCAAGTTAGTATCAAGACAAGTCATATTAATCGCATGCTGCTGAATATAGACACAAATCTGGGATCATATTATCTCACATTGTGGCAGATATATCACCATACAATTGATTCATTCCGTTGTGAAGTGAGATAATAAAATGTGTTATCTCATCTGGCTTGTGGCATCATCAAGACATGTAAATATGTGACTACAGCAGGAAATTATTCCCTGCGAATACCTGGTTTACAAACCTGGCTACAATCTTATATAATGCCAATATGCCGAAAAGCACGTAGAGGCGTGGTACGATGTGGTAAAATATGGTGAGTCGGGATCTGATGCGATGCGTTTCTGTGCGGTGCGGTAGTATAGTCAATTAGTTGAGAGGTGATCGTATGGTGGATACCGTGTCACCGCAGCATAGCAGGTAAAACCTGCAAAATAACGGTTGACCAACCAGGGTGTGATCTTATATAATACACCCACGACAAACATGAACGGAGGTTGTGAAAAATGGCAAGTAAGGACGTAATCACAGTAAATCGGATCGAGTTGTTGCAAGCTTCAGTACATTTGATCGGATCAAGCCCATTGATCATCAGTAAGTTTTCAGAAAAGGCTAAGAAGCAAATGTTAGAGGACATGCAGAAAAAGCCTAAAAGGCCCAGGGAAATACGTAATCCTTGGGAAGATGCCATCCAAGGTACATATTGGCTGGAAGGCGCGCCAACTGAGTACACCCAGGAAGCATATCAAAGCGCCGTAGAGAATGGTGCAAAATGTGGGTTCCCTGCAGTAGGCGTAAAGGCATCAGCGTGCTCAGGTGCATACAGAAATAAGATCAGCAAGGATAAAGTATCACTCTATGGGATGTTTCATATAGTTGGCGGTGAATATGTTGAAATTGAAGGAATTCCAGAGATGCGCGAAGATACTGTACGACTAGCAATGAATAAGACAGATTTGAGATACCGAACATGGTTTAGAAAATGGGAAACACGATTTGAGATTGTTTATAATAAGGCGATAGTGACATATGAGCAAATACTATCCTACTTTGAAGCAGGCGGTTTCGCAGTAGGATTAGGAGAAAACCGGATCGAAAAAGGGGGTATATATGGTGGCTATCACGTAGCGATAGAAGATGTTTTAATAACAAACACGATATGAGGCAGGTAAGGTTTGTTGGGTTGCGGTACATATGATCTGGAATGGTCCGATAAGGCAGGGTA
>BNUH01000176.1 GCA_025997215.1 Clostridia bacterium
TGTCAGTTCCTTGACCAAGGCGTGTACTCCGCCCAGATCCTTTACCCCGCGCTCCTCGATCAACTGGCGCAGCAGGCTCTTTTCTCCCTTTGCTTTCTTTGCCATTTTCTTCCCTCCTCTAACTCTAGTTTGGTTCTGTTATTGGAGGTTTACACATTCTGTGCGGCAGTCTCTTCTCCATCACTCGATCGTTAAGCAATAACGTCCTTATTTCCGCAATGAAGTTTTTTTCTATGACTACTTGACAGGGCAAAATCATTTACTATCAAACAACAACATAGCTAATATAAACTCATCATCAAAAAGCGCGCGCACTTGCATTTTGTGGTAGCTCATATTCGACGTTTTCTGCTTTTGCATGAGGCCCATCGCTATCTTACGTAAAGTTGTCATGTTTTTACATGCGTTCCCTTCATGAATTCTACTTGCATCTTCTCCAAAGGCTACATCAAGCACCCAATGGAGCGAATTTTCTATACCCCAATGTTCGCGTATGTGTTTCCCAAATGTTATTGCGTCTACTGACAAACTGCTTATAAAATATCGCCTGTTTACCGTGACCTTCCCTTTATACTTGCACTTCCGCTCAATCATTATTATTGATTTTATGTCTTTCCACTTCGTTATAAATTCAAAATCTTCCACACATTTCGTCACTACTATCCTCCAATTAACTACTCGCCCATGACTGCTCTCTTGCGCGTATGCATAATCTAGTGTCCGTTTCTCTGCAGCTGTATTTTCTGCCCATGGAAAATATTCTTCCACCGCTTTGTATGCATTCAGGTGATTCTTCCGGAGCGATAATATGTAATCTGCTCCATTATTACGTATTGTCGTTGCTATCTTTTCCTGACATCCCATTGCATCTATGCTTACTATTCCTCCTGATATATCTATATCATTCAATAGCAGTGGTATCGCTGTTATTTCATTGCTCTTTTCATCTACTGCCCTTTGGCCTATTGATATTCCACTCCCTGTTGCATATACGCTTATTGTATGCAATGAACACTCATCAAACTTCCCTGCTCCTCGGCATGTTTTTCCGTCTACACTGTAATGTTCCCCGTTGCTCTTACTGATCGACGGAAGTACCCATGTGCGATATATTTCTTCCAATTTCTCCGGCTCAATCATCGATAGAACTCTCTTAAACGTGGATGCGCTGGGTACTGAATCTTTCATATTCAGCACTCTGTTAAGAAATTCCTTCTTCCCTTGCGCATACATAACTATATCTTCCCATGTGGAAAATCCGCTTACCACTGCCATTAACGCAATTGACAATACATTTACAAGGGTATGTTGGAAGTTTCCATATACTGTTCTCCTAGTTTCCGGAATGGTTACAACCAGTTCGAGTAGGCGCTTCATTGATAATGCGTTTGGATCCTTCATTTTTATCACCTCGTGCTATACGTTCGACATGATAGTTCATTCTCCTTTTGGATTAAATTATAACTATTATGGAACGCGATCCTTCTTTCCTTGAGGTAAATGATTTTACCCTGATTCTTCGGCCGGCTGCGACGAGATTACCCTAAAATCTGAACGCGGCAGAACAGCCTGACCTATGGAGTCAAGCTGTTTATTAGCCTCATTATCACCATGCAAATTGGTGGTAATAGCTAGTTTCATCGAGGTGTAACAAGTTTCCTTCAAGAGGCATCATATATACGTTGTTATAATCATTAGACTCTGTGATCCCCGAAGATCACATACCAGAGGACATTCGCACCTCTCATATCTCGAATATTTCCTTTAAGTAATCGAGCGACGCACGCAACGCATCCTCGTCGCGTGTCAGCTCGCTGTACGGTTCCAATATAACATCTCCTTGATAGTTTAGTGAGCGCAGCGTGTCCACCAGCTTGCGGAAATCATACACCCCTTGCCCTGGCAGCACCGATCGTCCTTGCGCGTCTTTGTCAAAACATGGATATGGCGCAGCCGCGAACCCATCGCCCGCACATAATCAACGGGATCCCATGGCGTTTCAAGCGCTTGTTTGGCGTCCATCACAAAACCCAATTGAGGGCAGACCTCCGCCGCCTCGACCGCCCTGTCCGGCGCGTTGATTATACACCAGCTGACATTCTCCCAGCATAACTGAATACCGCGCTTCGCGGCCATGTTAACGGCATAGACATGGGTTGGTTTCGGAAACATGCAATTTACCCGTTGTGGTGGAAATACCAACTCGTTGAGAAAAGCTATTTATCGCATTACCAAGAATAGCCATTTACTAAGCTAATCATTAGAATTCAACAGACTTATTGGTTATAGCATGCTTTTGTAATTTTCGTTAGGTTGTCAACCGACATTCCGCCCTGGTACACAAGGTCAGAACGCGGCGGGCTGAAGTTTTTGCCGGATGTGCTCGCGGATCACATGGCCAAGAATGTCGCAGCTTTTGCCAGTACTGGCGCATACTTCGCTATGAAAATGGTGTCTATGTCATACACGACGAGATGTGGGCGACGGCAGTAACGAAGTCGTTTATGCTGTCCGGCAATGTGCTGCTTAACATGGTCAAAGACGCAATCGGCCAGCATCGATATCATCCATCGACATACCATCGAGTCCTGCCACCACAGATGCTGCCTGCAGATTGTGGACTGCTCTCAAGGCCCGAACTTGAATCAGCATCGACATAACATCCTCAAAGTCATCTTCGCTAACAGGAAGCATGATAGCCTTTGGCTTCCCGTTGTTCGTGATGAGTACATCCTGACGAGTGTCAAGAGTCTCCCAGACTCGCTTGCTGGAGTTTCTAAAGTCACGTATCGAATAGAACGTCATTGAAAGCACCTCCTACGACAGTATATGCTATCGTAGTCCAAACGTCAACCAACAAAAATGATATGAAGGAGATTTGATGAGCAAACAATACGGCAAACAATGTAACGCTGATATAATCGCCGCCGTGTTGGCAGTACGTGATACTGCGATAACAAATATGTTCGATCGAAGGGCGGTTATCCAACTGGCTGAATTGATGGGTTTTCCAGATGAAGCGGAGTGGATATCCACCCATCCTCATGAGTATGGCACTTTAATCCTTACCGGTAAGCTGCCGGACGGCGAACAGAATAAAACTTGATTATACGGAGCGGCTGAGCAAGCCGCTCTAATTTTATGGAGGGCGACATGAAAAAGGATTTAAGCAACATTGCCGGTATATATCTTCGCCTCAGCCGCGATGACGGTGTGGACGCGGAAAGCAATTCAATAGGAACGCAGCGCATGATCCTTCAACGGTATGCAAAAGACCATGGTTTCCAGATTTACCAAGAATATCCAGATGACGGATATACGGGCACCAACTTTGAGCGCCCTGCATTTAAGCGAATGATTGCTGATATTGAGGACGGAAAACTTGGTATTGTATTATGCAAAGACATGTCGCGCCTCGGTCGTAATAATGCCTTTGTATCATTTTATACGGAGGTGTACTATTTGTAAGGATACATTTGGAATTGTGGATAATGGCTATGCACTTGACGGAACCTAATTGGATAATATACAATCTGATGCATGAAGGAGTATCCGAAGACGTTGATAGAACTTGAAAAAGAGTTCGCAACCGAAGAGCAATGTCGCGCATACCTGTT
>BNUH01000177.1 GCA_025997215.1 Clostridia bacterium
AGCAGGTCAGCATTTGCTATGACGTGAACAGCGGAGGTAACAACCGCGTCATCCAACCCCTCCTAATTATGAATGTATCGGCGATCGGGTTTAGGCGCCCTGCATGCGGACAACCGCTTCATCGCTAGGCAGACCGTTCATGAAACCGCATGCGAAATCCGCATGCCCTTTGGCTGTGAGCTGGAAGAATTGTTTTACGGCGGGAAGCCACGCGTCATAGACGCTGATTAACTCATCCATGCTAGGTGTTTGCACGCTATCCCTCCATCCCTGTTTTTCGATTGATACTACCAATATGGCACGATTAAGTCAAGCACAGGCAAAAGGTTGTTGCACAAAAACAACTGAACAGCGTGCACCCTGGCCGTGCAGCACCGAACTGATAATATTATGGAAGTTGCGTTTTGGGATGAAGTGTGAGAAAATGTATGCATGGATTTAGTAGAGTTGATTCGCAGGAGTAAGAGAACTGTCTTCTTCGGCGGCGCGGGCGTTTCTACGGAGAGCGGAATACCTGATTTCCGCTCAGAAGCGGGACTGTACGCCGCAAAGTCTGTGTACGGCCATACGCCGGAGGAATTGCTGTCGCACAGCCTTTTCGTCCGGGAACCTGCGCTGTTCTTTCGGTATTATAAGGAAAATCTAGTCGCACTTGACGCGAAACCTAACGCCGCCCATCTTGCGCTTGCGAAGCTGGAAGCGCATGGACTGCTTGATGCGGTTGTAACGCAGAATATAGATGGTCTTCACCAAGCCGCTGGATCGCTAACGGTGTATGAATTACACGGCAGCAACTGGCGTCAGTATTGCTTGGAGTGCGGCGTGAAGTATTCGCTTGATTATGTACTTGATCCCGTGCATTGTAAGGATGAATGGATTCCGATCTGCTCGAGGTGTGGCGGCACCGTCAGACCCGACGTGATATTATACGAGGAGGGGTTGGATGACGCGGTTGTTACCTCCGCTGTTCACGTCATAGCAAATGCTGACCTGCTGATCGTTGGCGGGACATCGTTGGCGGTGTATCCGGCGGCTGGGCTACTGCGATATTTCAAAGGCGATAATCTCGTGCTCATCAACAAAACCACTACACCGTACGATGATCTGGCTCAGATGGTCATACATGATTCTATCGGTAAGGTGTTGGGTGAAGTGATCGAGCAGCTATGAGCGCTTATGGCGGCAATGGAGTCCAGCAGCCACCGTAATCAAAACCCCAGAGCGCACATCCCCTCATACCGAACTACTGCTGTCGCCAGACCGGTTCCAAACCTACGCACATTCCCAGCCGTGTGCGGAACTCCGGTTCAAAATAAGCAAACTCCAGTATCGTTGACTACTGAACCTCACGTTGCGCAAAGAAAGTGTGTGACGCGCCAGCCACTCTCCATCTTGGTGATGAGCTTATATTATCAATATTGTTGTATGATAGTAAGTGATATTGCCCTGAATTGACGAAACATTGACTATCATGCCTGTATATTATATGATGATGCAGTCGCAGCTTACCACGGAGGGTACCAAGAATCGAAACGAGGTGACACTCATGCCCATTGACACCGCCGCTCTACTCGCACCGCCTGATATCCATACATTCCGCCACATCCTATGCGTGCAGCCGCACCCGGACGATGTTGAAGTGGGCATGGGCGGGATTGTCGCGGCGCTGGCTGACGCGGGTTGTCGTGTCACCTACCTGACTGTCACCAATGGCGATCAGGGGAACGTTGATCCGGACGCAATTCCGGAAGAAACGGCGGCTACTCGTCGATATGAAGCTGAAGCCTCCGGCCGATTCCTCGGAGTATCCCACTTCATATTCCTTGAACATGGCGACGGGACGCTGGCTGATGTGCATTCATTATCATTTGAGATAGCCCATGTGCTCCGCGAGGTCAAGCCGGACGCCGTGTTTACACCCGATCCATGGCTGCCATATGAAGGGCATCTGGATCACATCATCACCGGAAAGGCAGTCTCCAGCGCGTTCCAGCTGTGCGGCAGGCGGAGCATTGGCGACTCGCCGCGCACCGAACCTTATCCTGTACCCGCGATAGGTTACTACTTCACGGCGAATCCTAATACTATAGTTGATATAACGGATCTGTTTGAGCGCAAAATGACGGCCATCGCCATGCACGAAAGCCAGACGGATGAAGCGACTTTGCTATTATTCCGCGCGTACTTTGAGATGAATGGCAGACAGCTGGGCGCGCTGAAAGGTTATGGATTAGGCGAGGGCGTCAAACTGCTCTCACGGCTGCACACGCATTGCTTCGTTGACGCGGTCAGCATCTAGATGGATTAAGATGGATGAAAATGGATGAGGTGCCATTATGCAGTATAACAAACCATGGCGATACGCGCTGGCTATGTTTGGTATATCGATCGCCGGCTACATGTATCAGAGCTATGGCACGTTCTATTACACCGATAAGCTGTTCCTGCCCATGAGCGCTATAGCGGTGGGGAATATCTTCTTCGCTATCTGGGATGCGTTCAACGATCCCATCGCCGGGTATCTCTCCGACCGCACGCGCACAAAGCTGGGCCGGCGCAAGCCATGGCTGCTGGTTGCGGTGCCGCTGTTTGTGCTGGCGTCGATACTGTTCTTCAGCCCGCCCAAGTCGCTGGGTTCAGGCACGGCGCTGGCTGTTTACTTTACCATATTTCTTATGTTCACAGAATCGTGTGGTACGATCGTGGGTGTGAACTATCACTCACTCCTGCCGGAACTATTCCGCGATGAGGGGAAACGCAACCGTGCTAACGCGATCCGTCAAGGGTTGCAGTTAGTGGGCATGATTATCGGCGTATCTCTGGTGCCGATGATCGCTAACGCAATTGGATACCCACTAACGGCGGTGCTGCTGGGCATTATCAGTCTTGCGCTGATACTATATTCTGTATTTGGTTATAAGGAACGCGAGGACTTCAGCGAAACCCCTCAGCCAAAACTCACGGATTCGCTGAAAGCATTGGCGGCAAACCGCAACTTTTGGTGCGTTTCTGTCTCTCACTTCTTCTACCAAGCCACAAGTGGACTACTCCTGGCGGGGATTCCATTCTACATAAAATACTCGCTGGGACTGGCGGATGGCAACGCGACGTTCCTTTCTGCGTCCGTATTCGTTGTGGCTATACCATCAATGTTCTTATGGTATAAAATGATCAACTGGTTGGGGGCGTTGAAAACCTGGCGTATCGCGCTGGCGTGGCTTGGGCTTTCACTGATCCCCATGTATTTTACCAAATCGCTGATTCCGTCGTGTTTGGCCGGCGCGTTGTTGGGTATCGGTATCGCGGGCGTCACTGCGAATCTAGACATGATCAACTCAAAATTGATCGAGAGCGATGCGGTTAAGTACGGTGTGCGACGTGAGGCGACATTCTTTGCGGGTATCAGTTTCGTAACGCGGCTCTCCAGCGTGGTACGAACCGGCGTGTTCTTCCTGCTGTCGGCGCTGTTTGGCTTTGTCTCCGGCGATAATCCTGGCACGACGCCCGGCGTAGCCGCGCGGTACATGATGGTTGTGTTCCCGATTATTCTGATGGCGTTTTCGCTTGGCGCGTCCATGCTGGTCAGGCTTAACGCGGAGGGGTGATCATGTC
>BNUH01000178.1 GCA_025997215.1 Clostridia bacterium
GCAGGCGGCGAAGAAAGGCCCTGGTTCGATCGAGCACGGTATGCGTTGGCTGCAGGATCGCGCGGCGATCGTGATCGATCCGGCGCGCTGCCCGAACGCGGCGCGGGAATTCACGGCATATGAGTATAGACAGGATCGGTTCGGGAATTTCATGGCGGAATACCCGGACGCGGACAATCACACGATCGACGCGGTGCGTTACGCCGTGGAAGCGCTGGCCGATGATCGTGTGGTAAAGACGATGAAGCGATCGGTGTTAGGTATATAGGAGAAAGATTATGATAGTACGCGGATCAAACGCGGTAGGCGCGGATGGCATAGGAGAGGGGCTGCTGCGAAGTGTCCTACGTGAATTCCAGGGCAAGCCGTTGGAACGGATGGAACGCGCCAAACGGTATTACGACGGCGAGCACGCGATAACCGAGCGCGTGAAGGCGTTTGGTACAGCCAATAACAAGGTCGTGGCGGCGTACCCGAAATACATCACGACCATTGCCAGCGGGTACCTGGTCGGTTCGCCGATCCAGTACGCAGGCGCGGCTGATGCGATCGTGGACGCGTACAGCCGCGCGAACGTGGAGAGCGTGGACGTTGAACTGGCGCAAAACGCCAGCATATACGGTGTGGCGGTGGAGATCGTGTACTTTGGCGAGGATTCAAGGCCGCGCTGTGCATCGCTGGATCCACGATCCGCGTTCGTGGTGTACGACGACACGGTCGAGCACGCGCCGCTATTTGGGGTGGCATGGAGCGAGGCATTCGACGATAACGGGGAGCCGGACGGGTTCGAATGCAAGGTATACATGGCATTTTCGACGCAAATATTTAGCGGTACGGACTTGCAATCGTTAAAGCTGACGGACGTCCAGCCGCATCCGCTGGGCCGCGTCCCGATCGTGGAGTACTGGAACAACGCGGACGAGTGCGGCGACTTCGACGGGGTGATACCTCTAATCGACGCGTACGACTTGATCCAGTCGGATAGGACAAACGACAAACAAGCGTTTGTAGAAAGCCTGCTGGTGTTTACGGGCGTGGGCGAAGTCGCGCCGCCGATCGATTCCGAGGACAAGCGTACGGTGGCGGAGCGGCTGCGCGAGGATAAGATTCTCACGCTGCCTGACAGCGAGGCGTCTGTGCAATGGCTGACCAAGGCATTGGATGAATCGGACACGCAGGTACTCACGGATTCCATAAAATCTGATATTCATAAGTTTTCGATGGTGCCCGATTTATCCGACCAGAATTTCGGCGGGAATATATCGGGGATCAGCCTACGATACAAGCTATTCGGACTTGAGCAGCTGACCAAGGGCAAGCAGCGCTGGTTCGAGGAAGGGTTAAGGGAGCGGCTGAGGCTGTTTGCGGAGGCGCTGTCATTGCTGGGCACGGCGAATGTGGATGTTGACGAGGTGACGATCACATTCACGCGTTCATTGCCAGTCAATGAGCTAGAGATAGCACAGGAAGTACAGATGCTGCAAGGGATCGTTCCGAACGAATTGTTATTGACACAACTGCCGTTTATCACTGATTCGAAGGCCGCAATCGCGCTGCTTAACGATCAAAAGAACGCGGATACGGCGCGGGTGGATACTTACTTCAATACAAATAACTATAAAAACGTGGAACCTGTGACAAATTAGGACTGTTTGGAGGCGCGGACATGGCCAAAGGTACGGATTACTGGCGTGAACGCGCCGAGCAGACGTCCGACCGTGCGTATGCCGACGAGCAGGCGACGATGGATAAAATATCCAGGGCGTACAAGGCAGGAACGCAAAACATAACCGAGAGCGTCGAGAGCATTATCTACAACTACGCCAAACGCTATAAGATGACCGAGGCCGAGGCCAAGGCAGCCATATCCGCGCCGATATCGTATGAGGAATATTTGGCGTTGCTCCCGCAGATCAGGGCGTTACCAGCGTTCGGTGAGGAATACATGCGCCTGGCACAGAGGGCGGCCACACGCGCGGCGAATTTCCGTATCACGCGTCTGGAATCGCTGCAGGACAACATGCGCGCGCAACTATCGCGGGTAGCGGCAGCGCAAGAGACTGCAACGACGGACTACCTAAAAAACGTTTTCGGGATCAGCGCGGACGAGGCAGCGCAAGAGATGTGGGAGCGGCTGGGCATGTCTGGTGCACGGCTGGATTCTCAAACGTTGACAAGGATATTGGCGGAGCCATGGAGCGGAAAGAATTACAGCGCGCGGATATGGGATAACGCGGCGCAGCTGCAGTCGACGCTTGAATCCGTCATGACGTCAGGGCTGCTTAACGGCGATTCGGTAGACGATATGGCGCGGCGCATTGCCGAGGAAATGGGTGTGGGCCTGGCGAACGCGCGGCGGCTGGTGAGAACAGAGGCGACATACGTCCACAACCAAACTACGTTGGAGAGCTACAGGCGCGCGGGCCTGACGCAATACGAATACATGACGGCCAAGGACGAGCGCGTGTGCGATGTGTGCGGCCCGCTGGACGGGCAGCGGTTCAATATCGACGAGGCCTATCCCGGTGTTAATTGCCCGCCAATGCATCCCAACTGTCGGTGTACTACGCTGGCGGTGCTCGGCGAAGCGGCGAGGGCTGAGACAGAAACATCTAGCACAATATGGTCGGATATTACGCGCCAGGTCGTAGAATCGATAGAGGATACCGCCTTGAATGAGACTTCGCGCGGTGGTATAATGTCGAAAGTCGCGAAGATAGGCGGGGATGGCGTGAATTTTGTTGGTAGGCTTGATCCGGCGAAGATTGCTGCGATATGGCAAGGTGTTAGAGTTACGGTCGTGTTGCCCGATGAGCGAATTGATCATATTATGGAGGGGCATGCGGATGATTATATACAATATGGATCGTACATTGCTGACGTTGTACAAGATCCCGACTATATCCTCCTTGACAAAGATCATCCAAATACAGCGCTATACATAGGCAAAGTACCCGGCAGCAATATCAGCGTGGTAATAAAGCTGGCGTTACAGACAGATGCTGCAGACCTGCTTTCGTCTGTTATCACGATGTACAGGCTAGGCGAAAAACGCAAAAAAACGATGCTTAAGAATAATCCTATGATTTACAAACGCGAATAGACATGGTATACTAAGCATATGATATGGTTGCGCTTGAAGTAGAGAATGTACTTCTACACGCCGCTGTAAAAGGTGGTAGACAAGAGATGCGGGGACTGGTACACCCGCCGAGCGCCGCCGAAAGGCCGGATTTGATCCGGCCTTTGCTATGCAAATAGGGTAGGAGGGCACGGATAATCCGGCGCGGCCGACAGGATTGCGAGGCTCCTGATCCGTGTTCGCAGGTGCTGGCCACACAGGGAGGTAAAGTACTCGCCGTATATCGCGGACAATCAAGTTACGTACAAGTTCGCGCAAGTTACGCGCAAGGATCAATTAAAAAACCTATAGGAATCAACCGTTTCCAGAAATGGAAGCGGTTTTTTCATACACAAAATCAAGTTAAAAGAGACGTCGCGGGGGCCATTTTATCGACGCCGATAGAATGGTTGGACGCGCCGGACAAAGGAGAAAATTACAATGTCAGAAGCATTAACCTCGC
>BNUH01000179.1 GCA_025997215.1 Clostridia bacterium
AGGATAGGATATGGCGGAAGTGAACAAGATTCCCGAGCGGGACGGGATAGGCGCGAAGTACAAGTGGCGTCTGGAGGACATATTCGAGACTAACGAGCTGTGGGAATCAGAATTCCAGGCGGTGAAAGCCGCGCTGCCCGATCTTGAACGCGCGGTGGGGAACGTGTCGAATGCACCCGCCGATGGCTTAAGAGTGGCCGTGCTGGACGCGCTGAAAGCCGCCGCTGAAGCCGAACGCCGTGGCAGTGCGCTGTATACCTACGCGCGCATGCGGCGGGATGAGGATAACCGCGCCTCGCTGTACCAGGGTTATGTGCAGCGCATGGAGGCGCTGCTTGTTGAATTTAACGCCGTGGAAGCTCCGCTGCATCCGGCGTTGTTGGCGCTGCCTGAAGGCACGCTGGAATCCTGCATCGCGGATAAGGCGTTTGCGGATTTTGACGAGGAATTGAGGATACTCATCCGCGAGCGCGCGCACACGCTCACCGCCGAGCAGGAGGCCTTGATCGCCATGGCGGGCGAGATGCGCGCGGCGCCGTCCACGATATACGACATGCTCACCGATGCCGACATGAAGTTCCCCACGATTGACGACGAGCAGGGGAATCCTATCGAGATCACGTCCGGCAGGTATTACCAGCTGATCAACAGCCGCGATCGGCGGGTTCGCAAGGATGCTTGGATGGGTTTGCACGACACGTACGCGAAGTATGCCAACACGCTCGGTGCGGCGTACGCGTCCAGCGTCAAAGGCGACTTATTCAGTGCGAAAACGCACAAATATGACAGCGCTCTGGCCGCGTCGCTCTCCCCAAACGACATACCGTTGTCGGTTTATGACGGTCTGGTCGAAGCCGTGCACGCGCACATTCCGGCATTAACCAAGCTGCTAAAACTGCGGGCGAAGCAGCTGAACGTCGTCGACGACCTGCGCGTATACGATCTGTACGTTAACGCCGAGGAAGGGTTCAAACTGAACGTGCCGTACGAACGGGCGTGCGAGATCGTGATGGAAGGTCTGGCGCCGTTGGGTAAAGAGTATACAGACGCGGTAAAGCGCGCCATCGACGAGCATTGGATTGATGTATTCGAGAACGCGGGCAAGTCCAGCGGCGCATACTCGTGGGGCACGTATGACGTGCATCCATACATTCTGCACAACTATGTGGAGGAATTCGAAGGCGTCTCAACGCTGGCGCACGAGCTGGGGCATCTGATGCATTCGTATTACACGAACTCGGCGCAGCCTTACAGTAAATCCGACTATTCAATGTTTGTGGCCGAGGTCGCGTCCACGGTTAACGAGATACTGCTGTCGATGGATTTACAGCGCAAGAACTCTGATCCGGCAGCGAAGCGGTTCCTCATCGGGGAATTGCTGGAGAGCTTCAGGGGAACGGTATTCCGGCAGACGATGTTCGCGGAGTTTGAACGGGAGACCCACGCCATGGCCGAGCGCGGCGAGGCGCTCACCCACGAATCCATGTCGGAGTTATACAAACGCCTCAACGTACAGTATTATGGCGATGCTGTTGTGCTGGATGATGTTGTGAAAGTGGAGTGGTCGCGCATTCCGCATTTCTACAGGAATTTCTACGTATACCAGTACGCGACGGGATTCTCGGCGGCGGCGTTCATCGCGCGGCGGATACTGCGGGAAGGCCAGCCGGCGGTGGAGGATTATATGCAATTCCTGAAGGCGGGCTGCAGTGTCCCGCCGATAGAGGCGCTGAAGTTCGCGGGCATCGACATGTCGAAAAAGGAGTCGGTGGACGAGGCATTGTCGTGGTTTGACGAATTGGCGGACGAATACGTTAAGTTATTCGCGTAATATCGCGCAATATAATGGAGGATTAAGCAGATGGCATCAACCCGCAGGATTGCATTCACCACGAAGGAAATGGCGGCGCTGGGTATCCTCAGCGCCATAGGCATCGTGCTCGGCCTATGGATCATGGTGCCGCTGATACCCAGCGCGAGCTTCCTGAAGTACGATCCGGCGGATATACCGATATTCATAGGCTCGATGATGTTCGGACCTCTGGCTGGGGTGCTGATGACGGTCGTCATCAGTATCGTGCATAGCCTATTCGAGGGCGTGAGCGGGATCAGCGGGCTGATCATGCACATCGCCGCGACGGGCGTTGCGGCGTTCGTGATCGGCACGCTGTATCGCGTAAAGCGAACCCGCGTCGGTTCAGCCGTCGCGGTCGTGTGCGGCGCGCTAGCCATGACCATCCTGATGATCCCACTGAATCTGATCGTAACGCCGCTGTTCATGGGCGTCCCGGTCAGCGCGGTGGTCAACCTGCTGATCCCGGCGATCATCCCGTTTAACTTACTGAAGGCTGGGATAAACGGCGCGCTGGCATTGGCGCTGTATCATGCGCTGGTTGGTTCGGGTGTGACTGCGTTCGTGCAGGTTGACAAATGAGTATCATTCACTTCAGCCCAAGCATAGACTCGGCAGCCCGGAGGCCGTCCACGGCTGCAGAGACGATGCCGCCCGCATAGCCAGCGCCTTCACCTGCGGCGTATAACCCTGCCGCGCTTGTTTGATAGGCGGCGTCGCGGATGATCCGCACCGGGCTGGACGAGCGGCTCTCCACCGCCGTCAGCACCGCGTCCGCCTGCGCGAATCCCGGCAGCATTTGATCCAGCCTCCGCAAACCTTGTCGGAGAGGATCGGTGATGAATGCGGGCAGACACTCGTCCAGCGCGCACCATTCGACCCCGCGCGGATACGTCGGCGCTATCGTCCCCGGCCCGCGCGACGCGCGCTTCGCCAGGAAATCCACCACCCGCTGCGCCGGGGCCTTGAATCCGCCGCCGCCAACCCTGAACGCGGACTCCTCCAGCCCGCGTTGGAACGCTATCCCGTCCAGCGGTTTATCCCCGAAGTGTTCTTCGTCCAGCCCGACCAGCAGCGCGGCGTTTGCGTTCAAGCCGCTGCGCGCGTATTCGCTCATGCCATTTACAACCACGCCGCCCGGTTCCGACGCGGCGGCGGCCACCGTCCCGCCCGGGCACATGCAGAATGTGTACACATCCATGCCGTCGGGCAGATGAGCGGCCAGCTTATATTCCGCTGCGCCCAGCGCGGGATGCCGGCTGTACGCGCCGTATTGAGTGCGATCCAGCCAGGCCTGGCTGTGTTCGATCCGAACCCCTACCGCGAACGGTTTGGGCTGCAGCATTATCCCCGCGTCGAATAATATCTGAAAAGTGTCGCGCGCGCTGTGTCCAATCGCCAGCAATATGCAGTCTGTGCGGAAGTTGACGAACGCTTCCCCACTCGTGCTAGCAACTTTGAACCCGCGAGCGCCAACGACCGCTCCGGCGCGGGTTTGGATGCCCGTCAGCCGTGTCCCGTACTCGAATGAACCGCCCAGCTGGATGATCATCTCGCGCAGACCGCGCACGACGCCGGGCAGCCGATCCGTACCAATATGTGGTTTAGCCAGAATTAGGATGTCCTCCGGCGCGCCGCACTCGGCGAGCGTGTCGAGCACCTCCTGTCGGCGCGGATCCTTGATGCCCGTGGTCAGCTTCCCGTCTGAGAACGCGCCCGCGCCGCCTTCG
>BNUH01000180.1 GCA_025997215.1 Clostridia bacterium
CGTTTTCATCTGCTGTAACCCTCACCTGTCCCGCGATTGTTTGTCCACAAGGACAGAGAAACGCAATCTATATAGAATTTCTTGCCGCCCTGCATTTTGCATGACGGCCTGTTTACTGCCAGCTTACGTGGCTGGTATTTCATTTTTGGGCTATCCACTGCTGAATGATACCCTCTGGATGGCCTAACTCTGTGGCTATTGACGCTAAAGGTATTCCTAACTTGGACATAGCTTTGGCGGCATCTTTATGACCTTTCTCCAGCCCTCGCTGCTCGCCAATCCCTATCCCCTTCAACTCAGCCTTATCCCTAATTGCCTCGGCCTGCTCGTCGTTAAGCCTTTCAATGAAATATGGCAACTCTTCTAACTTATCTAACCGCGTCCTATCAGCTACTGCATTGTTATACAAACGAACCAACTCCTTCCCAAGTTTTGCACTAAAAAACTCAGAGACGAATGCGTTTGCCTCTTCTTGGCTGGAAATCGCAAAGAATCGAGCAAATAAATAGAGGTTACTTTTCTTGTCATATTCTTTTATGACAGTCTTAACGTACACTAAAGTCAAATCCATCGAATCATCAAAAACATCATGATCGTCTAGATCAAGCATACCAGCTCTTTTTATTGGCTTTTTATTTGATTTTTCAGTTAATATAAATACAACTTTTACTGGCTTGATCTGTTCATAAACCATATTTGACACGTGCTGCGATGAAACTGACCTTGTTGCATATATTGTCAAGCTGCGATGAAGCCGGATTGTGCCAGACTCGCTGCGTTCCATATCTAAAGAAAGAAACTTGTTACTCTTTAGTTCAGCGAATGTATCCTGCCTGATGCTCTCAAGTAAGACATTCCGCTCACGGAGCGTCGCCTGAGTATAAACTTTACCTAACAACTCTATTTTTTCGCCAGTGACGGCATAAGCAAGAGAGCAAAACATATCGTTTTCTCCAAACATGATGGAAAAAACAATATCGTTTGCTGGGCAATACTTCTGGTCAAAGACCATTTTTGCCACCCTAATCCCCCCATCCCTAATTCAGCCCGTTCGCCATCCACCCTTATTCTAACATAACCGGCGGCTGAATACAATCGCCAAATATAATTATGGAGTTGTATAAACATCCACTGCCCAATGGCACAGGGTAACGAGGTGTTCGTGAAGGTTGACCTTGGCCTTTTTTATGTTGGCTGAGTAGAGGACCTGGAGTGGGTAGGTGACTTATAGGTTGTAGGAGATGAGGATGATTCTGATTCGATTGGTTGTGGTTGATTGCATAGTGTAAACCTCCTTTTGTTTGTGGTTCAAGATAGAAAGTCGTGCTCTTAGGCACGTACAGTTCTGGGTGCATAATGAAATATTATTATGCACCCAGAACGGTTTTTGCACCCATATGGTTGCATAATTACGAATCGTGTTTTTGTATCAAACCCTCGCACTATAGGCATATTAAGACTAAGCGTGGATACAGTGATTTTCCCTAGTAAAATCAAGGAAAAATCACTGTTTCCATATTGCGCGAGACACGAGTTTGGGGTTTGAATCCAGTCCAAATGAAGTATTTTGCGAAGAGATGCACCCAAGCCCCCACTACAACACGATCGCCGCGTCATAATCCCGCGCGCCTTTAGTCGCCACCGCCCATACACCTGCCGCAGCCAGGCCTATCGCAGCCAGCGGCCCTAGCACGCCCGCCGCAGCCAACCCTGACAATGCACCGCCTATTGTTCCTATCGTTGTAACAAGCCCGCCTATTGCCGATGTGACAGGCCCAATGGCCGCCGCTATCCCTGCGAATGTCAATATCGCGTTTTGCGTGCCGCTGCTCAATTCCGAAAAACCCTTCAACGCCCCGGCCAGACCTTCAGCCATCCCGCTGATCTTGGGCAGCAGGACTTCCCCAGCCGCTATGCCCACCTCGTTCATCGCGTTCGCGAACCGCTTCATATCTGCAGCTGTCGTCCCGTTCGCCTTGTCAAACTCATTCTGCAGAGCGATATTATCCTTGAACGCCTCGTTCGCGGTCTGTATCGCGCGTGCAAATGTGTCATACCCGCCAGCCGCGCGCATGAGTGTATCGCGTACGCGGATCTCGTTGAAGCCCATCCCCTCGATCGTCCCAGCCAAATTCCCGCCCTGCTCCTGAACCTTGCTCAAGCCCTCAACGAATTTCTGTATCCCCGCCGTAGAATCGGTATTCCATAGGTTAATGAATTCCTTAGCGCTCATACCCGCGACGTCGGCGAAGTCCTTCATGTCCTTTTCGCCTGCTGCCGCAGCCTTGTCTATTTCCAGAATTACCCGCGAAAACGCTGAACCGCCAGCCTCCGCGTTCAGGCCGACGCTGGATAGAGCTGCCGCTATGCCCATTACCGAGGCTTGTGACATCTTCGCCTGTGCGATGATTCGGGCGAGCCACTTTCCGTCATGCCGCGCCACACCCGCGTCAACGCGTGTATGGCCCCCGTAAAATTTAGCAGGTTGTTAACTTCAATCCACGCGTCCGCTATCTCAAGGATTCCATCCAGGCCAACAGCGGGATCGCTGTATAACATTTCCGCCGGAATCTCGGTCACGTCCGCAATAAAGTCGATAACGAACCTCGGCGCGGCCATTAACGCAGCCGTCAGCCATTCTGACACCGTCGGATTAAGCCCGCCCGTGCGTATCTCGTCCAACGATTTGCCCGGGAAGCACGCCTTCACTAGTTCGTCGGGCAGGTATTTCAGTTTCTCCAGTGCACACAGCATCCGTCCGATCGGCGCGCGCTCTACCTTGTAGCCGCGCACCGACAGCGTCTTGGGTAATGATGAACCGTTTTCAGACATGTTAGTTCCCTCACTTTTCCTTGCATTTTCGCATACAATAGGGTATAATTAGCACGTAAAGGATGTGATTCAATGAAATCCGATGCTCTTACTATACGAGTTGAGCACGACACCCTAAAACGCGTCATGGAGCTATTCAGTGAATTGGGTTTAACCGCATCCGTCGCGGTTAATATGTTCTTTAAGCAGATGCTCTACGAGAATGGGCTGCCGTTCATGCCGACGCGACAAAGGCTATCCGAGGAAACTACGTCCAGGTTAAATGCGCCGCGTGATCAATTGATAACGCATCCAGACGCGGAAACCTTTCTTAAGGAGCTGCATGCCTATGTCGATTCGCAAGAGGATTGAATCGACTGTACAGTTCCGACGCGATACAAAGCGCGCGGTGAAGCGTGGCATGCCTATGGAGGAACTGGACGCTATAATCAGAGCGTTATGCGCGGACGAGCCACGGTAGTGCCGCACCAATTGTGTAAACCCATCAACCATAAAGAAGCGCCCAGCCAGGTACCCACCCGCCGCAGCGGAAGTTGGTTCTCGGAGCCAGAGGCCCGTTCCCCCTGCACCACAGCCAGAACGCAGTCCCGAGCGAAGCGAGCTTGGTCTTGACTGCGTGGCGGGAAACCGCTACGCTGGATA
>BNUH01000181.1 GCA_025997215.1 Clostridia bacterium
CAGGTGCAACATTGAGGAGGGAGAGTCCAGAGAGGGAGGGCACAGTGCCCTCCCTTTCTGGCCGTCCTTTTGGTTACTTTTCCCACGGACGGGAAAAGTAACAAGTCCCCAACCGCAGTTGGGGCAACCCCTCCGCAGAGGAGGAAGCAAGCCCCCGCAGGCGGCGAGGTAACGTTCCTACAACAACTCCCCATACCTCTTGACAAATACCCGCTTCAACACAGTCACCAGCAGCATATACCCCAGCAGTGTCACCGCCAACAGCGGGAAGAACACCCCCGGCAGCGCCGCCATATCCACCATGTGTCCGAACGGCGTATACGGTATCAGCGTCCCGATAGCGATACCGAACGTGGTCATGGCCGTGACTTTCCACGACGCGCGGCTCTGGACGAACGGAATCTTCGGCGTGCGGATCATATGGATTACCAATGTTTGGCTCCACAGCGACTCCACAAACCATCCCGTATGGAACAGCGCGATGAACTGAGTTCGCAAACCGGCATCCAGCGAATGGAACTGCCCGCCGAATACCGCAGGACAGATCAGGAAATACAGCAGCAGGTACGTCGTGATGTCGAATACCGAACTCGTCGGCCCGATCCACAGCATGAACTTGCTGATGGACGACGGATCCCACTTGCGCGGCACCCGCAGGTAATCCACGTCCACGTTGTCGAATGGGATCGTGATGCAGCTGATGTCGTACAGCAGGTTCAGCGTCAATATCTGGATCGGCAGCATCGGCAGGAACGGCAGACACGCGCTGGCCGCCAGCACGCTGAACATGTTGCCGAAGTTGGAACTGGCTGTCATCTTGATATACTTGATCGTGTTGGCGTACGTCTTGCGCCCCTCGATCACGCCCTGCTCCAGCACCATCAGATCCTTCTCAAGCAGGATGATGTTCGCGGATTCCTTCGCAATATCGACGGCGTTATCCACCGAGATGCCCACGTCCGCTTCCTTGAGCGCGGCCGCGTCGTTGATGCCGTCGCCCATGTAGCCGACCGTGTGCCCATTGCGGCGCAGCGCGGCTACGATGCGCACCTTCTGGGCGGGCGATAGTTTGGCGAATACCGTCGTGCGTTCGACTTCTTTCGACAGCGTCTCCTCGTCCATCTCCTCAATCTCCGAGCCGAGGATTATATGATCGATCGGCAGTCCAACCTGGCGGCAGACGCTCTTGGTTACAGAATCATTATCGCCCGTGAGTATCTTGACGCCCACGCCGTACTCATTCAGCGCCTTGATGGCCAGCGCCGTGCTTTCCTTAGGCGGATCGAGGAACGCGAGGTATCCCATCAGCACCATGTCGTCCTCGTCGGCGACGGAGAACGCGCCCGCCGGGGCCGGGTTGCTCTTCTGGGATATGCCCAGCACGCGCAGTCCGTCCAGGTTCAACTGCGCGACGGTCTGGCGGATCTCCTGCTTTAGCTCGTCGGTCAGCGGCACGACCTGGCCGCGGTATTCTGCGAAGTTGCTGACCTGCAGCATCTCCTCGATAGCGCCTTTGGTGATCAGCTGCGTCTTGCCGTTGGCGACGACCACGCTCATCCGGCGGCGGTTGAAGTCGAATGGGATCTCGTCGATCTTGCGGTAATTATGCCAGGACTCCACCAAATTCCGCTCCGTAGCATACTGGATTATGGCGATATCCATCAAATTTTTCAGCCCGGTTTGGTAATAACTGTTAAGGTACGCGTGACGCAGCACGCGTTCATCCTCATTACCGTGCACGTCCATGGATTTTAGGAGCGTGACCTTATCCTGGGTTAATGTGCCCGTCTTGTCGGTGCATAGGATATCCATCGCGCCAAAATTCTGGATAGAGTTGAGATCCTTGACGATTACCTTTTTCTTGGACATGGCCGACGC
The DNA here is from genome assembly GCA_025997215.1 of Clostridia bacterium. Next base: position 1,879 of record BNUH01000181.1, read on the forward strand.
GCCTTTGGCCAGGTTCGCGGAGACGATCATCGGCAGCATCTCGGGCGTCATGCCGACCGCGACGGACAGAGCGAACAGTGCAGCCTCCATCCAGTCCTTCTTGGTGAATCCATTCACGAACAGCACCACGGGCACCATAACCAGCATGAAGCGGATGAGCACCCACGACACGCCATTGACGCCCTTCTCAAACGAGGTCGGGGCTTTCTTGGCCTGAAGCCGCTGCGCGATGCCGCCGAATACGGTGTCGTCGCCAACCGCGATGACCAGCGCCGTCGCCGAACCGGATATAACGTTGCTGCCCATGAACGCCAGGTTGTTGTATTCCAACGGATTCTTGCCGCCGTCGGGACGCGAGTGCGCGAACTTCTCAACCGGCTCACTCTCACCCGTCAGCGATGCCTGGCTGACGAACAGGTCTTTCGCGGTGATGATGCGCACGTCGGCCGGCACCATGTCGCCGGCGGCCAGGTACAGAATATCTCCGGCGACGATCTCGTCGATGGGGATTTCCTTGCGCCCGGTGTCGGAGCGCTCGACCGCGATCGTGGTCTCTACCATTTCGCTGAGCTTTTCAGCGGCGCGGCCGGAGCGCAGCTCCTGCACGAACCGCAATAGCCCGCTGATAATGATCATAGCCATAATGATTATGACTGCACTGGGATCGCGCGAACCTCGCTCCGGCATGATCACATCCGTCACCAGCGAGATTCCAGCCAACACAAACAGCACAACGGTGAACGGGTTCACGAATGCCCCGAACATCTTGTGCGCCATGGATTCCTTCTTTTGCTTAGTAATCTTATTGGGACCGTAGTACTCGCGCATCCGCTCGGCCATCTCATCGTCGTAGCCGCGGATGTCGGTCTCAAAGAATTCGAATAGATCGTCCTGGTTTTTGGCTGCAGCTAGCAGCAGCCGCTCGCGGGCCTTCTCCATCCCAGGCGAATTGAACGAAGCGGCGGACACGCCGCCCCTCTGGAATAAGCGCATATCAAAAGCGCCTCCCTCCTACTCAAGTTAGTGCGAGGTAATCGCGGGACCTCGGGACTTCGACTGTCGGGTTGTTCCACGCCTCACACCTCCTTTTTTGGGTAGGAAGGAATTGGGAGAAATAAGGAATCGCGTAGAATAATGAAGCCAGGTTGAACTTTTCCAACCTTGCTTACTATATGCTATTAATGAAGAGTTGTCAACAAAATTTTCGGCCTGAAATTATTCATTGACAACTGACAGTGAAGGACATAGAATAAACTATTCCCCTCCAAATTCTGGATGCCTATTCCGTGATACCAGTCGTTATCCCGGCCGCGATCCCAAAAATGAAGGATGTGATGGCGTGGACACCAACCAGGTTCAGACATTGATCTCGATGCTCATCTACATCGCCATACTGGTGGGTATTGGCGTGTGGACGATGAAACGGGCGAACAACTCCAGCGCCGAATATTTCTTGGGCAACCGGCGCCTCGGGCCATGGGTGGCCGCGTTGAGCGCGGAGGCCAGCGATATGAGCGGCTGGCTGCTGATG
>BNUH01000182.1 GCA_025997215.1 Clostridia bacterium
CGTGATTACATCCTTTTGATGTGCCAGGTATACGCGCAGCGCCTGTTTGAGGTTGAGCACCTTCGGTTCGCCGTCAACCAACGCGAGCAGTATGACGCCGAAGGTATCCTGGAGCTGCGTATGTTTATATAAGAAGTTCAACACAACGTTCGGATTGACGTCGCGTTTCAACTCGACGACGATGCGCATGCCGTCGCGGTCGGATTCGTCGCGGACGTCCGACAGGCCTTCCAAACGCTTCTCGTGAACGAGCTCGGCAATTTTCTCGATTAGTTTGGATTTGTTGACCATGTACGGGATCTCGCTGACGACGATCCGCTGGCGGTTGGCGGCCATGGGTTCGATCTCGCTGCGGCAGCGCGTGACAATGCGGCCGCGGCCCGTCCGATATGCGTCCAGTATCCCGGAGCGCCCCAGTATCACGCCGCCCGTTGGGAAGTCCGGGCCTTGCACGAACTGCATCAGCTGGTCGATCGAGCAATCGGGGTTATCCATCAGGTACACGACCGCGTCGATAACCTCGCCCAGGTTATGCGGCGGTATATTCGTGGCCATGCCGACCGCTATGCCGCTGGAACCATTCACCAGCAGATTCGGGAACCTAGCGGGCAGTACGGCGGGCTGCTGCAGCGTGTTGTCGAAATTTGGATAAAAATCGACGGTTTCCTTCTCGATGTCCGCGATCATCTCCAGCGTGATCTTGGACATGCGCGCCTCGGTGTACCTCATCGCGGCCGCGCCGTCGCCATCCACCGAGCCGAAGTTGCCCTGACCCTCAATCAGCGGATATCGCGTGGTGAACGGCTGGGCGAGCCGAACCATGGCGTCATACACCGCTGTGTCGCCGTGCGGATGGAATTTACCTAAGACATCGCCGACGATCCTGACACTCTTCCTGAATGGTTTGTCCGGCGTCATGCTAAGTTCGTGCATGGTGTACAGAATGCGCCGATGCACGGGCTTCAGGCCGTCGCGCGCGTCCGGCAGCGCACGGTTGATAATAACCGCCATCGCGTAGGCGATGAACGACTTGCGCATCTCCTCCTCGATGTTAACGGGCGTCAACTTTGCCGCGCTGGTTTCGCTGCTGGAAGGTATCATCGGTTCGTCAGCCATCGTGAGACTCCTTTATAAAACCATTATCAAACAACAATCAAACATCCAAATCCACAACCAACTTGGCGTTTTCCATGATGTACTCTTTGCGCGGCTCCACCTTATCCCCCATCAATAGGGTGAAAATCTCCTCGGCGGAGATAGCGTCCTCCAGGGTGACGCGCATCATATTGCGCGTGATGGGGTTCATGGTCGTCTGCCACAACTGTTCGGCGTTCATCTCGCCCAAACCTTTGTAACGCTGGATGTCAGGCTTGGGTTCCTCGCCAATCTCGCCGAGCGTCACTTCCAGCGCAACATCGTCGAATACATAGCGCTCGAATCCTTTTTTCGACACTTTATACAACGGCGGTTGGGCGATGTAAACATAACCCTGCTCCAGCAGCGGACGCATATATCGATAAAAAAATGTTAACAACAGAATCCTTATATGGCTGCCATCCACATCGGCGTCGGTCATGCAAACGATCCGGTGGTAGCGCAGCTTATCCGCGTTGAAGTCGTCGCCGATGCCGCAGCCGAAGGCTGTAATCATCGCCTTTATTTCAGCGTTTGCAAGGATTTTGTCGACGCGTGTCTTTTCCACATTCAGAATCTTCCCGCGCAATGGCAGGATCGCTTGGAAGTGGCGGTCGCGACCAGTCTTAGCGGTGCCGCCCGCGCTGTCGCCCTCAACTATGAATATTTCACATAACGATGGATCGCGTTCTGAACAGTCCGCCAGCTTCCCAGGCAGCGATGCGGATTCCAGCGCGGTCTTACGCCGCGTTAAGTCGCGGGCTTTGCGAGCGGCCTCGCGCGCGCGCGCCGCGCTGACGCATCGCTCGAGTATAGCCTTGCTGACGCTGGGATTCTCTTCCAGGAATGCGCCGAGTTTGTCCGCGACTAGGTTATCCACAAGCGTGCGGACTTCGCTGTTGCCCAGTTTGGTCTTGGTCTGACCCTCGAACTGCGGTTCGGTTAAGTTAACCGAGATGATGGCTACAATACCCTCGCGGATATCCTCGCCCTCCAGCTTGAGATCCTTTTCCTTGAGCAGGTTGTACTTCTTCCCGTAGTCGTTGACCACGCGTGTGAGCGCGGACTTGAAGCCGGACAGGTGCGTGCCGCCCTCGACCGTGTTGATATTATTCGCGAAGGTCAATATCGTCTCGCTGTAGCCGTCGTTGTACTGGAACGCGACCTCGACCATCGTGTCGTCCCGCGTCCCGTTGATATATATAGGTTCAGGAAACAATGTTTCCTTATTAACGTTCAAATATTTGACGAACTCGATTATCCCGCCCTCGTAGTGGAACGTATGGTCATGGCCGTCGCCGCGTTCGTCGACCAGGCGGATCTTGACGCCTTTATTCAAGAATGCCATTTCACGCATGCGAACTTTGAGCACTTCATACTGAAATTCGCCCGTCTCGAATATGCCTTCCGGATTCGTCTCCGACTTGACGTCCGGCATGAAATGGATCAACGTGCCGTGCTGGTCGGTTTCGCCCGTCACGGCTAAGTCTGCCAGGGGCTTGCCGCGAACATAGTCCTGCTCGTACACCTTACCGTCCTGATATACGACCACCTTCAACTCGCGGCTGAGCGCGTTCACGACCGACGCGCCGACGCCGTGCAGTCCGCTGGAGACCTTGTAACCCTTGCCGCCGAACTTGCCGCCGGCATGCAGCATGGTAAGGCACACCTCGACGGCCGGCCGACCCACCTTCGGGTGGATGCCCACGGGGAACCCGCGCCCGTTATCCAGGATGCTGGCTGAACCGTCGCGGCGCAGCATGACGAGGATCTCCGTGCAATAACCAGCCAGCGCCTCGTCGATCGCGTTATCGACGATCTCGTAGACGAGGTGGTGCAGCCCGCGCACATCGGTCGAGCCTATGTACATGCCAGGCCGTTTGCGCACGGCCTCAAGGCCTTCGAGCACCTGAATCTGGGTCTCATCATAGCGCGCTTCCACGTTGGGAATTTCCATGCCAGCCCTCCCGAATATACAGCACTAACGCGTTTGCGTCAGATTTAACATCTGCCGCTAACGCCCATCCTTTATATTATACCATATTCTTTACTCAATTGGAAGAAAAACTTTTATTTGACATGCTGTCAGCCTGAGTTACGACGGGGCAGGCCCGACCGCCTGCGGGCGGGATTGCCCCAACTGCGGTTGGGGACTTGTTACTTTTCCCGTCCGTGGGAAAAGTAACCAAAAGGACGGCCAAAGAGGGAGGGCACTGTGCCCTCCCTCTCTGGACTCTCCCT
>BNUH01000183.1 GCA_025997215.1 Clostridia bacterium
GCGCGTACAGAAACAAGCTGAGCAAGGACAAAATCTCGTTGTATGGTGCGTTCCACATAGCCGGAGGCGAGCTGATCGAGATACATGGAAAGCCAGAAGTGCGTGAGGATTGCGTGAAAATCAGCATGGGCGCCATGGACCTGCGGTACAGGGTCTGGTTCCCGAAGTGGGAGATTCGTTTTGAGATCATATACAACCATGCCATCATCACGATCGAGCAGATACTATCCTATTTCGAGGCCGGCGGGTTCGCGGTCGGGATAGGTGAGTATCGGATCGAGCGCGGCGGCATCTTCGGCGCGTATCGTGTAGCTGCTGGGGCGGCTTGAGGCAGGCAGGACGGGGCTGTGCTTAACGGGGGCGTCCGGGCTCGGTTTCGCAAGGCTTGGTTAGTTAATTGTGAAAGGAATATGACTATGCTAGAGAATAGTTATACTTGGCGGGACGGTTCCCGTTTCAGAGTATCCGCCGACATCGCGGCGCAGGAGATGGAGAAATGCACGGACGAATCGGGTTATATTGTGCCGCAGCTGGTGGTGAATCGCGCGAGGCTGTCGGACAGCCCGATCCATCCTGAGTTCGAGTGGGACGACGCGGCAGCCGCCGAGGAACACCGCAGGTACACCGCGCGAGTAATGGCGGGCTGTTTGATAATGACCGTAAAATGCGAGCCCGCCGAACCGATCACCGTAAACGCCGAGGTAGTGAAAGAGCCGGTTGTCCAGACACGCGCGCTTGTGCATATATCCCGCAATGAAAGCAGCGGCTACCGCTGGGCTGACGAAGTTCATCAGGACAAAAGCGATCATCAGTATCTGCTGGAGCATGCTCGACGTGACGCGCAGACGTTCACCATGAAATACGGCACACTGAAGGAAGTGAGCGCAATCATCGCGGCGATTGAAGCGACGCCTAACATTTTATAGGGCGAGCCGAGGCGGGTCGGGGTTGTATACTGCGTGGGGTGTGTGGGGTGCTTGGAAGGCCGCGGCAAGGCAGGCATGGATTCGAGGTTTGGTAAGCTTAGGGGGGCCGCATGGGGTGATGGTGGCTAGGCGGCTGTGCGGGTGGTATCAAAGCCACCCGCCTTTATTCTCCGAAACCATTCGCCAGAATTATATATGGACAAGGGGGAAGCGTATGGAAACCAGCGAGAATCAGAAAACGGAGGCTCTGAAACCACCCATGAAGGCAATTTATCCCAGTGAACTTAATGACCGCGCGTCCATCCGCGTGGCCGCCTACGCGCGTGTGCGTACCAACAATATCGGACATGCCTCAAACCTTGAAATCCAGCAAGCCCATTACGTCACCTATATAGACAAGCAGGAAGGCTGGATTCTGACGCAAATCTACGCGGATGAGAGCGCCAATACCCGCAACCAGTTCAACAAGATGCTTGACGACGCGCGCGCTGGAAAATTCGACCTTATCATTACCAAAAGTGTCACGCGCTTCGCCTGTAACCCGTTGGACGGTATCAAAACCGCGCGCGAGCTGCTGCACCTGCCTGTGCCGGTGGGGATCCTGTTTGAGGAGGAAGCGCTCAACACATTCCGCCCGGATAGCGAGATCATCCTCTCAGCCATGCTGATGATGGCGCAGGGTGGTATCCACCCGCCTTATTTTCCGAAACCCGTTGACTATCCGCCAGAATTATTTATATATGGACAAGGGACTTGGCACGGCGGGGTACGGACCGGCGCGAACCCGCAAGGCAGTCCTTGGTTGGCGAGGCTTGGCTGGTAGGCACGATAAAAAGAACGAAGGGGAGTATGCATGGTAAATAACCGATACCTGAAAGACCAGCAAACGGAGGCGCTGAAACTACCCGCGAAGGCCGTTTATTCTAATGAATTTCGAGACCGATTGGTTGTCCGCGTGGCCGTCTACACGCGTGTGAGCACCGACAATATCGAACAGGCCACAAGCCTTGAAATCCAGCAAGCCCATTACATCACCTATGTAGGCAAACAGGAAGGCTGGGTTCTGACGCAAATCTACGCGGATGAGGGCGTCACCGGCACCAATACCAAACACCGCGACCAGTTCAACAAGATGCTTGACGACGCCAGAGCGGGAGCCTTTGACCTGGTTATCACCAAGAGCGTGAGCCGTTACGCGCGCAACCTGCTCGACGGCATAAGAATCGCACGCGAACTGCTGCACCTGCCCGTTCCGGTGGGAATCTTATTTGAGGAGGAAGGGCTAAACACGTTTCGTCCGGACAGCGAGTTTATCCTGTCGGTTATGTTGATGATGGCACAAGGCGAGAGCGAGAAGAAGAGCAGCGCGGTGAAGAAAGCGTTCCAGTGGCGCTGCGATGCCCAGAATTACCTCACACCAGTCAACAACCTGCTGGGGTATGAGAAGGACGTTGATGGACATATGGTCATCGAGCCCGAAGGCGCGAAAACCGTGCTCGCCATCTACGCCATGTTCCTCAACGGGTTTACGCAGTCTCGAATTGCTGCAATCCTGACTGACAGCGGGAAACTGACGGCTAAGGACAACCCCGCCTGGAGCGCGAGCAGTGTGTTGAACATCCTCAGGAACGAAAAATTCTGCGGGGATGTAGTCGCGCAAAAGACCGTGACCACCGATGTCCTAGAGCATAAATCCGAGAGGAATCGGGGTCAATTACCTCTGCATTACAAGGATAATCACCATGCCCAGATCGTCAGCCGGAAAGAATATGTCCGAGCACTGCTTTTGACACAGGCGCGGACTTCGTCGCCGTATTACAATCCATATTACCAGGTCAGGGCGATCCGGTCAGGTCTGCTGGCCGGGTTCATACCTATAAACTGTGCGTTTGGCGGATACCTTGCCGCGCATTACATGGGCGCGGAGAACATGTGCGCATTGCCCGCTCTTGATACGACAGAGGCTCGCGGCTCATCTGACATCCAGATCGTCCGCGCACAGGACTTAAACGGAGCCTTCGCCGCCCAACTCACTATATCACATTCGGGCTTTGCCTTCAACACCAATTGTGGCGACCGATTGCCCGGCACCGAGCGTGTTGAGATTCTTATCCATCCATCAGAGAAGCTGATCGCAATCCGCCCGACCGATCCGTCCAACCGCGACGGCATCCCATGGCCCATCCGCAATGTGTCCGCCGCCGGGTTCAACCCGATCCTCTACGAGCTGATGGGCTGGACAAAGTTATGGAAGTACAAGGTAACAGCTGAACACTATGAACAGGACGGTGAACACGCATTGCTATTCGACATGAACGATCCAGAATATTTGATATATGAAACGGAGGTGAAATCCAATGATACGGATCAAAAGAAAACGA
>BNUH01000184.1 GCA_025997215.1 Clostridia bacterium
CTGTGTTCGGGATGGGAACAGGTGGAACCCTCTTGCCATAGCCGCCGGAAATCGAAAAACCATGCATCGGCTGTTGAAAAGCACCATCTCGCGTTGTCGAGTCTGCGCTCGGATCGTCAACGCACGCTAGTGCGTTTCCTCACACTCGCTTGCCTCTCCTAGCGATATGGCGCTTTTGAACAGCCTCGTCGCTAGTGGCAGGGAGTTAAGGTGAGATGGTTGTCATGTCGGATCTTCGATCCTAATGACAGCTTAGCAGCCTGAAAACCGCACAACAGAGTGGATGTAAGGGGAATGTGAGCTGAATACTTTGAAAGTATTCTTGCTTAGGATTCATTAAGATCAAGCCCTCGACCTATTCGTATCATCAAGCTAAGCGTGTTACCGCGCTTGCACCGATGACCGATCAACCTGGTAGTCCGCCAGGGGTCTTTCTCCCTTGCGGGAAGGGAACCATAATCTTGAGGTGGGCTTCACGCTTAGATGCCTTCAGCGTTTATCCCGTCCGTACTTCGCTTCCCTGCTATGCCGTTGGCACGACAACAGTTGCACCAGAGGTACGTCCATTCCGGTCCTCTCGTACTAGGAACAGCTCCTCTCAAGGTTCCAACGCCCACGATGGATAGGGACCGAACTGTCTCACGACGTTCTGAACCCAGCTCGCGTGCCGCTTTAATTGGCGAACAGCCAAACCCTTGGGACCGACTTCAGCCCCAGGATGCGACGAGCCGACATCGAGGTGCCAAACCTCCCCGTCGATGTGGACTCTTGGGGGAGATCAGCCTGTTATCCCCGAGGTAGCTTTTATCCGTTGAGCGACGGCTATTCCACGCTATGCCGCCGGATCACTAAGCCCGACTTTCGTCCCTGCTCGAGTTGTCGCTCTCGCAGTCAAGCACCCTTGTGCCTTTACACTCTGCGAATGGTTTCCATCCATTCTGAGGGTACCTTTGGGCGCCTCCGTTACTCTTTCGGAGGCGACCGCCCCAGTCAAACTGCCCGCCTGATACTGTCCATCCGCCGGCTTACGGCGTTATGTTAGAATTCCGGCAACAGAAGAGTGGTATCCCAACGTTGGCTCCATGCAGGCTGACGCCCACACTTCCCAGCCTCCCACCTATCCTGTACATCCGTTGCTAGAATCCAATGTCAGGTTACAGTAAAGCTCTACGGGGTCTTTCCGTCCAGTCGCGGGTAATGTGCATCTTCACACATACTTCAATTTCACCGGGTCCCCTGTTGAGACAGCGCCCAAGTCGTTACGCCATTCGTGCGGGTCGGAACTTACCCGACAAGGAATTTCGCTACCTTAGGACCGTTATAGTTACGGCCGCCGTTTACTGGGGCTTCGGTTTACAGCTTCGCCTTGCGGCTAACCGCTCCCCTTAACCTTCCAGCACCGGGCAGGCGTCAGCACCTATACGTCAGCTCTCGCTTTCGCAGATACCTGTGTTTTTGCTAAACAGTCGCTTGGGCCTATTCTCTGCGGCCTCGATCTCTCAATCAAGGCGCCCCTTCTCCCGAAGTTACGGGGCCATTTTGCCGAGTTCCTTAACAAGGGTTCTCCCGTTCGTCTTAGGATTCTCTCCTCGCCCACCTGCGTCGGATTGCGGTACGGGCGCCTTTGGATATACTAGCAGCTTTTCTCGCCAGCGTGAATTCACCCGCTTCGCTACTTATTTTCGCTCCGCGTCACGGCCCAGGCTTATTGTTTGGTGTACTTAACTGCCAAACACCCTCACCGTTTGCACAGGGTTGACCATCACCCTGCTCGGGCTATCCTTCTGTGTCACTGCATCATTCCTAGGCGGTGCTGGAATTTTGAACCAGCTGTCCATCGGCTACGACTACTGTCCTCGCCTTAGGTCCCGACTTACCCTGGGTGGATGAACCTTCCCCAGGAAACCTTGGGCTTTCGACCGCTGCGTTTCTCGCGCAGCTCTCGCTACTCATACCGGCATTCTCTCTTGTGTAAAGTCCACGCCGGCTTTCGCTAACGCTTCGTTCCTTACACATTGCTCCTCTACCGAAAGAACCATTACGGTTCTTTCCCAGCGCTTCGGCGGCAGGTTTTAGCCCCGGACATCTTCGGCGCACAGTCACTCGACCAGTGAGCTATTACGCACTCTTTGAATGTATGGCTGCTTCTAAGCCAACATCCTGGTTGTCTGCGCAACTGCACATCCTTTCCCACTTAACCTGCACTTAGGGGCCTTAGCGGCTGATCTGGGGTGTTCCCCTTTTGCCCGCGAAACTTATCTCCCGCGGACTGACTCCCGCGCTTATTCTCCATGGCATTCGCAGTTTGATAGAGTTCGGTAAGCTTTGTGGCCCCCTAGCTCATTCAGTGCTCTACCTCCATGGCGTATACGCGAGGCTAGCCCTAAAGCTATTTCGAGGAGAACCAGCTATATCCGGGTTCGATTGGAATTTCTCCCCTATCCACAGGTCATCCCCGCCTTTTTTAACAGACGTCTGGTTCGGTCCTCCAAGATGCTTTACCACCTCTTCAACCTGCCCATGGATAGGTCACCCGGTTTCGGGTCTGCGTCCTCAGACTTGACGCCCTCTTCAGACTCGCTTTCGCTTCGGCTTCGTTCCTTAAGAACTTAACCTCGCCTGAAAACGCAACTCGCCGGTCCGTTCTACAAAAAGTACCTGATTGCGCATATCTCGCGCTCTCAGTGCTTGTAAACACAGGGTTTCAGGTTCTATTTCACTCCCCTCCCGGGGTTCTTTTCACCTTTCCCTCACGGTACTATACGCTATCGGTCGCCAAGATGTATTTAGCCTTGGAAGGTGGTCCTCCCTGCTTCCCGCCGGATTTCACGTGTCCTGCGGTACTCTGGTACCGGCTCGCTCCTTCGCACTTCGTCTACGGGGCTATCACCCGCTCTGGCCCTACTTCCCAGAAGTGTTCGACTCGTGCTCCAGATACTTTATGCCGGCCCGCAACCCCACTCCTCCGTAGAGGACTGGTTTAGGCTCTTCCCCTTTCGCTCGCCGCTACTGAGGGAATCGTTTTTACTTTCTTTTCCTCCGGGTACTCAGATGTTTCACTTCCCCGGGTGCCCTTCTCTAGGACTATGTATTCATCCTAGGATGACGGGGCGTTACCCCCGCCGGGTTTCCCCATTCGGATATCTACGGCTCAATGCCTGCTTGCGGCTCCCCGTAGCTTTTCGCAGCTTGCCACGTCCTTCGTCGGCTCTTGGCGCCTTGGCATCCACCCTGTGCCCTTAATTACTTGATCTTT
>BNUH01000185.1 GCA_025997215.1 Clostridia bacterium
GCCTTGGGCCGCAACGGGTTGGAATGGTACGCGCCCGCGCTCGATCATTAATTCACTGTACATCGATCCAGCCGAACTGGAGCGTCATAATATCAAACTTCAGGCGAAATTCTCACGCATCGAGGAGAATATCGTCGAATACGGTTCGGAACAGGTGGACGACGCGGATTTAGTTATAGTCGCATACGGTACGGTCGCGAGGATCGTCCGCAGCGCCATCCGCTTGGCCCGGCAGGAAGGGATCAAGGCTGGCATGATCCGGCCTATCACGCTGTGGCCGTTCCCATCCGCACCGATAGCGGAGGCGGCCAAGCGCGCGAAGGCATTCCTTACCGTTGAAATGAGCGCTGGCCAGATGATCGACGACGTCAAGCTGGCCGTCAACGGCGCGAAACCCGTGCACTTCTACGGCCGGACGGGCGGCATGGTTCCGGCGGTGCGGGATGTCTTACAGGCGATTAAGGAGGCGACGGTATGACGCGCGTTTTTGAAAAACCCAAATCCTTGACCGACGCCACGCTCACATACTGTCCCGGCTGCACGCACGGGATCATCCATCGGCTGGTTGCGGAGGCCATCGACGAACTGGGCGTGCAGGACAAGACGATCGGCGTTGCGCCGGTGGGCTGCGCGGTATTCGCGTATAATTTCTTCGCAGTGGATATGATGCAGGCAGCGCACGGCCGCGCGCCGGCGGTTGCAACGGGCATAAAGCGCGTGCATCCAAAGAATATCGTGTTCACCTACCAAGGCGACGGCGACTTGGCCTCCATCGGCATGGCCGAGATCATGCACGTAGCCGCGCGTGGTGAAAAGATTACAACTATATTTGTGAATAATGCCATATACGGCATGACGGGCGGCCAGATGGCGCCGACCACGCTGGTTGGACAGGTTACGACCACGTCGCCCTATGGCCGCAACGAGGAGCTATGCGGCAAGCCCATCCGCATGAGTGAGTTGATTGCCCAGATGGAGGGTACTGCGTATGCGGCGCGCGTATCGGTTCACGATCCAAGGCACGTCAACGAGGCCAAGCGCGCGATCAAGAAGGCGTTTGAGGTTCAACAGGCGGGCAAGGGATTCAGTATGGTAGAGGTGCTCTCCACCTGCCCCACGAACTGGGGCATGACACCGCTGGAATCGCTCAAGTGGGTCGCGTCGGACATGATCCCATACTATCCGCTGGGCGTCAAGAAGGAGGCCTGAGCGATGGAGAAACGCATATTAATCGCGGGATTCGGCGGCCAAGGCGTGTTGCTGATGGGCCAGCTGCTCAGCAAGGCGGGCATGCACGAGAATCTCGAAGTATGTTGGATGCCTTCCTATGGGCCGGAGATGCGCGGTGGCGAGGCCAATTGCGGCGTGGTTCTGGCAGATGAGCCGATCGGTTCGCCGCTGGTTACAGAACCGGACGTGGCAATCCTGATGAATCGGCCATCGATGGATAAGTTTGAACCGACTGTGGCCGCGGGCGGCACGATTCTGTATAATTCGTCGTTAATCGACCGCGAACCCGAGCGCAAGGATGTGAAGGTATTCGCCGTTCCTGTCAATGATATCGCGGTGAAGATCGGCAACGCGCGGACGGCGAACATGGTAATGCTGGGGGCGTTCAACGCGCTGACGAACCTTCTGCCGATGGAAAGTCTGCTGGACGCACTCCGTGAGACGCTGGGCGCTGGCAAGGATCACTTGATCCCCATCAACCAACAGGCGATGGCGGCAGGGGCCGAGGCTGTTATATAATTTGAACACAAAGGGCGGCCAGTCGGCCGCCCTTTAAGCTCGAATTCCCTAATTCACCTAATTCCCTACCGTCAATCTATGGTATACGGCAGCAACGCCACGACTCTCGCGCGCTTGATGGATTCGGATAGCTGACGCTGGTGCTTGGCGCAGTTGCCGGACATGCGGCGCGGGAGGATCTTGCCGCGCTCATTCGTGAAGCGGCGCAGGCGGTTGATATCCTTATAGTCGATGAATTCGACCTTGTCTACGCAAAAACTGCATACCTTGCGGCGCGGCTTGCGTCCGCGCGGGCGGCGGCCGGAGCGTTCTCCGCGATCTTCAGACATGGGAAGTACCTCCTAATTACATATCGGAATTTTGTGACGATTAACAAAAACTAAAACGGCAGCTCATCCTCGTCGACCTCGCTGAAGCCGGAGTAGCTGGGCTGCGCGGCGGGTTTGGGCGGTTCAGCGGCACGCGGCGCGGGAGTTTGGCCATAATAGCCGCCGCCCGTGCTCGGTGCCGGAGCTGGCGCACTGCCGTAAGGATCGCCCGACTGCGGCGACGGGGCGTTGGGCAGGAACTCCAGATCGTCCACCCAAACCTCGGCGCTGGTGCGGCGCACACCATCCTGGCCGTCGAATGTGTTGATGCTCAACGACCCGACTATGCTCACCTTGCGGCCCTTCTGCAGGTAGCGCTGCGCGATCTCCGCCGTCTTGCCGGAGGCTGTGCAGTTGAAAAAGTCCGCGTCAGGCTGGCCTTCCATCTGACGGCGGCGTCGGTTTACCGCCAGACCGAATCGGCATAGCTGGTTGCCCGCCTGGGATGTGCGGGTCTCGGGATCACGCGTAAGGTTGCCGATCAGGAAAATCTTATTCATGGCTTACGCCTCGATTTCATGTTGCGGTATGTCGGACTTCTAATTTGTTAAATCTTTATTAAACCTTCAAGCCTCAACCGCTGGTTTCAACGCGGCTGGCGCTGGCTCGGCGGCGGGTTCTGCAGTTGGAACGGCTGCCGGTTCAGAGGGCGTCGGTTCAGCCGGGGCTTCGGAAGGTTCCGTTGGAACGGCTGGCACGGCGGTTTCGGCGGGCACCACTGGAGCGGCTGGCTCGACGGGTGCCGATGACGTCACTGGCGCGATCATGCTGATCACCGGACGTACGACGACCGGCCGCGGCTTCACGCTGGTATGCTTCTCCTCGATCTTCACGATCATCGAACGGATGACCAGTTCGGAGATCTGCAGGTTTCGCTCAATTTCGCGCGGTACTTCGGGATCAGCGCGGAAATTGATGAGCACATAATAGCCCTCGTTCTTGAAGTCAATGGGATACGCCAGGCGGCGCTTGCCCCATTCGTCGACCTTATCAATCTGCGCGCCGTTGTCGGTCAGCAGCTTGGTGAAGCGGTCGATCAGTTCCTTGCGCGGCTCGCCTTCGAGCGCGGGATCC
>BNUH01000186.1 GCA_025997215.1 Clostridia bacterium
ATCAGGTTTACCAAATATAATAATAACCTAAGTCATCAGCCATATTTAATACAACTAAATCTGAGAGTCTTTCTTTTATATTGACCATAGGAAAGCTTTCTGTTATTTTTTTAATTTCTTATTTATAATCTCTATGCTTTTTACAAGCATCTTTTAGCTAGTCAATTTTGATTTCATTTTCAGCAATATGTAGTTGGTTTATTTTTTTTCCTATAAATATGTTCAATTCCATCAGCCCTTATGACTAATAAACCGCATCGGATATCTGTGAAGTATCGGTTATACCTCTACCTCGCAATATTTTCATAACATCTATAATGTTATCTAAAGATTTCACACGACAATCAGCCGTCCTGTGGTAAAGACCATCTGAGTTGTTAACATGAATACAACTCATACCGAGCGACAATGGCGCTAAGAAGTCCTTAACGGCATTATCACCAATATAGCCCATTCGTTCGAATGGAATTCCAAATCGCCTCTGTATTACCCTGAAAGCAACATCATTCGGCTTCCTAAACTGTATACCACCTAATTCATCTGTAACTATTATCTCGTCAACATACTCCGTAAGATGCAATACCTTAATCTTTGCTCTTTGCCCCTCAGAGCGGCCATCAGTTAGCAAACCAATCTTAACTCCCTGTTCTCGCAATCCAATAAGCATTTGCTCAACGCCATCATATAGACGAATACTAGGCTTATGCTCACGATAGAGATGGATACATTCTTCCTTTAGCTTATCAGTATATATTCCTTCTTCAATCAACAAAGCATCAATTGCTGGCTCTTTGCGGATAAATGACGCCCAAAGCTTTTTTTCTGCGCTATCTATGTGAAGATAGCAAGCTACTGCACAGAAACCGCTTCTGATATAATCCTTCTCTGAATAAAGGGTGTCATCGAGATCAAAAACAACTGCTTCTATTTTCAAGTCACACGATCTAATGCGAATGCTCTGATCGTAACGGCTGTATATCTCTCCAGTATTCACTTCACTTTGGTATACAATTGTTTCCCCGTTTAAAATACGTAATAATGAACATGCAGAATCGGCTCCAGCCTTCATCGAGAGAGGAGCTCCTCCACCAAATCTTGGATTAATTTCGATGAAGTAATCATTACCTGTGATTTCCTCACGAATCAGTTGAATAGTAATAGCTCCGATAAATTGTATTGCTGATAGAATTATCTTGCATTCTTCAACAATCCTTTCATCTTGTACAATAATCGTCTGAATGACTTCACCACTACGAATACGTAATCGTTCTCTCGGAGTAATATGAATCGGATTTCCTTCAAAGTCACACAGAATATCAACTGTGTATTCTTTTCCCTTAATGTATGGCTGTATTAGGTAGTCATTTATTTTCGTTGTATACAAAACTAAGTCTTCTTTCTTATCGATACGAAACGCATTTATACTGGAACTACCATCTTTTGGCTTTATAAAACATGGTAATTTACCCGAATATTCCATCATATCGTCCACAGCATTTGGAGCCAACAAACCACAACTGTGGATGAAATCAACAGTCTTCGATTTGTCTCGACATAACAAAATCGTGTCTATATCAGAGACAATTACTCGCGTTCCTACCTCTAAGAAGAGATCTTTACTTTCAGAAAGTATGATTAAATCGGTATCAATAGTTGGTATTACTGCATCAACTTGTTCGTTCTTACAAATTTGAACTAAAGTTTTTATGTATTGTGGCTCTATAATTATACAACTTTGAATATACTGGTCGCAAAAAAAAGCAGCTGGTGCATTAATGTCAGTATCTGAACCATATATGCGTAAACGTATAGCTAAATTGTCAGCAGCCGCTCGAAATGCTTGGATCAGTTCTACTCTACGCCCAACGCAAGTAAATAGTATATTCATGCTGAGGTATTTTCCCCTGAAAAGATCTGCATAGTATTATTCACCTCTGAGTTTATCCCTTCCCGCTTCACCACACTCAGAATTGTTCTCCAGAATATCTTCAGATCAGCAATAAAGCTAACATTATCAACATACCAAACATCCTGCCTAAACTTCTGCTCCCACGAAATCTCATTCCGGCCATTAACCTGAGCCCATCCAGAAATGCCGGGGAGTACGTCATGCCGTCGCATCTGCTCAGCCGTATAAAGAGGTAAATAGCTTGTTAACAGAGGCCTAGGCCCTATAAAAGACATCTGACCGCATAGTATATTCCAAATCTGCGGCAATTCATCAAAACTAAGTTTTCTAATTACTTTTCCGGTTTTCGTTATCCGATCCATGTCTGTAAGCGTCTTACCATCTCGTTCTGTATCGATGACCATAGTCCTAAGCTTATAAATACGAAATATCTCTCCTTTATGCCCAGGGCGTTCTTGAACGAAAAAGGCAGGATCTTTACTTTCAATCTTTATAGCAAGAGCACAGATTCCAACCAATAAAGTGGCTGGCACTAAGAGTATAAGTGCTAATAAGATATCCAGCATACGCTTTACTGTTAGATACATTACGCAGCTACTTTCACTGTATTCTTCACAATACTAATAACCCGTTCCTGCCCTTCTGCGGACATTTTTACATCAGAGGGCAGGCACAAACCGCGATGAAACACTTCTCCGCCTATATCTCCGTCAACAGAGATGAAATCGTATCCGGCGTACAGTGGTTGTAAATGCATGGGCTTCCAGATCGGACGTGCCTCTATGTTTTCCTCTTCCAGTGCTAATCTGACCCTCTCTGGTTCATCTACTAAGGTACAAGATAACCAGTGGTTTGGCTGGCTACCCTGTAGAAAAGGATTCATCTCAAAGCCTGCATGTTTATATCGATTATAAATAGATTTCTTTTTCTCAATGTGCTCATCCAAATGGATCAGCTGACCGCGCCCTATTCCAGCTACGATATTACTCATGCGATAATTGTAACCGATCTCAGAGTGCTGATAATACGGCGCTTGATCTCTGGCTTGAGTAGACCAGAATCGTGCTTTCTTTATATCATTATCTATATCCGAAAGTAGCATACCACCACCAGAAGTAGTGATGATCTTATTCCCATTAAAGCTCAACGCAGCCCACTTTCCGAAGGTTCCTGTCTGTTTTCCTTTATATGTAGCGCCAAGGCTTTCAGCGGCATCCTCAATTAACGGCGTCCCATGAGCATCACATATCTCTTT
>BNUH01000187.1 GCA_025997215.1 Clostridia bacterium
AGGGCTCGCCCAAGCGGTACAACAACGCGACCAGCGGGTATGTCGTCGCCTCGACGGCCAAGTACCCCGAAGCGGCGATCCAACTGCTGGATTATCTCGCCACGGAAGAGGGAGACACCTTGACGTACTTGGGCATTGAGGGCCTCATGTATGAATGGGTAGATCAGGCAGACGGCAAGTATCAACGTCTGGGTAAATATACGGACGACACGACTCAACGTGCGGAAGGTGGTTACACCTATTGGAGGACGATTCGCATCCATGATGGGATCGAGCTGCGCACGATGAACCGCTTGACCCAGGATGGACAGGCGTTTGCGATCGCCAATGCTTTCGAATGGCCGAATGTCCGGACACCTCTGGCCGCGAGCGGCGAATTCGGCGGCACGCTGAGCGACATCGTCAAAGAGGCGCTGGCCCAGCTGATCGTCACGACTGGCGACGTGGAGCAGGAGTATGCCGCGTTCGTAGACCGCTGGGAGAGCGAAGGCGGCCTCGAATGGGAGGCGGAGGCGACGGCGGCCTATAACGCCGAGCAAGCCCGGTAAAGCAAATAACACATCTAGCAGCAAGCGTCCGGCAGTAATAACTGCCGGACGTCCAGGTTATGGTGAAGGAGAAGGCTATCATGCACGCACGCGTGGTTCGTCAAAATAATGTGCTGAAGATCGAGATCAACGGCGAGGTGATCGAGCCGGTTTCATTCCGCTCGTTCTGGCCGTCGGCGGAAGCGGTACGCGCGTTTGCGCAGAGCGGTACGCGGTTGATGACCGTGTTCCCCAGCGGCATCTTGTGCGGCTTGCGAGTGCCATACTCCCAATTCGGCGAGGTATGGACGGGTGAGGGACAGTACGACTGGGGTGCCCTGCGCCGGCAGATGGATTTGTTTAGGCAGAACGCGCCTGACGCCTACCTCTCTTTAATGCTGATGCTGGATACACGGGACTGGTACCTGCGAGATCATCCCGAGGCGTCCGATAGCTTCGCACATATTGCCCGCATGGCGGGCGATCAGGTCTGGCGTGAGAGCGCCGCACGGATGATCCGCGACATGCTGGATTGGTTACAGCGGGAGTATCCGGAGACGATCTATGCCGTGTACATCTGCGCTGGCGGCACCTGCGAATGGTACAACAGCGCCGAGCAGACTGAACAGATCTCCGAAAAGGCGCGGCGGTATCAGGCCGGTACAGGCAAGCCCACACCTTCGGACGAAGCTCTGAACCATACTACGCACGGCGTACTCCGAGATCCGATCGAGGACAAGGACGCGCTCGACTATTGGCGTCATCATAATGAAGTGATCGCCGATGCAATCGAATATTTCGCTGCAGTCGTGAAGCAGCATACGCAGCGCAGCTTGTTGGTGGGCTGCTTTTTTGGGTATGTGTCTGTGGAAAGCCAGCTGTACCAATTCGGGCATCTGGCGGCCAGCCGGATCTTTGCCTGTCCGGATGTTGACATGGTCTTTGCGCCCGCGTCGTATACCGCACGCGGATTGGAAGCATCCAGCGCGTCACAGCTGCCCATCGATTCGGCCGTCATCAACGAAAAGCTATACTTCCATGAGATTGACAATACCGCCTTCCCCGCGAATGGAAACCCGTATGCGCAGGTGTTGCAGGCATACGCACATCGCCGCCATGACAGTCTGCGGGAATCAATCCACTATTCCCGCCGTGAGGCTGCACTTACGATGTCCAAGGGCGGCGCGCACTGGTGGTTCGATATGTTTGGCGGATGGTATGACCATCCGAAAATTATGGCCGCGCTTCAGGGAATCCGTGAAGCAAACGCGCGGTTAAATGCTCAGCCTGTTCATTCTGTATCGCAGGTGGCATTATTGGTCGATTTGGAATCGAATTACTATATCGGTAAGCAAGTGCCGCTGCATGGGGATTGGGTCATCCGACAGCGCGCCGCGGTAGGATTGATGGGGTGCCCTGTTGACGAATATTTTACGACGGATATACTTTCGCCGCGTTTCCCCCGCGAACAATACAAACTGTACATCCTGCCGGATCTGTACGCGCCTTCCGATGCCCTGCGTGATGCGGTTGCATCGCTGCGCGCGTCCGGCGCGAATCTCCTTTTCGGGTATGCGTCCGGCGCGATCACGGCATCCGCCTTTGATCTGGATGGCATTCAGGATTTAATGGGTATCCGAATCGCCTGCTCTGCGTTGCCAGCGGGATACACCGTCGTAGATGCGGGACTGCTCAACGATGACGGGATGCCCCGCGTCTATGGCCGGCCATATGCGCAGACGCTTTCACTTGCGTGCGACGATCCCGAAGCGGCGGTCTATGGGCGCGACTTGGTTAACCGCGAAGCTCGTCTTGTGGTGAAACGCCGCACTGATGGCGGCTTCAGCGCGTGGAGTATGCAAGGCCCGCTTCCGTCGTTTGTCCTGCGGCCCATGGCGCGGATGGCGGACGTACATATATACCAATACGACAACCTGCCCGTGTATGCGAACAATCGTATGCTCGCGCTGTTCAGTCACAAGGGTGGCGAACATCGGTTGCGTCTTCCCTTCGCCGTGCGCGGTATTACGGAGATGTATACGGGCGAAACGCATCTTTTCGATCCGGATGGCATTTCGCTGCAGTTTGACCGGGACGAATGCAAGTGTTTTCTATACGATGTGTGATAGGAGGACAGGATGCGCCTAGGAAATGGTTGGTCCTTTTGCGCCGGGATTGAGGGGTATACATTGCAATTAACGGCGGCGCATGAATCCAGCGGTGTGACGCTGCGGTTCACAGCGGAGGACACTTTGGATAACCGCCCCATCCTGCGCAGCGCGGGTCGTCTGATGCAACCCGAAACCGCGTTGCTGCATGTTTTTCACGATCGGACGCAGCTGTGGGAGAGCGATGACTCGATCGAGATTATCACCTGTCCTATTGAAGCAGAGACAAACGCGCCGATGCCTTCGTTCATGGCGCATTATCGATTTGAACGGGTAGGAGAGAGCGCTGCAGTGCGTGTGCGCACGTGGTATACCGCGCCGCAAGGCATGGTCTGCCAGGCGTTCTCCTGGCTGCGGCTGCAACCGTGCGACTGTGGCTTTGTACGCTTGCAAGGGTTTGATCCACCTTACAGATGCGCGCTG
>BNUH01000188.1 GCA_025997215.1 Clostridia bacterium
ATTATGGCCGCGTGGGATGGTCCGGCGGCGATAGCGTTCACGGACGGGGTTTCCATCGGCGCTATGCTGGATCGCAACGGGCTGCGTCCGGCACGGTACGTGGTGACGCTGGACGACATGGTCATCCTCACCAGTGAGGCCGGGGCGATAGAGGTGCCCGCGTCCAACATCCGTCTGCAGGATCGCTTGCAGCCGGGGCGTATGGTTATGGTCGATACCGCGAGAGGCCGATTCTACACCGACGCGGAGATCAAGCGCGCCATCGCCGACCAGCAGCCTTACCGCGCCTGGATCGATCGTCTGAAGGTTAACATCGATGCGCTGCCCGACGGCAACAAGGAGTCGGCTGACAAGCTAGCATCCAGACTGCCGCTGCCAACCCTCCAGCGCGCGTTCGGTTACACATATGAAATATGTGAAAAGCTGATCCGGCCCATGGCCGAGACCGGACAGGAGGCCGTCGGTTCGATGGGCACGGATGCGCCGCTGGCCGTGCTGTCCGAAGCCCCGCAATTGCTGTATGATTACTTCCACCACCAATTCGCGCAGGTGACCAACCCGCCCATCGACGCTATCCGCGAGGAGATTGTCACGTCGCTGCGGGTGTATATCGGTCCCGAGGGCGATCTGCTGCATCCCTCGCCGATCAGTTGCCGCCAGATACGCCTGCATTCGCCCATCATCGGTGAGGATCGCATGTCGAAGCTGGCCGCGCTGGACGACGACGGGCTTCGGAGCGCTATCCTGCCGATAGTATACAAGGCGGCCGACGGCGGCGATGGTTTGCGCGCTGCGCTGATCCAGCTGGAACAGGCTGCCGACGCCGCGTTCAATCGCGGCTGTTCGATCCTCATACTCTCCGACAGGGATGTGGATGAGGAGCACGCCGCCATACCAGCGATGCTGGCCGTTGCCTGCGTGCAGCGGTACACAGTCGTCAAGGGCCAGCGCACACGGTTGAGCATCCTGTTGGATTCCGCCGAACCGCGCGAGGTACATCACATCGCACTGCTGGTCGGGTATGGCGTCACGTGCATCTGCCCGTATGCCGCGCTGGAGACGGTGCGAGCGATGGCGAATGACGGGTTCATCCGCAAAGGTTCCAACAAAATCAAGCCCGAGGACGCCGTAGCCAACTACATCCACGCGCTGGAAAAAGGGCTGCTGAAGATGCTCTCGAAGATGGGCATCTCGGCCGTGCAGAGTTATCGCGGCGCGCAGCCGTTTGAGGCGGTCGGGCTTGGCGCGGAGATCATCGACCGCTACTTCCCGGGCACGCCGTCCAGACTGGGCGGGTTGACGCTGGATGAATTGGCCCGGGAGACGGCGGCCAGGCACGCGCAAGGGTTCACGGCTGACGCCAACGCCATCGATGGGCTGCCGTCGGGCGGTGTATATCAATGGCGGCGCGACTGCGAGCCGCACCTGCTGAACCCTACCACCATTCACCTGCTGCAGCAGGCCTGTTGGGACGACAACCTCGAGGCGTTCAAGGCATACGCCAAGGCCATCGACGAAGGTCCCGCCGTTACGCTGCGCGGGTTGTTAAAATTCACAACCGACACGCATCCCATTCCGTTAGATGAAGTGGAGTCGGTGGAATCCATCGTGCGCCGATTCAAGACGGGCGCGATGTCCTACGGTTCGATCAGCCAGGAGGCGCACGAATGCATGGCCGTCGCTATGAATCGCTTGGGCGGCAAGTCCAACACGGGCGAGGGCGGCGAGGACGAGGCGCGATTCCTCGACGAACGCTGCAGCGCGATCAAGCAGGTCGCCTCCGGTCGGTTCGGCGTGACGAGCCGCTACCTGGTCTCCGCCAAAGAGATTCAAATCAAGATGGCACAGGGCGCGAAGCCAGGCGAGGGCGGCCAGCTCCCCGGCGGCAAGGTTTCCGCATCCATCGCCAAGACCCGCCACTCGACGCCCGGCGTCGGGCTGATCTCGCCGCCGCCTCACCACGACATCTACTCCATTGAGGATTTAGCGGAACTGATATACGACCTGAAGAACGCCAACCCGGACGCGCGCATCAGCGTCAAACTGGTAGCAGAAGCCGGGGTTGGCACGATTGCGGCGGGCGTGGCGAAGGGCATGGCCGATGTCATACTCATCAGCGGATACGACGGCGGTACGGGCGCTTCCCCCAGAACGAGCATCCGTCACGCCGGTCTCCCATGGGAATTAGGGTTAGCGGAGACACACCAGACGCTGGTGCGGAATCTATTGCGCACCAGGGTTACATTGGAAACGGATGGTAAACTGTTAACCGGACGGGATGTCGCTGTCGCGGCGCTGCTTGGCGCAGAGGAATTCGGATTCTCCACCGGGCCGCTGATCACGATGGGCTGCATGATGATGCGCGTGTGCAACCTGGATAGCTGTCCCGTGGGCATCGCGACCCAGAACGAGACGCTGCGAGCGCGCTTCCGCGGCAAGCCGGAGTATGTCATGCGTTACATGCGCTTCGTTGCCGGACAACTGCGGGAGATCATGGCGCAACTGGGTTTACGTACCGTCGACGAGATGGTCGGCCGATCCGACCTGTTGGAACCCATCGTTACCGACCACTGGAAACGTCGTACGCTGGACTTCCATCGCCTGTTAAGCCCGGCGCCCGTTCCCATCCAATACCACACCACATCGCACCCGCTGACCGATACGCTGGATTCATCCACACTGGCGGTGTTGGCCGAACCAGCGCTAGTGTGCGGACAATGTGTGCGCGGTTCGTTAAGAGTTCAGAATATTCATAGAACTATCGGCACACGCCTGGGCAACGCCGTCACCCAGAAGTACGGCGCGAAGGGTCTGCCCGACGACACCATTCGATTCGATTTGACAGGATACGCGGGACAGAGCTTCGGCGCGTGGCTGCCGCGCGGGATCACATTATCGCTGGACGGCCAGGCCAATGACTACGTGGGTAAGGGCTTATCCGGCGGGAAGCTGATCATCAAGCCACCCACCGACGCCGCCTACGACGCGCACGAGAGCATACTACTGGGCAACGTCGCCTTGTATGGCGCGACCAGCGGCATGGCGTTCTTTGCTGGCGCAGCAGGTGAACGCTTCGCGGTGCGCAACAGCGGCGCGCTGGC
>BNUH01000189.1 GCA_025997215.1 Clostridia bacterium
AAAGCAGTGCGCAACATACCCGTCGATAAAGTTGAACCTTTACGTTAAGGGAGGTAACAACCATGTACGAACGTGATGGCATCGTATATGCAGGTGAACCCGAACCAGTTTTGTCGGTTATTGCCTTGCGTCCTTTAGAACACCATAGGCTGTGGGCGCGTTTTAACGACGGCACGACGGTTGTTGTAGACATGACAGCGTTGTTAGATAGCGAGGCATTTTGCCCGTTGCAGAACGAGAATATTTTCAACGATGTAACTATCGAATGTGGTGCCCCCGCGTGGTTGAATGGCCAAATAGACATTGCTCCAGAATGGCTGCTAGAACACGGCGAAAGGATGTCAACCGGTCACAAATTGTGAGCGTTTGAAAATGGTATGCGAAAGGCGGATCAACATAGTGAAACCACCCTATACAATAACAGAGAAGGCCGCAGACTACCTAGCCAAGATTGTCGAGACGGTGACGCGGCTTGAGTTCGGCACGGATTTCAAACGTGATATTAGGCTCCACAGAAAGAACCGTTTGCGCACGATCCATTCTTCACTAGCGATTGAAGGCAACTCACTTACGCTGGATGAGGTGACAGCCGTGCTTGACGGGAAGTTGATCGCCGGAAAGCAAGAGGACGTCAAGGAGGTTAAGAATGCGTACGAAGCATACGATAGAATAATGATGCTTGATCCGTATGCAATCGATGACTTCTTAGAAGCGCATAGGTTGATGACGGATGGGCTTGTTAAGCGGGCGGGAAGTTTTCGCAGCGGTGACGTGGCGGTATATGATGGAGATACTATAGTGCATGTTGGTGCACGCCCGCAGTTTGTACCGCAGTTGATAACGGATTTATTTTCATGGGCGAAAAACTCTGACTTGCATCCCACACTAAAAAGTGCAATACTTCATTATGAGATAGAAACGATCCACCCTTTTGAGGATGGCAACGGACGCATGGGACGCTTATGGCAGACGTTGGTGCTTGCGAAATGGAATCCAATCTTCGCGTCAATACCGATGGAAGCCGTCATATACCAACAAAGGCCGCAATACTATCAGGCAATTCAGTATGCGCGGAAAGATAATGATTCCGCTTTATTCATTGAATTTACGCTATCTGCCGTCTTAGACAGTCTTACGAATCAACCATTCTAACCGCCCCTTTGACGTTGTTCAGGAATTGCATGTATTGGTTGTTTGGCTGCGTTTGTCAGGAACGTAGCCTCTTTTCACGTCTGTCAGCGGCAGATATACGCCGGCAATAATAACGCCATTCCTCCGAACCGGAATTGCATAAAAGGTTTGAATTATGCGCAAATTCGGTTCAAACCGGTATAATATTCACTAGATTACGCTGGATAATACTGCATAATACTCGATGCAGCATAACGCACAAGTGCAGCGATGCTTTATCGACATATCAATCGCTATAACTTCGCGAAAGGATGATTTCGCGAATCATATAGACCTATATTTGAGACAAGTAACCAAAACGAAAAAGAAGCCCCGCACGCTGGCGGGGCGAAACTCAGGTAGTGCCGCACCAATTGTGTAAACCCATCACCCATAAAGAAGCGCCCAGCCAGGACAGCACCCGCCGCAGCGGAAGTTGGTTCTCGGAGCCAGAGGCCCGTTCCCCCTGCACCACAGCCAGAACGCAGTCCCGAGCGAAGCGAGCTTGGTCTTGACTGCGTGGCGGGAAACCGCTACGCTGGATATGTCGACGGCGAGAGGGCTTGTGCTTTGCTGGTTCCAATCGCCGTCGGCATAGCCTGCACAGCGGTTTCCAGCCGCGCAGTCAAGACGGACGGTTGGGGGGTCGTGCGTTCCTTTTACGCGGGTTACTGACACTCGGTTAGAGCCATTGCTTTGTGGGCTTATCAATTCACTCGTAACCGCAGTTTATGAATAATGGAGGAACCGTTCTATGTCAGTAACTAGCTATTCCATGTACCCATCTAACAATATTCCTGTATACACAGACCAGACGACAATGGGGATGTGGCTCTCGCGTTCCGGTGGCGCAATCCCCAGCGGCGCAACCATCTCCAGCGTCACATTCACAATGACCGCGAATCTGTTCACACCACTGGGCGGGTTCTACTTACGCAACAATGATCTCGGTATACGGCTGACGGGTAACTCTTTATCTTACAGCACAATGATCCAATCGGATAAACCCAGCACCTGGGCATTGCCAAATGCTGTGGCAACTCAATTCACAGGCGCAACCTTCACGCTTTGCTTGGAAGCCCGGGACGCATCGAATGATTATCCGTCGATCGCGCCGAACACTTATATATTCTCAATATTATCCGCGTATCCAGTGACAATAGCAATAACATGGACCGCGCCGACAGCCTGCGGCGCGCCGACGAGTACCTCGATCTCTCCGACAATCGCCGAGAGCGAACCGACTCTGTCGTGGTCAGGCGCGAGCGACGGTACACTCAACACCATATCGTCGTATGAGATTGAATACGCCGAGTCTTCCAACAACTCATCTTGGGGATCGTGGACGGCGCTGAAGACAATCACCACAACTTCAACCAGTGTGATCACCGGCGTTGCGCTTCCTGATACGCGCGGGTATTATAGAAAATATCGCATCCGCACGCGCGGTACAGCTGGTGCTGCATACTACAGTGGCTGGATGGAATCGGGCAGTTTCCGCAGAAACACACTGCCTGCTGCGCCTTCCTCCGCCGGAGCCGCGCCAATGGAGTATTATAACGAGACAGTACGCGTGGCCTGGACCGGTGCGGCGGGCGGCACGAGCGCAATTAAAGGATACCGCATCTCCAGCCGTACATCGACAAACAACAGCTCTTGGGGCGCGTGGACCGTGCTGGCTACTGTCGATAACACCGCGACCAGCGGTATTTATGATCCAACGGTTAATAATACGCCTGGTCTATACACGCAGTTCAAGGTTGATACGATTGATGTCTTAGGCACAATGTCCACCGAGAGACTCACCAACTCGATTCTGTGTAATGTTTCTCAAGCTGGCGCGCCAACGGCGTGTTCTCTGAACGCTACGCTCGCAGAGGGCGATGTAACAC
>BNUH01000190.1 GCA_025997215.1 Clostridia bacterium
ACAGCGCGAAGCTCACCGCGTCCCGCCAATTCGACGGTATGCCAAAGCACTTGCCGAAGTCGTTCCCCGTGCCCGCCGGCAGCAGCGCCAGCGCCGTCTCCGTACGGAATACGCCTCGCGCGGCCTCGATAACAGTGCCGTCGCCGCCCAGTACGAAGATAGTCTTAACCCCCGCCTGGGCCGCGTTGCGCGCCACAACCTCGGCGTGTCCCGGATACGCCGAGTATATGGTTTGAATATTAACCCCGTGCCGCTTGATCAGATCCTCCGCCTTTGGCGCAATGCGCTTGGCGCGGCCATTGCCCGCAGCTGGGTTGATTAAGAATAAGTCCATTCCCGCCCTCCCCTCTGATTCGATCCTCTTGCCACAACCGATTGTATCACAATCTTTAGTTTTTGTCACTACATTTCGTTCGCCTGTTTTCGCCATTACTTAGCGCAAAGCCTCCCGCAGCATCTCTTTCAGCCGTGCTGGATCGCCTTTTCCCTTGAGCAGCTTCATCGCCTGACCCATCAGGAAGCCGAATACCTTCTCCTTGCCAGCCTTGTACGCGGCCACGGATTCCGGATCGCCGCTAACCACTTGCCGGATGACATCCTCAAGCGCCGCGCCGTCGTCCACCATAGCCAACTGGTGAATCTTGATATATTCATCAACATTATTTAACTCGCCAGCTAACGCGGCTTGGAGCGTTTCCCGCGCGCCATTTCTGTTAATAACCCCTTCGGATTGTAACGTGATAACCCGCGCCAGTATTTCTGGATTCAGAACCAATTGATCCGGCGATTCTCCGCGCCCCTTCAGCGTTGCAAGTATTTCGCCCATAATCCAGTTGGCGGTATCCTTTGGTTTGCCACATATAAATGTTGTGCGTTCAAAAAGATCACACAGTGTCTTTTCGGAAACAATTATACTTGTATCATAATCGCTCAACCCGAATTCACGTGGGTACCGTTCGCGCTTCTGTTCGGGCAGTTCAGGCAGCGACGCCCGCTGCGCCTCGATCCATTCCTCCGTCAGAGACAGCGGCGCGAGATCTGGCTCCGGGAAGTAGCGGTAGTCATGGGCGTCCGCCTTAGACCGCATGGCCGTGGAGGTATCCTTGTTGTCGTCCCAACGCCGCGTCTCCTGAATAATCGGCCGATTCAGCTCGATCCGCTCGATTTGCCGCGCGGCCTCACCAACCACGGCGCGGCCTATCGACTTTAGCGAGTTGATGTTTTTCATCTCGGTGCGCGTGCCCAGCTCGTCCGAACCCATCGGCCTAACGGATAGATTCACGTCCACCCGCAGCGAACCCTCCTGCATCTTACAATCCGACACGCCCAGCATGGACAGCGCCGCGCGGATTTTGCGAACAGTTTCGACGACCTCTTCGGCTGTCCTCATGTCCGGCTGTGTAACTATTTCTATCAATGGCACGCCGCATCTGTTGAAATCTACCAATGTTTGATCTGTCCACGGATCGTGCACCAGCTTGCCGGCATCCTCCTCCATGTGAATCTCGCGGATTCGGATGCGTTTCCCGCCGACATCCACCCAACCGTCGCGGCACAGCGGCAGATACAACTGTGAGATTTGAAACGCCTTGGGCAGGTCGGGATAAAAATAATGCTTCCTGTCGAATAGCGCGTTCCGCGTGATCGAACAGTTGAGCGCCAACCCCGCTTGCACCGCGAATTCCACGACCTGCCGATTCAGCACGGGCAGCGCACCTGGCAGCCCCATGCACACCGGGCACACATGGGTATTCGGCGCGCCGCCGAACTCCGTCGTGCACCCGCAGAAGGCCTTCGACCTCGTCGCCAATTCGACATGAATCTCCAGTCCTACCACCGTCTCATAATTAGGCATGCGCCGCACCCTCTTTCACCATATCGGGAGCACGTTTGTGCCAATCCGTCGCCGCCTGATACGCCGCGCCAGCCTTCAGCACCGCCGCGTCATCGAACGGCTTCCCAATCAACTGCATTCCGATGGGCATACCGTCCTTTGCCTAGAACATCCCACGGTGTGATCATGCCTAGCAGCGGCTCATCCGGCTGGCCTGATGGGGTTATGAATAGCGCGGCCAAACGGCTGTTGCGCTCACGGGTGGATTCAAACGCCTGTTTGACGTCGGCGTAAGTGGCGTTCTCATCGATGAATAGGAACCGTTCCGGATGGTGCGCGTCCAGCGGCAGCAGCGGCGCGAAGGCAGCGATGGGCGTTGATTCGTCAATAATCGCGCCAGGCTTGAGCAGCATTAACGCGAATACCGTGGCGACAGAGAATATCCCCATCAGCCGATCGCCATCGAGCACGGGCGCGTGGCTGAATCCGCGCTTATCCATCGCGCGCATGAGGTTCAGAGCGCGCTCAGGCAGGCGTGCGCACAGCAGATGCTCGGCGCTCGTGGCGAACGCTAGCGCCAGCGGCGGCTGGATAGCGTAACTTATCATGCGGTCTAGCGCGTCGAGGATGCCCTCGCTGGGTTCGACCACGGGCTGGCCATTGGAGTCGGCATTATGGGTGAGGATGTTGCGGATTTCGCGGCAGACCTCTAAATCGTCGTGCACCGGGCGCGACTCGGGATCCTCCAGATAGGCCATCACCGCGCTGGATTGGCGGCGCGGCTGCATCCGGCGGTCGAGGATCGACTCGAGGTGGCGGTATTTCGCAAGGAATTGTTCATGGCGCATGGTGTTAGTATAACCCACTTTATGAAAAATACCAGCGCTTGTCAGACGTGGCGGCGTATGATATTATCAATTAATATATCTAAGGAGGCGCTTATGCAAATAACCGACGCGCTTACAGAGAATATCGCCAAATTATCCGGCATTCGGCTGTCCGAGGATGAGGCGCGCGCCATGGCCCGCGACCTGGGCTCTGTGGTGGGCTATATGGATATGCTCAATGAGCTGGATACTGCAGGTGTTCAGCCGCGCGCGCACGTGCGGCCGCTGGTGAATTACTGGAGCGAGGATGAGGTTAGGCCTGCGGCAGTTCGCGACGAGTTGATCGCCAACGCCCTGGCACGGCAGGATGCCTACGTAGTCGCACCGAAAACATTCGAGG
>BNUH01000191.1 GCA_025997215.1 Clostridia bacterium
CGGCGCGCGCTCATCCTTATCCATTAATATATATTCGCCCTTGCGCGGCTTGATCGAAAACGAGTCATCGCCGAACAGCCTGGACACTTCGTCAGCGTACAATCCCGCCGCGTTTACGACATACCTTGCGCGGATCGTCTCGCCATTATCCGCGTGCAGCATAAAATACCCGTCCGCATTTTCGACGGCGTTTACGCGTGTATCAAAGAATGTTGTTAACCCGTTTTCGACGGCGTTCTCCCAGCACGCGATGGTCAGCTGATACGGGCTGGTTACACCCGCCGTCGGCGCCCACAGGCCTTGTACGGCTTGCGGACTGACGCGCGGCTCGAGCTGGCGTACTCTATCGCCGTCGATCAATTCCAGGCCGGGCACGTCATTTTCCTGGCCGAATTCATATAGTTTCCGCAGTGCGGGCCTGTCGCCGTCGTCGAACGCCAGCACCAACGATCCGCAGCGAACTAGCGGCACATCCAGTTCGCGGCACCACTCGTCGTACAACGCGTTGCCGCGCAAGGGCGAATATATATTAATGGATAAGGATGAGCGCGCGCCGGACAAGGTACTCTTTCAAGTGCCGTCCGCGATGGGTAAGGGTGTGCTGGTCAGCCCAACCGCCGACGGGAACGCCTTCGCCGGGCCGACCGCCATCGAACAGGCGGATAAGACCGACACCGCGACCACGCCGGAAGGCATGGCGGATCTGCGGCGGCTGGCGCTCCGATCGGTGCCCGGGTTGGATTTCAGGACGGCGATCACGGCGTTCTCGGGGCTTAGGGCCGTCGGTTCGACGGGGGATTTCATCATCAAGGCCAGCGGCGTCGAGCCTCGGCTGGTGCACGCGGCGGGGATATGCTCGCCCGGTTTGACCAGCGCGCCTGCCATTGCACAGGATATCGCGCGGATACTTGGCGAACAAGGGTTGACGCTTAACGTTAAACCAGACTGGAAAAGGCAGCGCGAGTCCATCGAAAAGTTCACCGACATGACGCCGGAGCGCAAGGCTTCAGTTATAACAGGGAATCCATTATACGGACATATCATCTGCCGCTGTGAGACAGTCACGGAAGGTGAGATAGTCGAAGCGATCCGGCGCGGCGCGCGATCCGTGGACGGTGTGAAACGCCGCGTGCGCGCGGGCATGGGCCGCTGTCAGGGGGGATTCTGCGCGCCGAGGGTGATCGAGCTGCTGGCGCGTGAACGAGGCGTGCCGATGGATACGGTGACGAAATTTGGCGGCAACTCGCGGATGCTGGTCGGGAAGATTCGACAGGATGTAGTCGAGGAGGCGGATGCATGACAAATTCTGCAAACGGTATCCGCAATCCGGACGTAGCCGTAATCGGCGCTGGACCGGCGGGTTTGGCCGCGGCCATCGCCGCCGCCGACCAAGGCGCGCGCGTGCTGATGCTCGAACGCGACGCGCATCCCGGCGGCATACTGCAGCAGTGCATCCACAACGGATTCGGTCTGCATTATTTCGGCGAGGAGCTGACTGGGCCGGAGTATGCGGCCCGGTTCGTGGACGAGGCGGGTAAGCGTGGTTCTATAGAGTTATTATCCGACACGATGGTGCTATCATTATCACATGATCGAACCATAACGGCGGTCAATGCCAGCGAAGGGCCGCTGACCATCCAGCCCTGGGCGGTCGTGCTGGCCATGGGATGCCGCGAGCGCACACGCGGCGCGTTAGGCATACCGGGCACGCGTCCGGCGGGAGTGTACACCGCCGGAGCTGCTCAACGCCTCGTCAACCTGGATGGGTACCTGCCCGGCCGCAGGATTGTCGTCCTAGGTTCAGGAGACATAGGATTAATAATGGCGCGCCGACTCACCTGGGAGGGCGCGAAGGTTCTGATGGTCTGCGAATTGATGCCATATTCCAGCGGATTAAATCGGAATATCGTGCAATGCCTGCGGGATTACGACATACCGCTGTACTTCAACACAACGGTGGCGCGCGTGCATGGGCGCGAGCGAGTCGAAGGCGTAACGGTCGTAAGCGTCGACGAAAACCGACAGCCCATACCATCCACCGAACGGTATGTGGAGTGCGATACGTTGCTGCTGTCGGTTGGATTATTGCCGGAGAACGAGCTGACGCGCATGGCGGGCATCGAGCTGGATTCGGTAACGGGCGGCGCTGTCGTGGACGAACGCCGTCAGACCAGCGCGCCGGGGGTATTCGCGTGCGGGAATGTGCTGCAGGTGCATGATCTCGTCGATCACGTGAGCCGCGAGGCCGAGATAGCCGGACGGTACGCCGCACAGTTCGCCGTATCGGGCCGTCTACCGCCGCCCGCGCTGACCGTGCGCGGCGAGGGTTATACGCGCTACGTAGTTCCCCAGAAGATCAGCGCGGAGCCGACGGGCACCGTCGATCTGTACTTCCGCGTGAAGGACGCCGTGAAACCTGCCCGACTGACAGTCAAGACCGCCGACGGCCGGACCATTCTCACCCGGCGCAAGCAAACCATGACCCCCGGCGAGATGGAGCACGTCACGGTGGATGCGTCGAAGCTGTCAGGCGATATTATCGTCCAAACGGAGGCCGTATAATATGGATAATACCATAAATATCGTGGATCGGCCGCATGAATTCATATGCATCGTCTGTCCCGTCGGCTGTCCGCTGCAGATTGAAGGCGATGGCGACGAGCTGATAGTTATCGGCAACGCGTGTCCGCGCGGCGAAACCTACGGGCGTCAGGAATACCTGCGGCCCATGCGCGTGGTCACGTCATTGGCGGCGGTGCGCGGCGGCGACCGCCCGCTCGTGTCGGTCAAGACGTACAGCGAGATCGAGAAGGCGCGCATCCCGGAGGCGATAGGGGCTATACGTTCGCTCCGCGTGGATGCGCCAATCGAAATCGGGCAGGTGCTGGCGGAGGATTTAGCGGGCACGGGCGTGCCGCTGGTGGCGACGTCGGCTGTCGGAATAAATCGTTAATACAGAATGGAGATGATATTATGATAAAGAATAGCTTATTCGATCTGACCGGGAAGGTTGCGCTGATTACTGGCGCGTCGTATGGGATAGGGT
>BNUH01000192.1 GCA_025997215.1 Clostridia bacterium
CGCCCTCCTTGCGCGTCCCCAGCGCGCCTATCCCCGGCGAACGTTCCTCGGCCTGGAATGCTCCTGTTTCCAATCTTGCGGAGTTGGAAACGACTGGGATTTCATCCGCAAATACTATCATACGAGGGAGGGAAGAAAATGGCAAAGAAAGCAAAGGGAGAAAGGTCAATGCTTTGACGGTTTTTTATGTTGCCTTTGCGAAGACTTTTTCAGCGACCTCCAGCGAGGCAGCTGTAATTTTTGTAGGATATCGTCTTGAACAACTATGTTTAGTTGTATATTCATCAAGGAAGGAGTTTGTCCATATTCTTTAGAGAAAAATCACTGCCAATTTCTAAATTTTATATTCGATAAACAACCCTCAACCGCGTGAAACGACAAAACCCCTGGCTGTTTGTGCAGCCGGGGGTTTTTCGAGTGTCGAAGCGTGATAAATGCTGTAAAATCAAGGCGATTTTGCGCGTCGGGATCAGTTAGGCATCCCTACAGTCGGTTGTGCTTTTTTCGGCGCTGATGCGCTGGAGTGACATTGATGACAAACACGGACATTCGGCGTGTTGCTCAAATGTTGCAGAATTGGTGAAAAAAAATTTACTCGTCTTTTTCGTCGGCGTGTTCTTTCTTCCGGCCCGTTATCTTCTCTATGTCCTCCTGGGCGGCCTTGCTCGATTGCTGGACGTACGAATCCAACATAACCGACAGGCTCTTATGCCGTGTGAACCGCCGCACGGTCTCGAGTGCCGCACCTTTTTCGATGCTGTTGGTCGTGAAAGTGACACGCCCATCATGAGTACGCAAGGCAACTACCTTCCAGTTTGCCAACTGCTCATCGGACGCTTTGCACTTCTTAACTCCGTTGAGCTTCATTTCAAGAAAGTCCTTATAACCCTTAAACATGCTCTGGTAAAACTCATAATATGCCGGCTTATCTTTATTCTTGCCCCGTGAATTGACCAAAATATGCCCATGACGCCCGTGAAGCACTTCTTCAAGTGCGGTGTCAATAGGTGATTCGCCAATGCTATCATATTTTGGCAGGCTGGTCTTTACCTTTTTCTCTTTATCAGTTGTTCTTTTAGCGGCCGCCTCTACCTTTATCATATGCCTGTCCCAATCAATATGCTTATCGCAATCAAAAGCCATTACTTCGCTAATGCGCAAACCAGCGTGCATCATTAACATCATTGCAGGGCCAAACAAGTGTTCGCGCCACGTTGAATCGATGAGATCTTGAATCTCTTGATCAAGATATTTATGACGGCCTTTAGGCGCGTGTTTAGGATTTTTCATCGAAACACATGGATCGTATATGATCAGCCTTTCCTGCAATGCCGCTTTGAACATACTCTTAAGTACCGAGGAATACTTAACAATAGTGGTACCACTCATATTTTCGCGTAAGTTTATATAGGCTTGCACATGGCTTAACCGCACTTCATTAAGCCGCATTGCACCCATTGCATATTTTGCGAGAACCTGAGACTTCTCGTATGCCGTCTGTTGTTCTGTAATTCTCGAACTCACGTTATATTTATATATAATTGCAAGATATAGGCATCTGGTTTCTATAGGCATCCGATTTCCCTTGGTGATGATTATGATGAGATTGCCTCCGCATGTTTGAAGTAAAAAGAAAATGGGTATATACATAACATAGCACACGTGATAAGGAGGATTATCAATGGCGGACAGTCCGGTATTTTTCAAGTGCAATTTATGCGGCAAGGTGATCGGCGAGCTGGCACCAGGCGCACCAGAAACGATTTGCTGCGGCGAAGCAATGGCGCTATTGACCGCAAACACATCCGATGGGGCGCAGGAAAAGCATGTACCAGTCGTGACGCGCGCGAGTGACGTGCTGACAGTGAAGATTGGAGCTGTGACACACCCGATGATTTCCGATCATTTCATCCAGTGGATTTATGTACGTACGAAAAAAGGCGGCCAGCGGCGGATTCTGACCTCGGGTGAAACGCCTGAAGCACGGTTCAACGTATCAGAGGACGAGCCTGTCACTGTATACGAATACTGTAACCTGCATGGATTATGGGCGATTGAAGTATAAGGAGTTAATAATGTTTACAGTAGAAGTCGAAAAATTGCTCAACGAGCAGATCGCGGCCGAAATGTATTCGGCTAACCTTTACCTGTCGATGAGTGCTTGGCTGGATGACCACAACTATGACGGTTATTCAAGTTGGTATTACGTTCAGTATAAGGAAGAGATGGATCACGCGCTTATCTTCTACAATTACCTGCGCAATGCCGGCGGCACTGTGAAATTGAAAGCGGTGGATCAACCACAGGTTGAGTTCTCAGGTGTACGGGAGATACTGGAAGCCGGACTGAAGCATGAGCGATATGTGACGTCGCTCATCTACAATATCAACGCGCAGGCGCTGACGGACAAGGATTTCAAGACCGTACAATTCCTTGACTGGTTCATCAAGGAGCAAGTTGAGGAAGAGGACAACGCATCCACAAACCTGGGCCGGTATGACAACTTTGCGAGCGATCCCAAAGGATTGTTATCCTTAGATCAAGAAATGAACACCCGCGCATATACCCAGACGCCTCAATTGGCGCTGTACGAAGGCGGCAGAGTATAAGGAAAAACCGGTATACCTTCCAACTTTGGTGCATCCGCCAAGGTTGGAAGGTATGTTGGTTTCATACCGTCAAGGAATCGATGCCGCTGGATTAGAGAAGATAGAAATTGTTGCAACAAGAGTGCATAAAGAACTGTGTAAATGGGAATAAACTCCAGTAACGAAAAAGAATGGAGAGAGACCCATGAAAGCACACGTAAGCAAGAACCAGTTAACCGCGGAGGAACAAGCCCTGGTAACGTATCAATGTGCTGTTAAAGCAATACGTCTCGCAATTCTGTAATAAGGGTAGTGCCGCACCAATTGTGTAAACCCATCACCCATAAAGAAGCGCCCAGCCAGGAAAGCACCCGCCGCAGCGGAAGTTGGTTCTCGGAGCCAGAGGCCCGTTCCCCCTGCACCACAGCCAGAAC
>BNUH01000193.1 GCA_025997215.1 Clostridia bacterium
AGCAGATAACCATTCAGTGGAGCGGGGCTTCTTCGACCACTTCGTCGATAAAGGGATTCATGATAGCCCGCAAGAATTCCACGGACGGTTTGACGTTCGATTCCAGCTGGACGGTCATCACGTCGTTGACTCTTGCGCAATCAAGCGGCAGTTATACATACTCCTACGCACCTGCGCTCGGTACATACATCAAGTATGGCGTTTGGAGCATCGACAGCCTCGACGTTTACAGCGGAGAGACGGTTTCCAATACCATCCAACGTGTAGCGCCAACAGCCTGTACGCCGCCTACATCTGTTACGCTTACACCGGCTGTTGTTGAGGCTAATCTGACCTTGGCATGGTCAGGCGCGGGAAGCAGTGCGGGGAATTCCATAACGGGGTACACGCTCCAACTCAGCGAGAGCACGGACGGTAATATCTGGAGCGACTGGCAAGCATTCGCTGTAGTTGATTCGACCAGCACGAGCGGCTCGTTTTCCAACATCAACCCGCCCTCTACACGCGGCGCGTACCGTAAGCTTCGCGTTCAGACGCGCGGTTCCGCCGGATCGTCCCTGTACAGCGCGTGGGCGGAGTCGAACCCGGCCCGTCGCAATATCCTGCCCACGCCGCCTACGACGTTTACCGCGTCGCCTGAAACATACTACAATACCCAGATTCTGGTAGCGTGGAGCGGCACGATCCCAGGTACGTCTTCCATCAAGAATTACGTGCTGCAAGTTAGCACCTCGTCCGATGGAAGCAACTGGAGCGGTTGGTCGGCATTAGCGACCGTTACTTCGACAGCAACATCTGGCAGCCATTCCGTCACACCATCCAGTGTGGACGGCATGCGCACGCGTTACAGGATAGCTGTCACAGATTCGCTCGACGCGCTTTCGGCTTATGTCACTTCGAATACGATCCAGAGGATGAACAGGCCAGAGACACCCATAATATCAGCACCCAAGAGCAACAGTACGATCTACAACACCACACCGCGATTCCTCATAAAGACTGGCGGCGCACCTGATGGCCGGACGCAGAGGATCATTGTGATCATTAACGGAACAAGTTATAACAGCACAATCAATGCTTCTATGTTCTCGGTTAGCGGCTCACTAGCTAACGGAGTTGCGACAATCTTCAAAGCGCCAACTCAATCGCTCGGCAACAAGACCATAATAATCCGTTGCGAGAACGATGCTGGCGCCAGCGCGGAGGAAACTCGTACGATCACTATTGCCGCGCTGACCATGGAAGATATTGTGCCAGGCGTCACCATGGTTAAGGCGGCACACATGCAGTCCCTGCGCGACGCGGCCAATTCAGTACGCCTATATTATGGATTATCTTCCTCGATCTGGCAAGATGTAATAATTGCCAAGCGGACACAGGTACGCGACTGGCCGCTGCATATCAAGGAGCTGCGCACTGCGCTGGATGCGGTTAGTGTTACAATCAATAGCTTTGATACAGCAACCGCGTTTGATGTGCCACTTGTGAGTTGGATTGCATTCAGTCCGGGCAGCCCACGCGCTGCAGTTATGCAGCAGGTGATCACACTAATTAACAACCTATAGGAGGGCACATGCCAGCATTTAACGGCAATTATTTTGATGAAGAAGGTCAGCTTCGTAATCTGGACGGTGGTTTTGTCAATGGCGATGGTTGGGTCAACGGTCAATCGCCGTTCAATGGCGCATTCATCGGTTCTGATGGTGAAGTTCATAATCTGTCAGAGCTATCTGGTGGCGGATCGGATGGTTCGGAGCCGGATGATGATAAGGAGCTAACCTTCTCCGTCCCGCCGATGTACACGCGCGAAGTTGAGTTTAAGGGTATCCAATGGGATGAATACTTCATTGACCAATCCTGCACTGTCGCATCCTCTTCGCCTGTTTTTGTTGACGTGTGGATGTGCGGCGGGGGCGGCAGCGGAACAGGCTCAACGACCAGCGCTACTGGCGCAGGTGGCGGCGGTGGTTACATCCTGTATTGCGATAATTACCCAATCGCTTTGCCTACATCAATATACATTGGCGAAGGCGGCGTAAGCGGATTTTCTGGTCAGGCTACGTCGCTTGGCGGCAGGGCCGCTCTTGGTGGCATGGCAGCTACTACAAACGATGGTGGAGCGGGCGGTTCAGGCGGCGGTGGCGCGCGCACGTCTGCTGCCAGCGCGGGTTTAGGGACACCGGCAAACGAGTATACGTTCTATTATCCGTTTGGCGACGTTGAAAACTTCTGCGAAGGCAATCCGGTCGTTGGGCCGTTATGCGCGGGTGGCGGCGGTTCCACGGGCACAACGGATGCTAAGCAGTGTACATATGGCGGCGAAGGCGGATCGAATGGTTCCGACGGTGAAACGGGAGGATCTAACAGTAATGATCCAGCGTTGTTTATAGCCGGAGGGCTTGGCGGCGCGGTGGGCGGTGGGCATGGTGGCGGGGCGGATCGAGAAAACAACACGCCTGAACCCGGCTCGCCTGGCACGAATTACGGCGCGGGCGGCGGTGGTGGCGCGAGGACACGGCCAGCGTCAACTGGCACGTACGTGACATCCGCTGGCGGTGATGGTTATCAAGGCTGTGTGATTATCCGTGTTCCCAAAAAATAGTTCCCTTTTCTCTTGGTCGCCCGCAATGACCCAATTATATGAATCTACGAAAGGAAAACAAAGTGACAGACCATATAAAAGCAGCAACCGCATACGCAGAGGGTTTCCAAAACCTCGAATTAGGTTACTACAGCACGAACAATATGACCCAAAACGCACAAGAGGCAATTGAACTTCTCGCAACCCACTTATCTATATCTACTGACCTTTTCCCGACACACCCAACAATAAAAATCATAAACAATCTGCTCTGTACCACTTGACTAATGACAAAAACAGAGCGTATATAGTAGTACGTATTTTTTAGGAGGCTGGATGACTAAAACCTATAATTTGTTGCGCGAAATAATCCGTCACGAGTATGAGAGGAGTGTAAACAATGGTATTGGCAGTGACTTATGCAA
>BNUH01000194.1 GCA_025997215.1 Clostridia bacterium
GCCGCCATTTTGTCGACGCCCGAATCTGATGGATTATACACCGCTGCACATCAGTCTTGGGAAATACTGCAGCCACAGCATCCGAAAATCCTGTCAATCCGTCCATCGACGCTATCAGTATATCCCGTACTCCTTGGTTTTTCAACCCCGCGAGCACGCTCATCCAATATTTGGCACCTTCCGATGCGCCGATCCACAGTCCCAGTAAATAGACTAAGGGCTATTACGCCATTTTGAGGGCATTGAGCTTCACTATTCTCTTGGCATTTGCCACAAATGCCGTGAAATAGCTCTGTATTCTCATAGCAACAACACCCACCGAGTCCGCCTCGCGCAACCCATGCGAGCATTTTAGCTCAGCGTTTTTTGCTTCGATTTTGTAACGTTCTTTCGCTCGTTCTTTGAAATAATCGCTTTCTTGAAAATCCTTTTGTTTATTGTGTACCCCTTGTCAAGTACAATTTTAAAAAGTCACTGGATTATTTTCGGGGCGAATGCTATGCTAATACTGCTTTACCAATGCAGAGGATAGGGCAACGCTGAGGAGCGACCTGAGCGCTGCATCGGGTTTGCGGGAGGGCGGCGTCAACTCGCCGCTTTTCTATACCCGCCGCAGCGGTTGCCCTCCTGGAAACCAAAGCGATAAACCTCGGTGGATCGGGGGCAGCGCCCCCGATGAATGTACTGCTTATCATTCTCGTCAACCTCTTACGTGCCACTTGCGGCAAGCAACTCGCTCGGCAGGGGGTACTGTCCAGTTGTTAAAAACTCGTAGTATTCGTTTGGCGAAAGCTTCGCGAGCCCCCATTGATACCGATCTGCGTTGTAATACGCCATCCAATCGTCGATCACTGCGGAAACTTCAGCAAAACACGTGCAGTCATCTATGTTGATCTCATCTTTCATGTGACCAAAGAAGCTCTCCTGCGGCGCGTTATCCCAACAGTTTGCCTTGCGCGACATCGACTGTCTAAGCTCTGCGTTCTTAATGATCTCAATGAACTTATGGCTTGTATAGTGGCATCCTTGATCGCTGTTTATCAGTGTTTCAGCCGTTAACGATATCTTATGCCTTGCCAACAACCCATTGACTGTTTCCAGTACGAAATCTACTTCCAGCGACTCACTCGCCACATAAGAGAGCGCTTGCTTTGTATAGGCGTCCATTATAACAGATAAATACCCTTTCTTGTGGTTTCCGTAGAACAGATATGTAATATCCGTTAATAACACCTTTCGCGGACCAAACGCGCGAAATTGCCGATTTAGGAGGTTTGGCGCTACATTGCTTGTTTTCATTGCAGCAGCCATACGTCGATATGGATTTGGTTTGCGTACCGGGCATTTCAAACCATACTTGCGCATCAGACGGCGGATCTTTTTCACGTTCATTTGGACAACTGGCTGCCTATGCAATAGCCGCATATGGATACTTCTGGCAGCTTTGCTGTATCCGCGATACTTATATGCTTCCAGTATTAGTTCAAAGTCACACAGGTCTCTCGCCTCGCGCGTTTCACGCACGTCTGCTGCTTTAAGCCAAGTGTAGTATCCCGACCGAGATACTCCAGCTATCGCGCACAGGGCTAGCGTGAAAACACTTTTAGCAGTATCTCGCCCCCCGTAAACCCAGCTGAAGGTACAACAAATAAGCCCTCAGCGAGGGGGTATTTGAAAGGAGCGTGACTAGGCTGCTGGTAGGCGAACGTGTTCAGGCAAAACTATCCCATGCTTAATCAGGAAGTTGACAGCCTGCTTGATCGCCTGCTTTTGTTGACGCTCGTGGAGTTCCTGGGGCATATCAACCCGTGCCAAGTCAGCCGGGTTCCATGCCTCACCGTTGAGCAGCATGTGGTAGATGGCTACAAGGATCATCCTGGCGATTGCGATAATGGCGCGTTTCTTACCTCTACGTCTGGCGATCCGCTCATACTTCACCTTGTAGTATGGTGACTTAGTCGATTTTACCGCGCTGTGAGCGGCTTCGACCAGGGCGGGCTTGAGATAAACGCCAGCGCGCGAGATTTTCACCGACTTTTTCTTGCCAGCGGATTGGTTATTGCTTGGGGCAAGACCAGCCCAACTGCTGAGTTTGTCGGAGGAAACGAATTGCGACATTCTATAACCTTCTTTGTTCAACACGAACGACTGCAATTCATTGTTTGCGCCGCGAACCGTCTGCGAATATACATACCCATCTTGATTTAACAGATTAAAAACCACGTTATCCGAGGTGTTTAACCCTTTATCAGCCACCACGACCATCCTTCCTAATCCATAGTCCGCATGCAGACGTCTCATCACAGGTATCATCGTTTCACAATCATTGGTATTTCCTGGAAACAGCGAATACGTTATGGGTATGCCATCGCCATCCATTAGCAGTCCCATTTGTATTATCGGGTCTGGTCTATGTTCCTTGGATACACCTTTCTTGCGCAGATTATCCTGCTCATCTATCTCAAAGTAATAGTTTGTCACATCATAATACACTCGCGATAAGTCGTGCGGTTTCTCTTTTTCGATCCTGTTATGCACATACTTTACAAGAGAATTTTTCAGTGTTGATATAAACCCCAGTGAGTGATATATATCATCAAGAGTAAAATCACTCTTGTCAAAGTACATATCTTTCCCTTCATAAGTCTTTTTCTTTGACCCTGGAAACAATATCCGTGAATATACCAACAGTCTCACAATGCTGTTTAGGTCATATTTGACATCTAGTTTCCGTGCTTGGTTGGTAAAAAACTGATCCAACCCCAAATCACGATACAGCATGGATAACGGAGCGTATCCCAGCAGTTTATTATACGAAACGCTCTCAGACAGCCTTTCGTTTGAGCGTATTGAAACCTTGTCTGCTGTGTGCTCGCAGACGGCTGCAAGTTTCATTTCCTCGAGTATGCGCATCCCGAACGCGACTGGGTCGCCGTTTATCTTCGCTAACGAATCAGCGTAACCCAGCGAACGCAGGGTACGAGTTTTGACCTTCTTAGTGATGGG
>BNUH01000195.1 GCA_025997215.1 Clostridia bacterium
GGCGCAAAACGCTCGCGGTATGCCACGATTGCCATCAAGTAATTCACCATGGCAAAACACCCATTTATCTTGTACCAGGGGAGAGCCGTGTACCTCGAGAGGGGTAAGCACGGTTCGCGTGAGGGGGGGCGCAAACCTGCTATGGAAACATAGCAAGGCGGCGCTTCCCTACTCTACAAACTCTATTACGCAAAGATCACGGAAGGGTCAGACGGCATTGAAACGTATGCCATGCCTCAAGTTTTGGCGATGGCTATGAAAGCCGACCTGTCAATCGAACTGTCAGAGGCATCTCTTTTCGCGGATGACTCGGTCGCTTGGATGATGAAGGATTTCAAGTCTGGCAACCATGATTTGAATGTTGTTATACAGTTCCTCATAAACAACTCGATAATGGCTCCGGCTACTGAGGTGCGACGGATAGACTATATCGCTTACACTGGCATAACGACCGGACATATAGTTAAAGCGCAGATATCCTACAGAAACATCCTGGACTGCGCAACCCAGCTGTGTGAAGCAGCGGACGTCGGGTTGAAGACTGTTTTCAATACTAGCACGGGTATATTCACAGTAACATTATATAAGGGAACTACTTCACAGGCTGTGTTCTCAAGGGAATACGAAAACATCACCGAGCAGGTATACACGAAGAATGTTTCTGATTATGCGAACACCGCATTGATTGGCGGCGCAGGCGAAGGCGCGGATCGTCTGTTCATGTCTATTGCGGACGGCGTAGGAGAGGATCGCCGCGAGGTGTTCGTGGATGCCCGTGATATGCAGCAGGCGACATACGGCACAAATTACAACGCATCATTGTTATTCCGAGGTCAAACCAAACTCAGCGAATTGGCTGTCGTTCAATCGTTCGACGCTACTGTGAGCTCGCACGGAAACCTGCTATATAAACAGGACTTCGACCTGGGCCAAGTCGTACAGGTTATTTCAAAACGCTGGGGAGTAGCGCTAACTACCCGGATAACCGAGATCGAGGAGACCTACGACGCGACAGGGTTGAGCCTGAACGTTGTGTTTGGTCGAGGATTACTGACGCTTGCGCAGAAATTGAAAGGAAGTGTATGATTTTGCAGAAAAGTATGTTCTTTAATTCATCAAATAGTGACAGGTTATATAATGCCGCCGACTTTGCTTCGTATTTTGGCAAGCTCGTATCGAATGGCATCTTCTATGGTTCTGTTGACAACCTACGTGTGTCTGTCGGTACAGGTATGAGTTTGAGCGTCGCGGCAGGCAGTGCATGGGCTAACGGTTATTGTTATGAGAATACAGACACATTTGCTCTGACCCTGCCAACCGCCAACGGCGCAAACCCGCGTATTGATCGGATCGTTGTGCGTTGGAGCCTGGCCGATCGGTCGATGATCCTTGCTGTGCTGGGTGGCGCGCCCAGCTCCATTCCCGCCGCGCCCACGCTTACCCGGACAAACGAAGTGTATGAACTGTGCATAGCCGACATCCTCATACCCAAAAGCTCAATCGCGGTTGTCGCAGTTAATATTACGGACACACGGCTCGACCCGACACTTTGTGGACTTATCAATTCGCTCGTAACAGCAGTTTATGAATAATGGAGGAACCGTTCTATGTCAGTAACTAGCTATTCAATGTACCCATCCAATAATATTCCTGTATACACAGACCAGACGACAATGGGGATGTGGCTCTCGCGTTCCGGTGGTGCAATCCCCAGCGGCGCAACCATCTCCAGCGTCACATTCACAATGACCGCGAATCTGTTCACGCCGCTGGGCGGGTTCTACCTGAGAAACAATGATCTCGGTATACGGCTGACGGGTAACTCTTTATCTTACAGCACAATGATCCAATCGGATAAACCCAGCACCTGGGCATTGCCAAATGCTGTGGCAACTCAGTTC
Organism: Clostridia bacterium; assembly: GCA_025997215.1. Next base: position 1,902 of record BNUH01000195.1, read on the forward strand.
ACAGGCGCGACTTTCACGCTTTGCTTGGAAGCTCGTGATGCATCGAATGACTATCCATCGATCGCGCCGAACACTTATATATTCTCAATATTATCCGCATATCCAGTGACAATAGCAATAACATGGACCGCGCCGACAGCCTGCGGTGCGCCGACGAGCACATCGATCTCCCCAACGATCGCCGAGAGCGATCCGACGTTGTCGTGGTCAGGCGCGAGCGACGGCACGCTCAACACTATATCGTCGTATGAGATTGAATACGCCGAGTCTTCCAACAACTCAACGTGGGGATCGTGGACGGCGCTGAAGACAATCACCACAACTTCAACCAGTGTGATCACCGGCGTTGCGCTTCCTGATACGCGCGGATATTACAGGAAATATCGCATCCGCACGCGCGGTACAGCTGGTGCTGCATACTACAGTGGCTGGATGGAATCGGGCAGTGTCCGCAGAAACACACTGCCTGCAGCGCCTATCTCCGCAGGCGCCGCGCCAATGGAGTATTATAACGAGACAGTACGCGTGGCCTGGACGGGTGCGGCTGGCGGCACGAGCGCGATTAAGGGTTATCGTATATCCAGCCATACATCTACGAACAATAGCTCTTGGGGCGCGTGGACTGTTCTGGCCACCGTCGATAACACCGCGACAAGCGGTTTTTATGATCCCACGGATAATAATACGCCTGGTCTATACACGCAGTTCAAGGTTGAAACGATTGACGTTTTGGGCGCAATGTCCGCCGAAAGACTTACCAATTCGATCCTGTGCAATGTCTCGCAAGCTGGCGCACCGACGGCATGCTCTCTGAGTGCGACGCTTGCAGAAGGCGATGTAACACTTGCGTGGAGTGGGTCGCTGGCTGGCGCAGGGAACGCGATCGTTTCATACGAAATACAATACAGTGATTCAACGAACAACACTACCTGGGGCGCGTGGATGGCATCAGCGTCCGTGTTATCATCGTCCACATCCGGCAGCGTCTCCGTCAGCCCGTCCGAAACGCGCGGCTCTTACCGTCGTTATCGTATACGTACTTGCGGCGCCGCTGGCGCGACTTACTATTCAGACTGGGCCATAA
>BNUH01000196.1 GCA_025997215.1 Clostridia bacterium
GATTCACTTACACGCAGCGTCACCATTGGCAGATTGCATACATCGGCTTTGATCTGCAGCAATGCTGGGCTGCGTGCGCCGCCGCCTAGGGCGACGGCTTCGTGAGCTGTGGCGCCAATCCTCGCGAGTGTGTCCAGGTTCTCACGCAGCATGAATGCGATACTCTCCATAAGGGCGCGCGCAATATCGAATCGATCCGTGTCGAGTGTCAGACCGTGGATAGATCCGCGAGCGGCAGAACAATTCACGGGACTTAACCTGCCGCAGAAGTGCGGGATCATCAGCAGCTCACTACGGTTTCCCAGTCTATTTAAGACTTCGCGATTGATCAAGGTATACGCGCGATCCGCATTTTCCATATCGGAAAGAAAGTTATTGCGGAACCACGTCAGCAGCGAACCTGCGGCAGAACAGTTTGGCATCGCGATGAATCTGCCCGGCAACGCGTGTATGAACACAGGTATTGGCTGTTTCACCAATAAATGCTTAACCGAACCAAACGAATCAAGCGTCGTGGCAATAGCAAGCGCCGTGCCCGTGGTTTCGGATATCATCCCTTGTCGAATGTTGCCGCTGCCTAATACCGACGCGCATTGATCCAGCAATCCCGCAATAACCGGGATACCATCAGTTAAGCCCAGCGTCGATGCGGCCTGATGCGTCAATCTGCCTATGATCTCGCTTGGTTCCACCAGTTCGGGCAGCTTCTCCGCGTCAATGCCGGCCAAGCCAAGCAGATCGTTGTCCCAACAACGCTTAGTTATATCAAAATAACCGCTGCAACAGTTGGCGGTCACCTCCGATGTTATTATACCTGTGAGCCGCATCAGTACATAGTCTTTGAGCAGCAGGAATTTTGAAACCTTACGAAATCGATCTGATTGATTCTCCTTCATCCAGAGAATCTTATTCAATGGCATGATCGGATCGAAGCCTGGATTGCCTGTAATGGCATACAGTTTTTCAGCCGGAAATTGGCTGGATGCATAATCACACTGCGATTGAGCGCGCGTATCAAACCATACTATGGCATTGCCTAGCGGTTGTCCGTCCGCGCTAATAGGGATCAGCGTCTCTGCTTGACCCGTTATCGACAGCGCTTCTACGTCTTGCAGCGTTCCACAAGCCTGACTTACTTCTTGAATAGCGGAAACCGTCATATCCCAATAAACACCAGGATCTAGTTCCGCCCAGCCTGCTGACGGGTGTGCATACACCCATGTTCTTGATACGCATGCCAGCATGTTAAAACCGCTGTCGTACACAACTGTTTTAAGCGCGCTCGTGCCGTAATCTAGCACTAATATCGACATACTGTTAGTAAGCGACCGTTTCCCAGCACTCGAACGGCGCAGCCACTTCATTGCTGACGTAGACTGTTGTTTTAAGCAGCTGGAGTATGGACGAAGGTACCAGCGGCGTCACCGGCCCATGGAGTATCAATCGCGACGTCATCCGCTGCCATGATGAGAACGTATTATTTGTCAGCAGCGCGTGAATCTCCATGCGGAATCGCGAGCGCACTATATCCGCCGGGCCAATCGTCGCCGCTTTAGGCGGAACTGCCGCCACATACCCCGACTGCCCGAACACCCCGTGCAGCGAGTTTTGCGCCACAGTCAACGGATGAAGCGTCACGACCCGCGCATCCTGCTTCAGGTACTCCTCGATATCATTAGTAAGAAACTCATCGACGGGATCAATAAACGCAAGATGCCCCGTCCAACCCGGACTGGAATAGCACGCATCCGCTCCGCCTTCACCACAATCTGTGATCATCTTCGAATAATCACGGATGTTCACGGTCGTCGGGTAATGCACATTCGCCAAAGGCATACGTAGCTTCTCATCGATTGCCTGAACGAAGTATTTCAGCATGGAGTGTGCGAAACCTGCTCGATACGTTTCTGGCGCGATGTTGCCATCCTGATCCGCCCATTCGTCCATGGCGAACAGATGCACGTTGCGGCAGTTAACCTGATGCAGGTTTATCAGCTCTGCCACGGGTCCGTACGTCTCAGGTTCGGGGTTGCCCAGTATCAGCGTCAGCTTTTTGTTCTCCGAGTCCGAACGTGAAATGCGGGCGAATATATCCCCGATAACCACTGGATGCGGGTTTAGCATGACCTTGATCTTGAAATCAGGGTTGGGGTGTTTTTCTAGATCGTGCCCGCTGATCTTGCGGACACGCTCGCATACCTCGCGGTCACGGAATGGCACATACGAGCCGGGTTCAAATGCAAAGTCGGTCGCGGGGTCAGTAATGATATCTCGCAAGTGAAATCCCCCTTTGAATGAGAAGTAGTCTCCGATTGCGCCAGTATTGTGGATAATTTCTTTTATTATACCCTGTTTTTAGAAAATGTCAAGCCGTCGACGCTTTCACCATCGATAAATACGCCGTATACGTTCACCTTGTCGTCAACGAGAACCAGATTGGCGCGGCTGTTCTGGCGGATGCATCCCATCTCATACTGGATGCCGAGCAATCTGGCCGGGTTCAGTGAAGCAAACCTGAATACGTCGCACAGACCAACGCCAGTATGCTTCATCATGTTCCGGCACGCGGCGTCCAGCGTCAGCGCGCTGCCCGCTATCTCGCCGTCGAAGTCGTACCGAATATCAGGCGCACCCTTGAACGATGAAGGTTCAGGCCCGGCGAATTCGGTGCTGTCGGATACCAGTATCACGCGGTCGCGGCCTTTTACTTTTAGTACCATGCGCAGCATCCATGGGTCGACGTGTATGCCCCGCGAATCGCATATCAGTTCGGCATACATCTCGTCTGACAGCAGCGCCGCTTCGTCGGGACCCACACCCCTTACCTCTGGGTACTTGACAACCGCGCCTGTAGAATCGTTGAAATGGGTGATCAGCCTTAACCCATGCTGGATCAATGGCAGCACTCTGCTTGGATTCGCCTCGCTGTGGGCTACGGAGAACACCACCCCTGGCGTCGCCTTAGCCGCTGCTCGAACATAAGC
>BNUH01000197.1 GCA_025997215.1 Clostridia bacterium
TTTGCGTTACATTAATTGCCTGACCAGCTTGATTTGCTGCTATCATCATAGCTTCTGCAGCATCGGGCTCGTTGGTTAGATAGCAATCTATGTTGGATAAAATGCCAACTATAGCTGATTTCGCCAGTACCTATAAGTAAAGATGATATCAAATGTCTTTATATAAATATTCTTTCACATGAAACATATAATTTGTTCAATGTATTCAAAGAGAAAGTGCTAAATGTACACGATTTTTTCACTGGAGTGCCAGACTCATTATTAAGCCCATTATGCAACTGGCTAGTCTCAACAATAGGAATTAACGAGCATCATATTGTCGCAGCAAACGAAGGAAACTGTGTTGGGATAGCTGCAGGGTACCACCTCGCCACTGGCAAAGTACCAGTGATATATTTGCAAAACAGTGGCATAGGTAATATAATAAACCCAATAACATCATTGCTACATCCAGAGGTGTATTGTATACCATGCGTATTTATTGTAGGTTGGCGCGGTGAACCAGGCGTTTATGACGAGCCACAGCATATCTATATGGGTGAGGTGAGCAAGCAACTGCTTGAGGACGTAGGGATACATACTGCAGTTCTAGATGCAACGACTGATGAACGAACATTGAATGGAGTGATAGCTGAGTTTGATAATTACCTCACCCATGGTGAGGGTGTGGCATATATCGTTCGTAAAGATGCATTTCGTTCGAGTGATAAGATAAAATATACGAATCGATATACTCTTAACCGTGAAGATGCTATCCGAGCTATTGTAAATGCAGCAGGGGATGATATAATCATTTCCGCAACTGGCAAGGCATCACGTGAGCTATATGAGATACGTGAAGAAAATGGTCAAAGTCATGATCCTGACTTTTTGACCGTCGGGTCAATGGGGCATAGTTCATCGATTGCGCTTGGAATTGCACTCAATCAACCTAAAAAACGTGTATGGTGTATAGATGGTGATGGTGCTGTACTAATGCATATGGGGGCAATGGCCGTGATTGGGGCGAACCAACCAAAGAATCTAAGGCATGTGATCATTAACAACACAGCCCATGAATCTGTTGGTGGAGTTCCGACGGTAGCAGGATCAATTGACATAGCTCAGATAGCCGTAGGGTGTGGTTATAAAAATGTATTATCTGTTAATGATAATGATTCTCTCGTTGATGCATTAAAAGAACTTCATGATACTGCTAGCCTCTCTTTATTAGAAGTTAAATGCTCAATTAGTTCACGGACGGATTTAGGACGACCAAAGGAACGAGCTGTCGAGAACAAAGAAGCGTTTATACGGTTTGTGGGTTTGTAGATGCATCTGAAAAGCCAAATTTTGACACATGAGGTTATTTGGCTTGAACAGCGTGACTTGTCAGTATAGGTAGGGTTGCATCATACTGCTTAATTGCCGGTTAATAAGTCGGTGAAAATGCCGTTGAGTTTGGACACTGGGTGTCAAAAAGTGGGCGGCATATTCTGTCGGCGTACCGGTTGACGATATACCGACAGTTTGATACTCTACTAACCAGACAATACTTTAACACATCCTAACCTCAAAAGTGCCAACAACAAATGATCGGAGGAGCAACACAATGAAGACAATCCGCAAAGCGCTACTGGTCGCATTATCCCTCGCTCTCCTCGTCACAACTTCTCACGCCTCAACTGGATTCCCGCAGTTTGTTGGTTCATCGGGTGATTACATTCTTCTCGCATCACCAGATGAGCGCGTTGGCGATTGGGTGCAGCTAGCGAGCGCACAGGCGTCTGCTAATAACCAGGTGCTGACCGCAATGGTTGGTGAAGAAGTAACGACGAACATAAGTTTGACTGTTAAGGTACAAGTTGACTTAATGAAAATGATTCAGGAGGCAATACCTAAGTTCCTCGGCATAGAAGTAGTATTCAGCGCTGACTACAGCAAAACAGTTTTCAAGTTAGCTGGAACTCAGTGCATAGCACAAAAAGGAGATACTGTACTCTTCTTTTATAAACCTACCTATAATGAATTCGAATTGCTCGCACGCAGTGTTAACAAAGGATCGTTTAGTATAATCAAGACCGCTGAGTATGGGTATATTAGGTATAACGAAAAAGGTGATGAGGTAGAAAATACAATATCAGATAGTAAGAGTCCGCCAAAGATTGGTGATCCCATAGTATTTGGGCAATATCCACAACTGCAAAAAGAGTTGTCACCAAAGCAGGATATTGACTGGATAGTATTAAGAGTTGATGAAGAGAATAACCGCTTACTGCTTATCAGTAAGTATATATTAGATTACCAGCCATATGATAATATAGTTGTAGGGCAAACTAATGATTGGGTGAATAGTTCAATTAAAGACTGGTTCGAAACTATATTTATCCCGCGCGCATTTTCAACTGAAGACCAGAGTCTTCTTATGACACATGAAAGGTATAAAACAAAGGCCTTTCTGCCATCAATCAGTGATATTCGCATGCTAAGCAGTACACCAAATAATGATGCGGACGAGAAAAGAGTATGTTTACCAACCGAATATGCGATTACTCAGCCAACCGCATATGGAAAAACACTTCCGTATAGCTTAACGAATGGGGCATCAGAGTATGTGTTAGTCGATGCACGTATGGACATCATTATGAGTCCGCCTGATCTACTCAAGCGTGTTGCTGGTGTCGATGAATTAGGGCGTATAGTTACAAATGACAGCATTGGAATGGATGATGCTAATTACGAACTATTGATACGACATTTTCGCGTGAGTGACTATTATGGTATTCGCCCTATGATATGGCTGAGATACGAGTAAACAACTGATTTGGTTTACAACAGTGAAGTCCATCGGTGAAATGTCAAGAGGGAAAAACGAGAGAAAACGGCAGTGAAGGCGGTGAAAAAGCGCAGAAAATACTCCTCAATAAACCCTGGCTAAGAAGGTCAAAGATTCATGGAAATCTT
>BNUH01000198.1 GCA_025997215.1 Clostridia bacterium
GCTCCAGCAGCGTCTGGTATTCAGTGTTTGCCACGTGCTTGATAACAAACATGATCTCCTGCTTCAGATTAACCAGCGTATCGATGTCATAGTTGATCTCAGCCTCCATGTCTGCTATCCGAGCAACAACCGACTCCATAGGCTGGAGGTTCGGACTGGGGTTTCGCGGTGAATCTGACAATGTAGCGGTCGCCTTGGTCGATAATTCGCGCAGGGATTGTACCTGCTCCATCTTTGCGTTGATACGCTGGTCAATCCTGAACGCCTGGCTGAGATACTCCTTAACTGTCATACAGCTTCATCCTCCGTTATGTTCTTGATAATTCGTTTTACTTCTTCCACGCTGGTTACCTTGACGGCGATGCCGCCAGCCTCGTTGATCTTCCGTATTGTCATCCGCTGCAAGTCCGTCAGATCGTTTGACGGAGTTTTAACCTCAAAGGCGACGAATCGCCCTCGAACACAGGCTATGATGTCTGGAATTCCAGCGGTACCATGAAGCCCGCCATAACAGTATCGCCGAGAATGATCCTCACGGGCATACTTCTCACATACCCTTGTGGCGAAGTTCCTGCAGAACCACCTTTGTAAGCCGAACAATTCCATAACTCTCTCCCATAAAATGTAGTATAGCCGTACCTACAGAAGATTATTTCTTCGCAGTTATTCTACTCAGTCAATCACCCGTTCTAAAAACGCGACTTTTTAGGCGAGTGATGCTTTTCTTAGCAAGCCGGGCTTTAGCTAGATATCGTCATTTTTTGACACTACCCCCGTATTAGCATTGCCAAACACCTGTTCGTAGACGATTCTACCTGCATGACCTACACAAGCTGCCAACCAGAATACATCAAGGCTATAACAATTCTGAACTTCGAGGATTGTTGAGTAAATCATCGAAATCGAAAGGTCGATGATTCGAGGATCAGGCATATTGTCGAGGTTAACTCCCTGGTCCTTAACCCCTTGGATAAACGCCTCATGGCAGTTGATGAACGGCATTTAGTACAACCTCCTTTTGTAAGTTAAGGGCAGTGGATTACCTGGCAACTTCTTCTGTATACCACTGCCCCAGTGACAGGCAAGGATGAAGGAACCTGTCGAAGGTATGATAATGCATCAGTTCCATGGCGTCAATAATGTATTTTATGTAATTATAAAATTATATGTCGGATGATGATTATGGCATAATTCAGCACAAATGTGATTTTTGTTGGCTTTCTGTTACTAGGTTATGTTGGATTATCTATTGGTTATAATTTATATATTTCATCCGATCATAAATCAATTGTTACGTTAATTTAATAAAAAAGCGTATGCCATGATTGGCATACGCAAAAGAAACGCAAATCTACAGGCTATTTGGTAAACGCTTTGTAAATGCCTGTGAAGTTATCTTCCGTAACTGACAAAATTATGTAGTGTGCATCCTGTAGGATATAGAAAGCGAGCATCGCTCCTATTGGGATGCCAATGCACAGCCGCCACAGTGTCCACGCCGACGGGGTATACCTATTGCCAGTTGGATGCCGAAGGAGTGCGAGGGTATACTTTAGTCTTTTTTAACGTCTGTGCTATTGATGCGAATAGTCTCTGTGGTACAGATACACATGCGACTGAAAAGCAAGTTGAGTTAATGACGATAATACAAAAGCTAGAATCTGTTATGACACACTGTTCGTACAAAGCCAGGTATACAAAGCATGATAAAACGGAAGTGGATACCCTCATTGCTGAGCTAAGACGATCCGTTACTGACGGACTGTTTTATGCATAGGTAAGAGTATAGTTATAGTTTAGGCTCTATATGAAATCTTAACGATGAGCAGGAAAATATTACCGCATACTAAATGGCGTAGGCTGGTTGACATCCACTACTATATCTTGTACCATGCTCCTATCAAATGGTTGGAGGTAATGAACATGCGAGGGAGCATCAAAAACTCTGGTTGTATCTCAAATGCCATGCACCATGCTCTAATGAACCGGAACCGCCGCTTCACGAAGATTCGCCATAACGGAATTCTATACGAGTATCGAGCGGATAATCAAATATTCCGGCACGATCCTACCAAACTGGTGAGGATCAAGAAAGCCGAATGGCTGGCGATAAAGGCCGCTGCAGGGGGAAGCAACTTGACGTAGTGGCCGTCGCATGTGAATGGACAGAGTATGATGCCGAAGAGCTTGCCGACGAGTACAGCCACCTGCTGGATGAGGATGAGGAATATGAATCGCAGGAGGATCGAATGGAGGCCATAGTAGAGGCACTGGAAGACGAAACTACAGTTATAAAAGTAGATATTGATAGCTACCTTGCCTCGTCTGATTCCTCGAACAGATCAGACAAGTCAATGTTTACTACAAATGGTTTATCCGTCATGGCTGTGTGCAGCCGCAGCACGGCGGCCTCTATCGCGGCATCTGTTATCCCCATAGAGACTGCCGCACAGAATGTGTAAACCTCCAATAACAGAACCAAACTAGAGTTAGGGGAGGGAAGAAAATGGCAAAGAAAGCAAAGGGAGAAAAGAGCCTGCTGCGCCAGTTGATCGAGGAGCGCGGGGTAAAGGATCTGGGCGGAGTACACGCCTTGGTCAAGGAACTGACAGCGTCGATGATCCAAGAGGTTATGGACGCAGAACTGACGGAAGAGTTGGGTTACAGCAAGTACAACTACCAGCACAAAACGACGCAAAACAGTGTAAGCGCCTCATAATCCGGTGAATAGGCACGGCGGCCTTAGGTTGATATAATATTATCAATCAACCTAAGGAGGATAACAATGCAGCAGCAGAATGGTCAAGCGGTAACAAAATGGGTGGAAGTC
>BNUH01000199.1 GCA_025997215.1 Clostridia bacterium
TTGTACTTGCTGTAACCCAACTCTTCCGTCAGTTCTGCGTCCATAACCTCTTGGATCATCGACGCTGTCAGTTCCTTGACCAAGGCGTGTACTCCGCCCAGATCCTTTACCCCGCGCTCCTCGATCAGCTGGCGCAGCAGGCTCTTTTCTCCCTTTGCTTTCTTTGCCATTTTCTTCCCTCCCCTAACTCTAGTTTGGTTCTGTTATTGGAGGTTTACACATTCTGTGCGGCAGTCTCTTTTCATTTTTGGGCTATCCACTGCTGGATGATGCCCTCCGGATGGCCTAAGTCTGATGCAATATCGATGATCGGAATACCACGACGATACATAGCTTTAGCGGCTTTCTGATCGCCTCTCTCCAGCCCTCTCTGCTCGCCAATCCCTATGCCTCTAGCTTCGCCAATCCCAATCCCTTCAGTCCTGCCGATCTCGATTCCCTTCAATTCAGCCTGTCTCTGCTTTACCAGGATTGTCATTACATAATCCCTCCATTCAGAGATGTATTTAATCTTATCAACTGCTGACGCCAATTTCTTTATCACATCAAGCTTCGTCTCACCCACTGGATATGACTTCGGATCGTTGAAATACCTCAGCAGTTCAATCAAATCTGGCGTAACAGCATCTGAGCCGTTTACTCCACCGGTGAACAGAAGTACTTCATGCTTGTGGGTATCTATACTTTTTTCCCTATTGTGCTCATATACAGTTACTCGCTCATACCTATACCGCTTCTCATTAGTCGGGTCATGTTTATTAAAGAATATAATATATAAGTCGCGTAGTTGATCGTATGTCGCACCACGCCGAAGCTGTACGCCGTCACTCATAGCGGATAACACACGGAATCGTTGTTCGAGGAATGGCTCTACTACTGCTTGCATCTCAACGTTTATGATGTTCTGGCCGTCGTCAATATATACATCCAGCCGAACGCCTCTGGTTGAAGCTGTATTCATCAGCACCTGTTGAATCTCAACAGGTGTCAAACTCTGTTTCTCTCTTTTTATAACCTTACCAGTGGCTTCATCAACACTTTCATAAACATAAATAATTTTTGATATATTCCGATGAGGATAGACCAGCTTTATCAGATCAATAGCTATGGCTGGGTAGTATAAGATCACAGCAGAAAAGACAAGATCAGACGTGATGTCTAACTTGTCGATATCGAATGTCTCGTCAAAGTCTATGGCATTGAAAGCCTTGACTATTGTTGATTCGATCTTGTTCTCTGCCACCTTTTACCTCCTGCACCCGCTAATCTTAGCCCATTCATCTCCCACAACCATTCTAACACAATCGGCGGTGAAATACAATCGCTAAATATTGTTATAAAGATATAAATCATAGAGGGTATCGGATATGCCTGCGTCCATCTTTCCGCACCGGCCTTGTATTGCATTCCAAGGCGGGTAGAAGGCTCGTTTCGTCACAGCCTTCATTAGCGTATGGTTAGCATGACTAACTATGTTGGAAGGGCTTCCAGCAGCCTAGGTGGTGGGCATCCACTGCTCAATAGAATTCTGGCGGGGCGTGTCGATGGATGCGCTATGCCCACGCTACAGTTTTGCATAATATGCATTCTATTGCACACATAAAGGAGAACATATTAAATTATAACATTATGGATGATATATAATAATGTTATAATCATAAATATTGCCGATTAGTAATCATAAGCATATTTTAACATAACTGCTTAGACATTTGGAAGTAGATCATATAGCAGTACAGTCAACTCGCAGATACTATCGGTGGAAGCAGGATGCGTTTTATGAGCACTCACAGCCTCGCCACGCGCCTTTAACCCATCGGACGCATAATTTTAGTTTCAAATGTCAGAACGCTCCTAGGTGCCTTGCAAACGCAAAATAGAGGCATATGCTATTTCCAACTTGTTATGGGGAATGTAGAGCGGATCTTAGGACGGACTTTTTAGTCATCCTAGCTGGCTGCGTTTATTCAATATCTCAACCGTTTCATTTTGGGGGAATCCTCGCTATGCCCTTCCGACCTTGAGCATGCTTGAAGTATGGCAGTTTGGCTCCTCGATGGTTATGTTTCTGGCCGCACTGAAGCAGGTTCCAGCTTCATTGTATGAGGCCGCACAAATTGACGGCGCTGGAACGGTGAGAAGGTTTCTCAGCGTTACGATCCCAGGCATTTCACCCATCATATTCTTCTGTATAATTATGCAAACCATCAACGCCATACAGCAGTTCACGTCGGCATTCGTGGTCACAAACGGCGGGCCGTTAAAAGCTACATACATGCTGGGCTTAAAGCTGTATAACGACGGATTCAAACTGTGGCAGATGGGTTATGCCAGGCTACACCAGACATTACATTGCTTGAACTAATTGCGCAGTTTAGTCTGGCGCTGAGTGAGTCAGCGCTTTGCCGACGGCTAAAAAAGCTAGGCTTAAATATAAAAAAAGACGCTTCATCCAAAGGAACAGAATACACCTGACGTAGCGCGAGCGCGTGAACAGTGGCGAGAGAAGCAAAACACGATCAATACAGGGAGCACATATTGGCTTGACGAGATAGGAGTAAACTGCGGGATGACCAGATTGTATGGTCGGGCTTTTTCAAATGAGCGAGTCAACGAGTATGTCCCAGACGTTCGCTTTGAGCGAACATCAGTCATAGGCGCATTAGGGGTTGCAGGAATAATCGCGCCGCTAACATACAAGGGAACCCTGGATGGCA
>BNUH01000200.1 GCA_025997215.1 Clostridia bacterium
TCACAGATCCTGCCGATTCGAAGGTGATCCTTCTTGTCAGTCCTATCCAACGCCAAAATTACCTTCGCTCGGTTCACCAATCGCACATCATGCTTTCCCTTTTTCACAAACGCAGTGAGTTCTTCCCTTTGTTCTTTATTCAAATATATTTCTTCTGGTTTCATCTTTCTCTTGCCTCCACTTCGCAACCCATTATACCGCTTTTTACCTCCTTTGTCAGGTATTGGATTTAATGCGGTACTAGGATAAGGCAAATCGTCAGGATATTCTCTGATTATGAACCCGTCCCGTATAGTATCAAGCACGGTTTCGATGCTGATACCTCGATCCTGCATTCGTTGCAATGCGTGCTTTGAAAACAAAACCAATTCGTCTTATACAAGACGCCGCAGTTCGTCTATCACACATTATGCCCCCTTACGTCTTTATAATATTCAGGCGACGGCGTTTTGTAAAGTTTGATTCATGCGTTAATCCAGCGGCGATCAACTGCAACGGGGAGGGTTACGTTTAGGCACCCAGTGGGTAACGGTGCCGATCAGTTCTGCTGGGTATCCGAAGCCGCTGTACCAACCGCGTTCGGTTAGGTATCCATCGTGAACCATTACGCAATTATATACTATATCCACTATTTCGCCGTGTTCGTGCTTAATTAGTTGCCCTAATTCGGCAGGCATTCACAACCCAAAGCACCCCAATAACTCAACAACGACAAGGAAATACAGCCTAATTTTCTTGTCAAATTGTTGAATATTTTAGTTGCGGATTGTGCGAGACTGTGGTATAATAGTCCTATATATACTCAGGAGGCGAGCGTATGCGGCTTCACAAGGGACTGTCTAACGGACGGTTGTATCTGTCCATCGTCGAAGGTCACCGCGATCCCATCACCAAAGCTGTCAAAACACGTAAATGAACTTGCTTATCCATCATCGGGATTCAAGCCAATAGATTCTTGTAACATAGAGAAACGGATAACGCTCAGCGGCTTTCCAATCGTCAATTCTTTTCGGCCGCCGTCCTTATACATCCCACACGCCTCGTAGAAACGATGCGCAGATACATTGTCTTCAAGTGTCCAGAGGACAACTTCGGCATACCCTTGCTCGCGCAACCAACTGATCGAGAAGCGTAATAAATACCTTCCAATACCTTTGCGCCAATATGCGGGGTGTAGATATATAGCAACGATTTCACCCACATAAGCCATACCCTCATCACGGCAAGGAGACAGTCCCGCAAACCCTGCTGGTTTATCACCAAGAAATGCAATAAAGGTATTATGTGCGCCGGAAAGTATACTCTCCCAGCGCTCTCGGCGGTTCAAATTCTGCTTTTGGATCGCTTCGTCGGGAATGATCTCCGCATAAGCCGCCGCCCAAGAAAACGACTGAATTTCCGCTAAACTAGCTGCATCTGTCAGCACTGCCTTGCGGATATGAATGTATCCGTCAGAAATTACCCATAAACCCTGCATGAATGCCTCCTGATATCTGAATTAAACCGTGCAAAAACGGTACATTCAAGTCAGCTCTGTATGTTTTATAACAATGCGGCTCGCCCCACCGATATCATATACCAACCAGACAACCACAGTCAACTACGCAAAAACATTTACTTTCGTCAGTCTCATTGTTACTGTCCAGCAGGGGACGCCAAGAAAAGAGGAGTCTTAACAAAAAGAGAGAGAAGTGGTAAAATGAGGAACGATGGGAACGAGGTATGATAGAGGGATATACCGGCACAACCAAGAGCTGACTCAGCGCAATGAAGCGCTGGAGCGTGAGCTTGAGGGAACGCGCCTACTTCTAAAGGAAGTAAGGATATCGCCGAATGCGAAGGTATGCCCGTTTCACAGCTGGCGCTGACAGCAATCCGCGATCTGCCCGGCATAACAAGCCTGGTGCTGGGCGCTGAAACGCCCGAACAGGCGCGCGCAACGCCGAGCTGATGAGCGCCCCACCGCTGCCGCGCAAACTTGCCGATGAAGTGGCGGCGTTGGGCAAAGACGCGCCTATCGAGGAAATAATGGCTGAGATCCGGCGAGGATAGTGTTATGGATCGTGCTCGCCAAGTATGCAGGCAGGAGGCTATGAACCATGCCAGTTAACATAACCACGCCTTTTTTCGAGATAGGCCCAAAGGCATACCTTTGGGGTGACGGCGCACTCGCTTTAGCATTGGCAGCGCAGGAAGCGTCGATTGAGTTCGGTGTGGACGTTATCTTTACCCCGCAGCTGACGGACATACACGTGATTGCCCAGGCCGCGCCGAGACTATTCGTGTGCGCGCAGAAGATCGATCCGATAGAGCCAGGGCGTGGGCAAGGTGCCATCCTAGCCGAGGCTGTGGCTGTGGCTGGCGCTAAAGGGGTAATGCTTAACCATGCCGAGTGTCCTTGTACGTTCGCGCAATTGAGAGCCGGGGTGTCGCGGGCAAAGCAGGTCGGATTATTCAGCATCGTATGCGCGGATTCCATCGTTGAAGCCACGGCGACAGCACACCTTTCGCCCGACATCATCGTGGCTGAACCGACAGAACTGATAGGCACCGGCAGTATTAGCGACGAGGATTACATTCAAGCCTCGACGCGGGCGGTCAAAGGTGTCAATCCGAATATATTGGTGCTGCAAGGCGCG
>BNUH01000201.1 GCA_025997215.1 Clostridia bacterium
GGCGAGGGCACGACCCGCAACGTATACACCCTTGCTCACAAACCCGGCGCAAAGTTCATCCGCGCTTACAACCGTCAATACAAAGTGTACTGCTACTTCATCGTGACTGACGAACGGCATCCCAAAAGCGGGGAATTCATTGCTGATTACTATGACCATGACGCTATCGAGGCCTGATTATGAAAGAAACAGTTGACCGCAGCTTATTCCATTCACGGTTCCATGATTACGGGCGGGATGATCAATTCTCCGGCGCTGGGTTGGACGCACTGTACGAATACCTGACGGATCTGGAGGAAGATTGCGGGCAGGAAATCGAGCTTGATGTTGTTGGGCTGTGCTGTGATTATACCGAATTTACTTCCGATGAACTGATTGAGGAATATGGGTACCTTGTTCCTGATGAGTATTCACTGGGCGATGATTACATGGATTACTATGAAAAGCTGTTGGAAGAACTTCGGGATAGAACGTTGATCATCGGTTTCGACAATGGCGATAAACAATCCTATTTGGTTCAAATATTTTGAGGAGGGTAATGAAGATGAAACTGAATTTCTATGTAACCGGAACAACGCGGAAAGATTTCATTAATACACTGGGCAATATACTCGGTATTGAACCCAAATATCGCGGCGGACGGGATGCAGTGTTCACGGTCGGTGACTTCATGATCAATAAGGATGGTATTCTGGAAGGGGTGATAACTTACTCATTACTAGAAAAACTGGAGAGAGCGGGCTATTCACAATATAGTTTTATGGACAAGGATAGTGAAAATGAATACTACGAGTTGGGTGAGAGGGAGACGGAGGAAGTATCGCCTGCGGAACATACGGAACCGGAATCCGCGCTTACCGAAGATATACCGCCAAAATCCATCGACACCGCAACCGAAGAGATCAGCACATCCAATACAGATCATTACTCCTACGAAGATTACATGTCAATCACCTATCCGAAAGATGGTTTTACACCTGAAACGTATAACAATCTCCTCAATCTAATAAGCAGTTTGCAATCTCTCCTGAAAAAAGCGCTCAACGTATCAGAATTGACCGTCCGCGAGGAAGTGTCCGATATCGGTAAGGATATGCTCGTATTCTATATGTTTGATCCTGTTCTGTCGACAGATGCGGAAATGTGGGCTACATATAAAACACTTGTCGCCATGCTATGTGAAAAAGCGAAACAACTGCGGAAGGTCGATCCGTCGGAGCAGCCGATTGAGGATGAAAAGTTTGAATTCTCACGGTAGCTTCACCGTATCGGAATGGTCGGCGCTGCATACAAAAAGCAGCGGAAACTGCTCATGCAGAACCTCGGCGGCTCAACATGGCGTAAAGGTGTTGAGGAATGCGCTGCGCGGCGGGCGGTGGCGGTATGAAAAACGCGGATATAATTGCTGCTGTGTTGGCAGTTCGTAATACTGCTATAACGAATATGTTCGATCGAAAGGCGGTTATCCAACTGGCAGAACTGATGGGCTATCCGGAGGAAGCGGAGTGGATTGCCGCTCACCCTCATGAGTATGGCACGCTGATCCTTACCGGCAAGCTGCCGGACGAGAACGAAACTTGATTATACAGAGCGGCTCAGATGAGTCGCTCTTATTTTATAGGAGGCGACAATGATCAATCAGCGCAGTATCTCAACTGGTATTTATTTACGTTGGAGTAAGGACGACGGCATGGATTCTGAACACAATAGCATCAAGACACAGCGCATGATGCTCCAGCGGTACGCGAAGGAAAACGGACTTGTCATTTTTGACGAATACGTGGACGACGGTTGTACTGGTTTGAATTTTGATAGAGTAGGATTCCAGCGCATGATCGACGATATTGAGGATGGCAAGGTCGGTGTTGTGTTGGTAAAAGATATGTCCCGCCTTGGAAGATTGAACGCAGGCGTTCTGGGCTATACAGACCTGTGGTTTCCTGAGCATGATGTACGCTTCATATCTATCAACGATTCTATCGATACCGCGCATGGTGAAAACGAGATACTTCCCTTTAAGAGCGTGATTAACGAATATTACAGTCGCGACCTGTCGCGCAAGATTAAGTCATCGTTTCGTGCGCGGTCATTGGCTGGGCAGCGAGTAGCATGGCGACCTCCATATGGATACAAACAGCCAAAGGGTTCGCACCGTCTTGAAATCGATGAGGCAGTTGCTGACAATGTGCGTCTCATGTTTCAGCTATCGATTGAGGGATATGGCATAGGTCAGATCTCGAAAGAAATGCACAACCGTGGTATTATTCGTCCGTTGGAGTATGAATACCAGACTGCAGGCAGATACGGCAACAGTATGGATCACACACATCCAACACGATGGGATATCGTATGTGTAAGACAAATACTTACGAATCCTGCTTATGCAGGTCATCTTGTTACGAATAGATTCTCAAAAAAGTCATTCCGCTCAAAGAGAAAGACAGCGATGCCTCAAGAGGAGTGGGTAATTGTACAAAATACGCATGCCGCATTAAGTACCTCGCCTTTGATATACCTCCAATACCTTTCTATCAAGTTGAGGTTTGGCGAGTATGTGGGCAGATAGCACAGCACTATATCCAATCGATCAGCACAAGCCTGTACCATTTC
>BNUH01000202.1 GCA_025997215.1 Clostridia bacterium
ACACAGGATCATTCTGGAACGTGCCAACTTTCTCGTCGGCTTTATGTACCAACACATCGTCAAACGAATGGTTGTTGCCGAAGTGGTCGATGTGCGCGTGCGTATTGACCGCGGCGATGGGCTTCTCCGTCACCGCCTTAGCCGCCGCGATAATATTGACTAGGCCAACGCCTGTATCAACAAGCATCGCCCGCTCTGCTCCCAGCAGCAGATAGCAGTTGCACATATCCTTTATCATGTACAGATCATCATACAGTTTCTCGAACTTCGCGCTCACAGAAGAACACTCCTTTCTTTTCTTAGACTATCTTTTCTTCAAAGAAATCCAGATACCGCTTGATGTTTTCTTCAATGAAGAAGTGTTTCGTAGCGCCCATGTGGTATCCATCTTCGAGGATATCAACGATAACCTCGCCTTTATGTTTCAGTTCCTTAGCCAGCGACTCAATGTAGTCTACCTTTATAACTGGATCATGCCTGCCCAGTTGGAAGAATATAGGCGGGATGGCATCCTTGACGTAGTACGACACGTCAAACAGATCAAGCTGTCCCCTCTTAGGAATCCTTCCCAGATACGCCCGGAACATATACCAAAGCATAAGCCGATACAGCGGCCCCCTTGCGCTGGTGAAATCGGCGGACAGATCGGTAACAGGGCACAGCGGTGCAAGCGCTTTAATGCTATAATCCTGACCATACTGCTCATTAAACAAACGCAAGCCCGTAATCAGTGTCAAGCTGCCGCCTGCTGATGGTCCCATGATGAATATGTTATGCGTATCGAGTTGATACTCCGATGCATGATCAATAATAAATTTAACAGCGTTATAACAATCATCAACGCCGGCAGGAAACTTATGCTTAGGCGCAAGCCGATAGTTGATCGACGCGACCGCATAACCCTTCTCCAGCCAGAAGAAGCCTGGATACACATCCCAGTCCGCTTTATCCATATGGGTGAATCCACCGCCATGGATGATGATGAGCAGTGGATACTTATCAAGTTTCCTGGTATTCTCATTTGGCAGATAGATGTCAACCTTCTGCAGCGGATCCTTACCGTACGGAATGTCAAACCATTTCTGGCTTATCCAGTCCTTCTTGGGGTATGGAATGTCCGGCGTTAAATCCATCCACTGCGTTGAGAAGTTCACGTCCTTCATATGCTGGCGCGGCCTGGCCATCAATATCCCCCCAATCACTGTAGCTGCGACTCCGCTTTATCACGCGTTATCTCGCCATGATTGCACTTAATCATGACCTGCACTTTCCTGTCGCGTATCTTGTAGAAGTGGAAACCTATCAACGAAACCAGCGCGCCCAGCGACGGGATCCAGGTGAACATCGCCCATATGCCGCCCACTACGGACTGCGGCTGCGAGGCGTTTTCACCCTCAACGAAACCCAGCGAGGCCAGTATCGCCATCATGAGTACTGACAGCAGCGCGGTGATCGTCTTGGCCGTGAACGTCTGGAACGAGAACGAGACAGCCTCGTTTCGCTCACCAGTGGTGTAGTGATGCCATTCAACCATGTCGCCGGTGAACGCGTACGCCAATATGGATGAGAATCCCAAGAACACACCGCGCAGCGCAAGCAGGATGTAAACCGCCGTCATGTTATGATAGCCAGCGATAAACGAGACGATTCCTGTGATCGCAAAGCCGACCAACGACAGGCGGAACAGGTTGAACTTATCCATCCGCTTGGTTATCGCGGGGATGAGCGCAGCGCATGCCAGCGCAGGGATCAACAAGATTAAAAGCAGCAGTGTCAACGCCTGTTCGTTGCCGAACACATGTCTTGCGGTATACAGTCCAATCACCTGGACAAAGTCGGTCGAGTTGCATACAAAAAGTGAGATATAGAATATGAGGAACTGCTTGTTCCTGCCGACCGCTCGAAACATCTCCTTGAACGTCGGCTCGGTTTGAGCCATGGCGAACCGTTCTACAGCAACGCATGGATACCATATCATCGTCACCGCCGCGATGATCGCGGCCAATCCTGCCGTCGTCAGCCAGCCAAACCGCGAGCGTATCTGCGGGAACGAGGCTGCTCCGACCAGCATACCAAAGCCAGCCGCTAAGCCCAGTATCGACGTAACATCCGTGCGCTCCTGTACATTATCCGTTGCGACCAGCCGTATGCCAAATGAGGGAATGTCAGCAAATGTGCTTACCCCTTCATACAGAACGTATAACAGCGTTGGCAGTATAACCTTAAGGTACAGCGGCAGGGTGCTGGGTACGATGAATAAGGTGAATATTGTGATGGGCAGCAGCATCGACGACCACTTGAGCCACGGCTTATACTTCCCGCCTTTGAAGCGAGATCGCTCGATGATCATTCCCGCGAGGGGATCGTTCACAAAATCCCACACGCGCGTGACCAGCAGTATAATCGATACAATGGCGGCGGCGACGCCGATGTCAGTAAGATACGCTGAGAAGTACCCAGTCACTGATGTAAACACCGCCGCGCCGAACGCGGACAGATACATCGTCCGCCGCTCGATGGCGGTATAATGGTAGCCTTCCCTGGCCCTATTCGGC
>BNUH01000203.1 GCA_025997215.1 Clostridia bacterium
TCTGGCTGTGACACAGGGGGGAACGGGCCTCTGGCTCCGAGAACCTACTTCCGCTGCGGCGGGTGCTTTCCTGACTGGGCGCTTCTTTATGGGTGATGGGTTTACACAATTGGTGCGGCACTACCGTTTTTCTTCACGCCTAAGTCAGTCAAGCCTAACCTATTTGTGTGTTGCCAGTTCGGAGCCGAGGTCTGTATTTTTGTCGGATTGTGTCATTTAGTTGTTTTCTCAGCACACATCCTTATATAACAATAATCACTTTACACTTCCTACCTCCTTTCCCCTCATATCCTTCATTTCTCACACCTCACTCAACGCAGTAATAAAAGCTTCTCCGTCTACACCAAAGAACAACTCATGCTTTACCTTGGTGTCATAGTAGTAATACTCTGCGATAGCATAACCATCTTTAACTATTGTTAGATATCCATCTACTCCTATATATTTCTTCTGTCTTAATCTGTTACTCTCATATTTGTACTCAATACCTGCATAACCATCTTTGAGTAATACCAGGTTCCCATCTACTCCATAGTATAGTTCCTTGCTCCTCTGATTACTGGAAACATTGGAATACTTTACTTCCATCCTTGCCCAACCTTTAGGACCGGGCATTAGAGCACCAGTTTCATCGCGATACTCAGTTGAGCTAATTCGAAGACGAGCAGCGAAAGTCTGATATAGAGCAGCATAACCCTTTTTACTGATAACCGGATTGTCTTCTGCATCGAAGAATTGCTCACTTAAGATGACATTGCCGAGGTCTCGCTCATAAAGGGCATAGGAATAACCATCAGAGATCGTCATTGGTTGACCTTCAGCATCGAAGTAAGCTTCTTTTATGATCCTAAGCCGACTATCGTATTCTAAGGTTTTCTTTGCATACTTACCTGGAGCGGTTACTGGTGAACCATCTTCATCAAAATACTCAATTGTTGATAGCTTTCGACCTTTGTAGGTATTGACCATCTTAGCATATCCATCGATGGAGTTTATGGGTAAGCCATCTATATCGAAGTATTCTGTTTCTAATAATGTGCCTAGGCCGTCGTAGGTGTACTTAATCGAAGCATAACCTTGATTTGTAGTGACTGGGTTATCATCAGTGTCATAGAAAGACTTAAGAGCGGGTTGACGTCGAGCGGATAGTTTGATTGTATAATAGCAATAGCCATCTTTATTCATTACTAGATTGTCATAATCATCAACCCAAGTTTCTTTGATTATTATTTTGCCATCATAGACCCTTTGCGTTGCTATCGGTTCTAAAGATGTAGGGTCGGAGTTATAGTCGATTGAATGGATGCTTACGATACCTGTTGTACTTTCGTCTTCGAGTTCAGAAGCGAATACGCCAATAGGTAAACACAATAATAGAACAATGAATATTAATATTCTTCTCATTTTGCCTGTTTCCTTATATTTTGACACCAAAATAGTTATAGCGCGGCTACTCAACTATCCAATAACCTCAAAAAAGTGTTTCCATATATCTAATCTCTTTAGTAGTTAAACCGATGGCATTCTCACAATGACTAATATCTACAATTTCACCACTCATTTTCGAGTCTTCGCTATCCAATTTCTACCAACGAGAGGGGATTGAATATGCCGCCCACTTTTTGACGCCCGAGTGTCCAGAACAAACGGCTAGGGCTGTCCAATCTCAACGGCATTTTAAGGGATGAATAAAGCCGCTGTGGTCATATTAACCTCACGTTATTTATCACCGTATCGTAACTCGGTAATCTTATATCCCTTTCTGAAACTATGAAACTACCAGAATGATACTTCGACCAATCTATAGCTAGAGTCTCATCCGCGTAGAAGACTCCACTATCTCCTTCTGGCATAAATGTTTCGTCACACTTATAGGAGACTATACTTTCTTCAATAGCTAGAAAACCATGCGCAAAGCCTGGCGGGATGAGTACTGCTTTGTAGTTTTTTTCTGATAATATAAGTCCAATCCATTTTCCTGCCGATTTTGAGGTTGGACGTATATCAACGATAACATCATATATTTTCCCTTTTATACAACGCACTAGCTTCGCCTGTGGCTTAATAGTTTGATAATGCAGTCCTCTTATAGTCCCTGGTCCCGACGTCGAATAAAACACTTCCTTTATGTTATAGTCAATCTCATGGCAAAAGAAAGCATCAATATTGTAATCTTTTACAAACATACCGCGTTCATCACATGCAACAAAAGGCTTAACGATCTTTATCCCGTTCAACTCAGCGTTAATAAACTCAAACTGCTGCCCCTTCCCAAACGCTCCATTGTCGTAAGAATTGCTGCGAGTGGGGGGGGGGGGGGGGCATATTTTTGTGTTTTTTTACAAATCCATGAACCCGGTGCCCAATACAATCCCCGGCGCAAAACCCAGATGGGGGGAAAGGTAGGTTGATTTTGAAGCGTCCAACTGGAACAAAGGGCAAGAAAAAGGGACTGCACCAAAGTTAAAGTTTATAATCTGGTCTACAGTTTTTTTGTTTAACAACAAAAACTCTTT
>BNUH01000204.1 GCA_025997215.1 Clostridia bacterium
CCAGATTATCCGGATGATCGGTCAAAAGATATTCTCTATGCGGTCAGCGTTGTAGAGCTTGCTTCCGGGGAACGTGACTACGTCATGTATATCCCGCAGGAAATGGGTTCAGGTTCGTTCGCTGAACGGATGGAAATGCATGTCTTGACCGGGCACGCGTTAAATGTTGACGCTATCCTGTTATCAAGCACTGATTATGCCACGCTAGAGGATTTAGAGGTATACACACCGCTGCCGATGTTTCAACCCACAGAACAAGGGTTAAATATGCATGCATGGCATTTGCATGATCCTAAATGTATAGACGGGCTTTTGGATGCGCTGGCCGAATTGCATCATCGTATCGACGTACTACAGGAACTGTTTGAGAGCGGGATGTTAGGCGGTCTGGAATTCCATGTGACATTCTGGACGCTGGACGGCGTTACTGTAACTGATGGTGTTTGGGATGCCGCCAATGGGCGGATGGTGGCGTAAGTGAGGGAATATTTTACTGACGGTTGACAGGCGGGCAGAATTTGTGTAGAATCTCTTTAGCAACATAAGGGGGATTCGATATGCCGTGTATTCGTTCGAGTACCGACCTGCGCAATCGCTACAACGAAATATCCACGTTCTGCCATCAACATCAGGAGCCGGTGTACATTACGAAAAATGGCCAAGGTGACCTGGCTGTGATGAGCATAGCTGAATACGAGCGGCTAATGGGAAAACTTGGGCTGTATCTGCAACTCGCAGAAGGTCATCAAGCTGTGCTGGAAGGGCGTGTTCGTCCTGCGGCCGATGTGTTCCGTGATATACTCAAGAGGCATGAAAATGCATGAATATTGTGTAGTCATAACGCAGCCTGCCGAGCGTGACCTTCTTGATATAGATTACTATATCACAGTAAATTTTATGGCACCGGATACAGCGGTGAACATAATAACCCTCATCCGCGATGAAGTGTTGAAGCTCTCATACCATCCGCTAAAACACCCGTTAGTGCAAGATTCATTTCTCGCGCAGTATGGGTATAGGTTGCTGGTGGTTAAGAGTTATAATATCTTCTATACTATTAATGATGGTGAGTCTATAGTATATATTGAACGTATACTATCAGATCGTCGTGACTGGGTAAATATACTATAGTACTTTGCATAAAATCAATGCAGCGCACCTATTCTATGGCTGGAGTGATCCGGCCTTCATCCATTTAATTGTTAATTGATAGTATATAGGATGCCGCCAATGGGCGAATAATAGCGTAAGGGGGAAGGGGAAAATGCCAATCGCTATAGGTGATATAGACTTTAACATTAACATGTCTGGTAATTCTAAAACATACGAGTTGGGCGAATATAGTGATGGATATTATGTAAAGTTTTACATTAACCATTCGGGCTATAATAACGCACAAGGAAATACATTTACTATTACCATGAAACGCGACATGAAGGCAGATATATTCCTCATAGGAAGTGGATGCAACATGCCTGCTCACGGAACAAGTGGCACGATTCCAGCGACTGGAGGCGGTGCGGGCGGCAAATATGTTAATGTTCGCAATGTCACGTTAACCGCGAGTACGCAATATACTATAAGGACAGGGATTCTTGCTGACGGGAATAATGCAGAAGCACCATCCGGGATATCCGGAGGGGGACAGAGTGTAGATACAGATGGCGGAATACGCGCTTCGTTGGCTAGTTTGCCATATGGAGATAGTAATAGGGGTATATTCCCGTTTGATGGTGATATTGCTCCTTTCAAAAACAATAGAGTGGGAGGAAGTGGATCCGGCGGAGGTCCGGGTGCTAGCCAAAATACCAGTCCATTGCCCGGTGGCATTAACTACGACGGGGGAGGCAAAGGTGGAGACGGTTATTATACTTCTGGTGGAAATACGATTAGAGGGCTTCGTGGTCTAGCTGGATCGCCGGGAACAGGTGGTGGGTGCGGCGGTAGTGGCGATAGTATGATTTCGGTCTATCCTCCTGATGTTGAAACAACCCTACAGTATTACGGCGGTAGTGGCCTGGTTATTATAAGAACGTACCATGACCCAAACCCTACAATACCTATAAACATCTCGTATGGTACGCCTTATGCGGGTGAATCAATAACACTTGCGACATCCAGCAATCCAAACCGGATTGCAGACGAAATTGCCATAGCCATTATAGAGGATATCCTGCTAATGGACATTAGGAACCTTCCGACTAAACATGCGTCAATCTTAACAGCTTGTATACAGGCTGTTATGCAAGGAGGTGCTTTCTATGACCTCAAGTACCACGAGGTCAACAAGTACCAACACAAGCGTGCACTCGCTTTGACGGCCAGGAAGCTCATCAGGCTACCAGCGTCAAGCTGATATTCCCATAAATATGTAATTGCCAACCCGCCTGGATCTGTAGAACCGGATGTCGCAAGTGTTATTGATTCACCCGCATAAGGCGTACCATACGAGATGTTTATAGGTATTGTAGGGTTTGGGTCATGGTACGTTCTTATAATAAC
>BNUH01000205.1 GCA_025997215.1 Clostridia bacterium
ATAAAATCAGCATCTTTATAAGATATTACATATATGTGTATGAACATTAGTGCTACTGTTGCATCCAGCAGTTCCGTGATGCCGACGAAAGAATATTCTGTAGAAGTAGTCCAAAGCAAAGAGGCTATATTAAGTAAGAAGAATACAAGAAACCTTACTAAATACTGAGTAAAGTTGACCTTTTTACCTGATTGAATCACCGCTAATAACGCCAAAATATTTCGAAACCAAAACAAGAAGCGGTCACTCTTGTGCCCTAATAGTGTGCATAAATATATGATAATAGTTAATTGATATATATGTTTGTGTATGATTTTGTATGGATTATGCTTTGTGTTTGGCATAATACGCTCTATTCCAACATTCATTAATATTTACAACCCATTCATTAACAATCTTCGTTTTTGAATAATCATATTTTACTTTTTTAGCCTCTTCACCTAACTTTCTAGCAGTATCAGGTTGTGTTGCCAACATGCATAACGTTTGCACTAGTTGTTTTTTGTTTTTCTTTTCTATAAGTATACCATTTACACCATTGTCGATTACATCTCTAGCTCCTCCTCCGTCACAGTCCGTGCACACAACAGGTAATCCAATCGCCATGGCTTCAAGCATGGAATTACTTATGCCTTCGTAATCTGATGTCGAAACATAACAGAAACAATTTGCCGCGTATTTGTGTACATTAGACTCATATGGTAATATTTCTATGTATTTATCCGCATTCATTGCCACGATATGCTCATTCAGCTTATCCTTTAACTCTCCTTGTCCATAAATACGACAATCATATTGAGGATAGTTTTCATGAGACATTACCATTGAATCGACTAGCATATTTAGGTTTTTTTGTTCTGTTAAGCGACAAAATGTTATAATTGTTTTATTCGCATTTTCTCTTACAGGTAAATCATCTTTAACAAAATTGCTGATTATTAGACTTTTTGAATAATGTTCTTTTTTGTTGGATAAAAGTTGATCTGTTGTCTGACATACAATAAGATTGCTACGTTGTAACAATAGCTCACGAATAATCAATACCATCCTGCGTGAAGACAGTTCCTTTATGTCATTTCTCTGGGAAACAATAACACATAAATCAGATCTAAGAGATATTAGTAACATCAAAAGATATTTATCGCACATAAACAGCAATAGCAATGAATTCTTGTGACAAGAAAATAAAATTGTAATTGCATACGAAAGATTTTTGGGTAGACCTGAGATTCTAGAGTATAATTCTTTTCTAACGACCCTATCATGTATTGTGTACTGACTTTCAAATCCTCTTTCCTGAAATAGTGTTACTCTATAGAAAGCAGATAACTCATTTGCTAAAGTAGTATAAATCCGTTCAGCGCCACCACCTGAAAACTTAGGCATAACCATAACAATGTCTTTCAGACTACTCATGAAAACAGTCCAACAATATTTTTGCGGAGCTTTTCCATGAATATTTTTCTAAGAGAGCTATATTGCCGGTACTAGCATTAACACTTGGGAGACTACATACATGTAGATCAATATAGGATACAAAATTCGAATATATCTCATGCATTACTTGTATATCTGATACATAGACTGATGTGCAACCAGAACCCATAGCTTCTAGTGGAGGCATACCAAAACCTTCGTATATTGATGGAAACAAAAAAGCTTTACAGTTGCTCATCAAAGCTTTTGTTTCTTCATCAGTTGTATATCCGATGAATCTTACATTTTTAGCATGATTGTCGATATTCTCGCTAGAGAATATTTTCTCGTTAGCACCAGCTACAACAAAAATATCATTCTGCATCGCTTGTGCTAACTTTATAACCCATTTTATATTTTTATTAGGTGAGCGACTACCTATGCAGAAATAGAAGTCATTCGTGTTTAATCCATACCGCTTAAGAGTATCATTATCTTCTTGAATCAAATTCATGTGTTGCCAGCCACATCCAATCACATATAGATCCTTGTTCTTTAAATTGCTATAGTAATATAAAATCCGTTCTCGTGAAAACTCTGAGATCGTTAAGATTTTTTTAGCATGATGAACGGCAAAAAAATACATTAGTCTCCTTGATACTACGAAGAGCAGAGAATAAAATTCAGGATGATCTCTAATAATCATATCATGAATGATACAAATATCCGGCTTGAGTAAAGGTATTCCACATAGGTTAATGCAAATATATCCGTGCTTTTTGGCATATAGTGGATAATCGATTTGCTCCCATAGAATACCACTGTTAGTTCCTACAGTTATTATTTTATCTGAAAAAGGATACGATGACACATGATCTTTAACAGAAATGGCAACTAGCAATTCAAAACTGAATATGCTACTAAATATACTCCGTCTCGCCAAGATTTTCCACTATAGATTAAGAAGCATTTGAGAGAACGAATTGGTCAAAAGGCAGGTCGATACCCTGATCATCGTAAAGCTGAACCCGATAACTGATTAACGAGTCCA
>BNUH01000206.1 GCA_025997215.1 Clostridia bacterium
ACACAGCATTCCGGTAGCTTCATTGGGTAGATGACGATATGCCCGCTATCGTAACCATGGCTGGCGCGTGTTATCCCGACATGTTTCTTGCTCGCCAGCCGAACCGCCCTAATGATGTTCATGGTATACCTCCCCACGCACGACCTTACCACAAAAAGGAGGCCCTTGCAATGGCCCAGCGAAACCCGCTCCCCGCAACCCCTGCCACGCCTGCCGCTTCGACGGGGCGGTATAAGTTGCGCCTCAAAGAGTTGCGGGAAGCGGCTGGGATTAGTCAGTATACATTGGCCGACACATTAAGCATTAGTCGCGATGCATACAAACAATATGAATGGGGAACGCGTAAAGTGCCTTATGATGTTTTATATAGTTTATCAAAATATTATGATATATCTTTGGAATATATATTGGGATATATCTAGATGCTATGGTTTACCATATTTTACCTTGCTTTTTTATGCAACATATTCGCTCACTTAACGTCAAAGAAATAATGGCAATTACAGGTATTCTTGACTTTACAGTAATGCCATGATTTTTTGTTAGGAAAGGATTTGTTGACGTTGAAGAGACTGATTTCGGTTGCATTGCTACTGGTGATTGCTTTTACATTCGCTGCATATCCGGCAACCGCTCAAGGATCCGATGAGTATAACGAGTACTATGAAGTATCCGATGTACTCGCGCACTACCTTCAGTTACGTTTAGCGGAACTGGGCTATTATACAGGCGATTGGAGCGACAGATACGATGGGCTGACACAAGGCGCAGTTAAAGCGTTTCAAGAAAGCAATGGTTTTACAGTAAATGGGATAGTTGACCTGGCGTTAATAAAGTCGTTGTTCATTAATCCAAGCTCGTTTGTGTCGGCAATACCTACATCCAAACCTACCTCATCACCAAATCCGTCACCTACACCTATGCCAACCTTACCAAGCAATGTTCCCGTTTATTCCACTATTGTTAGCCGTGGTTCAAGCGGCAAACTGGTTGAATACATCCAGATTCAATTGTGGATGTTGGACTATTATAGAGGCGACGTTACTGGTACATTCGACGACGCAACACGAGATGCTGTGATAGCATTCCAGCGTAATAACCACCTTGATTCTGACGGTGTTGTCGGGAAACAGTCATGGAATAAGCTGTTCTTTGACAAGACAGTTTATTCCGCTTATGAAACTCCACCGCCAACACCAAGCCCGTTTCCAACTGTCGAATACGGCAAGTTTAATTATACAGAAGTAGCGCGCTATCCTGAAAAGCACATCGCCGACCTAGTGAAGATTGATGGCACTGTTGCTCAAGTGCTGGGTTCGCGTGATGATGGTTATGAGTTACGCTTCCGTGCCAACAATGACTACGACCAAATGGTATATGTATACATTCTGAAAGACCCTGGATTTGGTATACTAGATGGTGACAAGCTCCGCATTTACGGTATGTGCTCAAAAACCGTTACTTATAAGACTGTATTAGGTGCGTCGGTGACGCTACCGCTTGTTATTGCTGACAGAGTAGAGCTTAGAAAATAGCCCGATACTGCGTGATATTCACAAAACGACAGCCTGGAAATTTCAGGCTGTTTTTTGTATTGACATAGGAGCAAAATGATCCTATAATCAGGAGGAACATTTTGTTCCTAAAATGAAAGGCGGTGCTATGATGCTTAACCTGAGACGCTATCGCCTACAAAAGAAACTGTCAACTTATGAACTAGCGAAGGAATTACAAATATCTCGCCGTACTTACAACGGCTACGAACTCGAAACCCGCCGCGCCCCGCTCCCCTTCCTAGTGCGTGCCGCCGACTACTACGGCGTAACGGTAGACGAGCTGATCGACCACAAGCCGCTCGTGACCCTGCGCACGCCGCCGGACGCGGCCTGACCGCACAAAGGAGCCGCCATGCTTAAAGAGTTAGGCTTTTACGACAGCCCGCGCACGATCCTTTATTATCTGTACCGTGATCGTCGCGTGAATGAGCGCCTCGCGTGTGGCATGGAGCCTGGTGCTGCTAACATCAACTTAAGCAGCGCGCGGTTTCTATTACAGTTCAATAACTACATGCGCGACATGCCCAGGCTGGAACGAGCAGCGGCGTACCTGCGTGCAATCGAGCTGATTCTATGGGAACGGCTGTTCCACGCGCCTCGATATCAGCGTTTGATCCCGCGAATCCTTGCCCATGATCCCGAAGCGTCGAAAGACCTTGCGCGTTTGTCTCGCCAGCATCAAGAGAAAATATGCAAGCTGTTTGAGGGGCAGTAGCCCCCGCCGGAAGCGGCTTGACTTACAAAAGGAGACAGCCATGTCAAAATATGGTAAGGAACTCAAAGCCCTGCGCGAACAGTACGGCGTAAGCCAGTACAAGCTCGCGGAAGCGTTAGGCGTCAAGCCCATAGACTTGGAGCTGGTGGAA
>BNUH01000207.1 GCA_025997215.1 Clostridia bacterium
AGAAGCCGAAAAGCTGCAAAAGCAAACCGCGCATCGAGGTATTTCCTGCATTATAGCCGCCGCAAGGCGGCTTTTTTGCTTTTCAGGGTGAGAGGTTGGAAATGCCCTTAATAACTCTATACACCGCACTACACATGGGTATAAACGCTATACACACGCTCTTTTATGCAATTTTACCATTCAAATCCTTCATATTTTGGCCTCTCTATCGATTTTACTCGATTTTCTCCCTTTTACCGCCTCAGTCATCACTTTCTAACCAATTAAGCCCAGAAATAGGCTAGAAAGTGATGAGGCTGTACAAGAAAACCCAGCAATCTAGCCATTTTTTCACCCTCAAAACAACGCAGTAATAAAAGCTTCACTACCAGCAATATTGAGCAACTCACGTCTTTTGAGCTTCAACAAGAAAAGTACAAAGAGATTGCGGAGCATCATCCCAATTGGGATCTGAAGAAAATTTTTGCAGATGAAGGAATCTCCGCCACGTCCCTAAAGAACCGGGATGAATTCAACCAGATGATCGCGGACTGCGAGAGTGGGCTGTTCGATCTGATCGTAACTAAGAGCGTGTCCCGTTTTGCGCGGAATCTTGTGGACTGCATCTCATTGGTGAGGCGTCTGAAGAACCTCAATCCACCTGTAGGCGTGTTTTTTGAGACGGACAATCTGTACACACTTGCTGAAAACTCGGAACTGATGCTCTCACTGCTGGCCAGCTTCGCGCAGGAGGAATCCCTCAAGAAAAGTGAAAGCATGAACTGGTCGCTTGCACAACGGTTAAAAAGCGGGAAACTGCTTACCCCTTCGCTCCTGGGTTATGACCGAAACCACGATGGCGTATTGATTGTAAATAAAAGTGAAGCGGCTACGGTCAGCTTTATTTTCAGTGCTTTCCTTGGGGGCTTTGCGACGCGTCAGATCGCGGACATCCTTACGGATATTGGCAGGCCGACCAAAACTGGCGAGACTACATGGAACGAAGGTTCAGTATGCTATATTCTTAAAAACGAACGATATTGTGGCAATGTGCTGACCTGGAAGACCTTTACCAACGACATTTTTGAACACAGAAAAAGGCGCAACCGCCAAGATCGCGATCAATATTTGTATAAAAACACGCATGAGGCCATTGTCAGCGAAAAAGAGTATGACGCCGCTCAAAGCCTTTTTGAGAATCGGAAACATCATATGCGCGGTAGTGTTCCTGTGATGCATGTCATTGATGAAGGCGTGTTCCGGGGGTATGTTCCGATTAATCATCATTGGGTAAACAGCGATGCAAACGCGTATTACAGCGCGTCTAGTCACGCTGGGAAGGAAGCGGGGCTTCCTCAACGGATCAAGAAGGATGTTTTCAGTATGTTTGACCTGAAAGGATATCAGATCGTCCGAGGATTGTTTCTCTCGGCCGTTGCGTATGGCCCGGCGATTTCAATTTCAAACAAATGTATCTCGTTCAATACCGGATGCGTTAAAAAGTTTTCAGCGGTTTCCCATATTCAGATCTTGCTGCACCCCGCCGAGCGAAAGCTGGCGATAAGGCCATGCAGCGCAAACGACGTGTACAACGTCAATTGGCGTCAAAGCCCTGGCGGCCCGCTATATTCCAAGACATTCATGTGCCGCAGCTTTACCGCAGCGCTGTTTGATATCATGGAATGGAACCCGGATTATATTTACCGGGTCAGAGGTGTCTGGGCATCGCGGAGAGATGATGAAATCATCGTGTTTAATCTATCCGAGGCCGCTGCCGCAATTCTGTGTGCAGTCAACGAATCCGACGTTCCCGCTAAAAAAAGGGTTGTTACATTTCCTGAAGAATGGGAGTCAGAATTTGGGATGGAGTTTTATCAGTATGGGATCGCCAACCAATTTCAGCAGCTATCACCCAAGGCGGACTGGAAGGCAGACAGCAAATGCAGACCAGTCCCGGACACGATGCAATTCGATGTAATGTCCGACGTCGATTTACAGGATATGATAGACGGATTGCGGACAAACTAGGAGGATCATATGGATAACAGCCATTCGGAATATCTTTTGAATAGTTCTGTTCCGCTCGAAGAAATAGCCGAACAGGAGGTCATTGATCTATCCGGATTTCAGGTTACAAGAGCGGAATTTTTCGCCCATCTGCGCGAGCCTTCGATTACATTCTGGAAAGAACGGATCAAGTTCAACATGGCTTGTATCCGTAGGTTTCCGGGCGTAACGCACATTCAGCTGTTGATCCATCCGCCTCAAAAGCGGCTGATTATCCGTCCTTGTATTATAGCCCCTTGACATATCGCAGTCCAAGTGATAAACTAAAAGACAGGAGGGGTGATAGAGATGGCGAAGCCGATAAACAACGAGAAACGAGCGGACATAATAAAGCATATGCAAGCAGGGGAATCT
>BNUH01000208.1 GCA_025997215.1 Clostridia bacterium
TGATCAACAGTAAATGCTGCGTTATATCCTGATGGAGGATCATCAGCTAAGGCAAATATGTCTACTCGGGCACTTAGTTGCAAAGTTTCGACCATAATTTGTGATTCATACGGCTCGGTGGCTTTATCAGTGTCTTCATTTTGCGTTGACTCTTCGATTTGCTCAGATTCTTCGACTTCTTGGGTTTGATCAGATTTTGCGTCTTCATCAGCGTTGTCAGATTCTTCATCGTCCTCGGCTTGTTCGGATTCTATATTATCCTCGGTTTGCGTAGGCTCACCGACATCCTCGGGTTCGCCAGTCTCATCGACATCCTCAGATTCGCCGGACTCATCGCCGTCCTCGAGTGCACTTGACTCTTCATCTACCTCAGACTCTATTGCGTCCTCGGATTCGCCGGACTCATTGGCTTCCTCGGATTCGCCGGACTCATCGGCTTCCTCAGGTTCGCCAGACTTATCGGTTTCCTCAGGTTCTCCATACTCATCAGATTCCTCAGGTTCACCAGATTCACCGGATTCAGCTACATTCTCTGATTCCCTAGACTCATCGGTTGCTTCAGAATCCCCAGACTCATCGGTTACCACAGATTCCCCAGACTTATGAGTTTCCTCGGATTCGCCGGACTCTGAAACTTCCCCGGGTTCGCCGGACTCGTCGACATCCGATGGTTCGTCAGTCTCATCAGTTACCTCAGGCTCCTCGGTTGCCTGAGGTTCACCAGATTCCTCGGTTTCTTGAGGTTCGCCAGTCGCATCGGCTACTTCAGCTTGCTCATACTCTTCGCCTTCCTCGGCTTGTTCAGAATCCTCGCCTTCCTCAGCTTGATCAGACTCCACGGGCTCCACGCCATCCTCGGGTTTGCTAGGCTCCTTGCCGCCTTCGGTTTGATCAGGCTCCTCTACTACATCGATTCGGTCAGATTCCTCGAATACGTCGATCTGATCCGATCCATCGCCTTCATCGGCTTGATCTGATCCTCCATCTTCTACCTGTTCACCAGATTCATCGCTTACCCCGGATTCCCCGGGTTCCCCGGAATCCCCGGATTCATCAACTTCCTCTGGTTCGTCAGTCTCATCGACTTCTTCGGATTGCCCAGACTCGCCGACATCTTCAGGTTCACCTGACTCATCGTCAGACTGAACCGACCCTGTATCTTCTTCGGCTAGGTCTGATCCGACGCCTTCATCGGTTAGGTCTGATCCATCGTCCCCATCGGATTGATTTGATCTATCTGCTTCGTCTGTTTGCTCAGACTCTTCATTTTCGTCGGGTTGATCAGATTCTTCGTCTTCGTTGGGTTCTTCAGATCCATCGTCTTCATCAGGTTCCTCAAACTCGCCATCTTTATCAAGATTTTCATTTTCTTCAGATATATCAGCTATTGTATCGTTTTCCGCAGCATACGCGCCTGTCGTAATAGACGCCCAGCTGAAACCTGTAAATAGGATAGTAAACACCACTAAAAGAGAGACAAACCGATAGAATCCTGCATTGTGTAACATGCTGTTTTCCTCCTGTTAGTTAATTTATGTGTTGTTAGCTATTGTTCATTATTATATCATTAAACCCCCAGCTATGCTGGGGAGAACGGAGGGAGCAGAGGCGATAAGGCTGACAAAAAACGCCACCCGTGATACAGTGCAATTGGTGTCGCAAGCCAAAGCAGTCACGGGAGGCGGTCCGAACGGACGAACAAAGTTTATCACATACACGCTGGCGCTGCCAGTACCATATAGTGTTTATCCCCAAATATCGCAGGAAAACAATGTATGGGAAAGTACGCGAAGATGTAAGAGAGGTACTGAAGACATTGTGCATGTACAAGAAGGTAGAAATCGTAAGTGGCGCAGTATGCGCGGACCATGTCCATTTGTGTCTGGCAATTCCTCCGAAGTTGAGCGTATCCGAGTTTGTGGGATACTTAAAGGGGAAATCTGCACTGATGCTGTTTGACAAGCATCCTGAAATGGGCGGCAAATGGAATCGTGAGTTCTGGGCGCGCGGATACTATGTTGCGACTGTAGGAGAAGTCAACGAAGAGGCAGTGAAGAACTATATCGCCAAGCAAGTTGATGAATCCTATAAGGAAGATCGTACGATAAAGTAGCCTCTTCAAGAGGCAGCTAGTATTTGGCTTGCAGACACCGCCTTTAGGCGCGCTAGTATTAAGGCCCTTTTAGGGCCGTTACCAAACCACCACTTGAAGTGGTGGTCATGAGTTTCCGAACCTAAATCTAAGCTGGTTGCTGCTGTGTCTTTATATCATCCAACCAAGTGAACGATACCCATATAAACCGCTCACAACCATTAATAAAGAGCCTTACCTTCGCACTTCCTCTGTGTTTGTTTATCTCAACTAC
>BNUH01000209.1 GCA_025997215.1 Clostridia bacterium
CTATTCTGGCTTGTGTGTAATATTTGTTATTCGAACCTTCTGGGATATTGTTTGTTGTCGTGCCAGGCGGCAGACCGCCTCCACCTCCGCCGCCAGATAGCTCTGACAGATTATGAACTTCACCATCAGAACCGATGAATGCGCCATTGAACGGCGATTGACCGTTGACCCAACCGTCGCCATTGACAAAACCTCCATCCAGATTACGAAGCTGCCCCTCTTCATCATAGTAGTTACCGTTAAATGCCGGCATGCGTCCTCCTAAAGATTGCTAATTAGTGTAATAACCTGCTGCATAACTGCAGCGCGCGGGCTGCCAGGACTGAACACAATCCAGTTCACCAGCGGTACGTTAAATGCGGCTACTGTATCAAAGCTATTGATTGTAACAATAACAGCATCCAGCGCAGTGCGTAGCTCCTTGATATGCAGCGGCCAGTCGCGTACCTGTGTCCGCTTGGCAACTATTACCTCTTGCCAAATCGAGGCAGATAACCCATAATATAGGCGTACTGAGTTGGCCGCATCACGCAGAGACTGCATGTGTGCGGCTTTGACCATGGTGACGCCTGGCACAACATCTTCCACGGTCAGCGCGGCGATAGTGATCGAACGAGTCTCCTCCGCGCTGGCGCCAGCGTCGTTCTCGCACCTAATGGTTATTGTCTTATTGCCAAGTGTTTGAGTAGGCGCTTTGAAGATTGTCGCAACGCCGTTAGCTAGTGAGCCGCTAACCGAGAACATAGAAGCATTGATTATGCTGTTATAGCTTGTTCCGTTAATGATCACAATGATCCTCTGCGTCCGGCCATCAGGTGTGCCGCCAGTCTTGATGAGGAAGCGCGGTGTGGTGTTATAGATTGTACTGAAGTTCCTAGGCGCGGCAACAATGGGCGTTTCTGGCCTGTTCATCCGCTGGATCGTATTCGAAGTGACATAAGCCGAAAGCGCGTCGAGCGAATCAGTGACAGCTATCCTGTAGCGCGACCGCATCCCGTCCACGCTGGATGGTGTGACGGAATAACTGCCAGACGTAGCAGACGATGTAACCGTCGCTAATGCCGACCAACCGCTCCAGTTGTTTCCATCAGACGATGTGCTGACCTGCAGCACGTAATTCTTTATGTTCGAGGTACCAAGAACCGTTCCACTCCACGTTACAAGAATTTTGGTATTGTAGTATGTTTCAGGCGACGCTGTAAACGTCGTAGGCGGCGTGGGTAGGATATTCCTGCGGGCTGGGTTCGACTCCGCCCACGCGCTGTACAGCGGCGATCCGGCAGAGCCACGCGTCTGAACGCGGAGTTTACGGTATGCGCCGCGTATAGCGGGAGAGTTTATGTTGGAAAATGAGCCGCTCGTGCTTGTGGAATCTACTACGGCGAACGCTTGCCAGTTGCTCCATGTCGTGCCGTCAGTGCTTTCGCTGAGTTGCAGGGTGTATCCTGTTATAGAATTACCGGCACTGCTTCCACCGCCTGACCACGCGAGCGAGAGTGCGGCCTCTACTATAGCCGGTGTAAGCGTAACATATGTAGGTGGCGTACAGGCTGTTGGCGCTACACGCTGGATGGTATTGGAAACCGTCTCTCCGCTGTAAACGTCGAGGCTGTCGATACTCCAAACGCCATACTTGATGTATGTACCGAGCGTAGGCGCGTAGGAGTATGTATAACTGCCGCTCGATTGCGCAAGAGTCAACGACGCGATGACCGTCCAGCTGGAATCGAACGTCAAACCGTCCGTCGAATTCTTGCGGGCTATCATGAATCCCTTGATCGACGATGTGGTCGAAGAAGCCCCGCTCCACTGAATGGTTATCTGCTCATCAACGAATGTCGAAGGCGCCGCGACGACACTCGTAGGTCCGAGTGGGATAGTGTTTCGTCTGATTACATTCGTTTCGGTCCAACCGCTGTAGTAACTGGCGCCAGCAGAACCTTGTGTCCTGATACGATATTTCCGGTAGTAGCCCCTCGTGGATGGCATCCCAACTGTTGTGCTACCCGAAGTCGCGGTAGACGATATGGTTTTGAGAGCCGTCCATGACCCGTAACTGGAACCGTTTGACGATTCGGCGTATTGGATTTCATACCCTGTTATGGTGTTACTCGTTCCAGCTTTAGCGCCGCTGAAGCTGAGCGTTGGATCGCTTTCAACCACAGTAGGGCTGACGGACGCGGATGTGGGTGCACCGCAGGCGTCGGGAAGCTGATACGATATAACAATGGATACCTGGTTGCTGGTCGATAACGTGCAGATGATAAGTCCCGATGCCCCGCTATTGCCAGAGAACCGGAACGACTGCGTACCACCAGTAAACGCCATGGTCTGTGCAATCGCCGAGGGGATAC
>BNUH01000210.1 GCA_025997215.1 Clostridia bacterium
AGATCCTTTACCCCGCGCTCCTCCATCAACTGGCGCAGCAGGCTCTTTTCTCCCTTTGCTTTCTTTGCCATTTTCTTCCCTCCTCTAACTCTAGTTTGGTTCTGTTATTGGAGGTTTACACATTCTGCGCGGCAGTCTCAGAAAAACTCGTGCAAAATTCATCTTCTTGAATATGCCGCCCACTTTTTGACACCCGGGTGTCCAATCTCAACGGCATTTTCAATCTTCTACCCGCGCTTTCAACTTCATCGCATCTTCGTAAACCATTTGATAGCTCCAGCATTCATCATAGCAATATTCCATATTGTACTCTGATTCTTTGATAATTATATCAATTATTCAGTGGATCACTCAGAATACCCAGTAATACCGATCTTGTTTCAGAAGTAAGCATCTCGGTTAGTACTTCTCTTGTGAAATAGATCAAAATTTTTGTCTTGTCTTCAACTTCAGTCTTAATCACGTCTGCTCTTAATACATACCACCTAACGTCTTGATAGTTCGGGTATGCAATCGGATCCACATTCTTAATTGAACCAACTATTGCTACTACATTAGTTTTTAGCGGATAATTATTCTCGAATGTAAAATAAACTGGGGCATCACCGAACTCCTCTTTGTATCGATCAACTCCGATTGGTGAGAATTCATAGAGTCTAAGGATATCGATATCATAATTTTCTGGTAACAAATCCCTAGTTGCACTTTGTATGTCGTCGTTGAAATATCGTATTATTGGTAATTGTTTATCCTTAATGAATGCGGCAATGTTCAATAATTCTCGAAATACACGACGTTCTTCTCCTGCAGCGATCACCGTAATCATGCCAGCTGGTGTTGGTGTTGATTTTTGCATAGGTGCTTGCACTGTCGCTGGGGTTGGCATTGGTGTTGGCGTTGACGTTGCTTTTGGCATTGACGTTGCGATTGGCGTCAGCCTTGCCATTGGCGTCATCATTGCCATATGTGTTTCATTTGGCATTATTTGTGTTGTCGTTGATAATGGTGACGGTGTTGATATTATTGTTAAGAACTGCGTCGGTGGTCGCGTTAGTATATTTTCTGCTTTGTCAAAGGTTGTTGATAGTGCCGGAGTAACTAATAATATTGAATGCGCGTTAAACCAATCTTCGACTTCATACTCCTTCAATATACTAATGTCATTTTCAGGCACATAACCCTGTATATCATAATACTCTTTCTCCACATATAGCCATAAAACATTGTCATTCATTCCCGACTTGTTAATCAATATTCTATAAATCCACTGGCTATCCATTGTAGCCACTTCTCTTTCCAACTGAGGTGTCGACCACAATGAAGTGTTCTTTCTCTTTGCTTTCACATAATTACTATCACGCTCTTTAATTTTGCTTGTGTAACCATTTTGATTTTCATGTGCATTTACATCGATTACTAATGTTTGGTTAGTATAAATATAATACACCAGAAGTGATGCTAATATGCTTGCTACAATAGATATCGATATATATGATCTACTGCTAAAGACTCTTTTTATATCTTCTGAATGCCTTTTTCTATTTTTAATATATAGCATCCTTATGAAAAGCATGAGTATAAACATTAATAGTCCGCTAGACAAATATGTAACGATTATATTTTTTTCAACTATCTTCAGGAGGAATTTAAATATCTCAACTATCATATCATTTGCCATTGCATAGCCTAACCTTATTGAAGAATTCATATATTATTCTGGTCTCCGAAAATACTGTGGTCATAAATTTGCATGTATTTATATGATATTTTATACAATAATTATTGTGCCTTCGAATAACAGATTCGCCACCGCCTGTAGTGTGAATCTTGCCATCGTTACAGAACAATTGGTAGAAATTGTCAAGGAACATTTTTGCTTATTTTTCGTCAAACGTCTTATTGGCGTATAGGGATTGTGAAGCAGAGACAAATAACCTCACCCACACCCATACTGTTGACGAAATTGAACGCAGTATTCTGGGCTGCTTTTCATTCAATACCTCCAGATAGCCTCGCTCGATCTTAAGCAGCATATTTTCCACCTCTTTTTATCCATGTGTTAGTTTCCATATATAAATCTATGGAGTGCCTTTATATTTAACTCAAATTCTACGTATAAAACTGATCTCCCTTTATCCGAAGCATATTTATAGCTTCCTTCAATCGGAAGACTTAATGTCTTTATCTCTTTTAGTTCGCTTTCCATCATACTCGATGTTATACTTAAAATCTCAATCAGATTCAAGTTTGTTGTAACGTGCGGCAGGATTACTTGAGTCAATTCCAACATTTTTTGAGGTGTTGGATTTTTCTTGACCTCATTATACATTGCTATC
This sequence comes from Clostridia bacterium, assembly GCA_025997215.1. The sequence goes on from BNUH01000210.1 coordinate 2,337, forward strand.
AGCAAG
>BNUH01000211.1 GCA_025997215.1 Clostridia bacterium
TTCAGTGGGGATTAATCTACCTCTTTCATGCTCCGTAAGCAACTCTTCATACTTCTTCTCGCCAGGACGCAACCCAGAATACTGTATATCAATCTTCTTGCCAGAGAGATCAATCAACCTCTCAGCCAACTCTTTAATCTTAACAGGTTCACCCATCTTTAGAACATACAGCGCACCATTATCGGCCATTCCACCCGCCTGTAAAACCAGCCTAGCGGCTTCAGGGATCGTCATAAAATATCGGACTATATCTGGGTGTGTTACTGTTACAGGCCCACCTGCCTCAATTTGAGACTTAAACAGGGGGATAACAGAGCCGTGGGAGCCAAGAACATTTCCGAAGCGAACAGCCATACAGAGCATGTGAGAGGTCTTGGCGTAAGACTGGATCAACATTTCACAAACTCGTTTAGTAGCACCCATTATCGACGTCGGATTAACAGCCTTATCTGTACTCAGTAGTACAAATCGCTTAACACCATAATCACTTGCAACGTCTAAGACGTTCTTAGTACCATAAATATTATTTCTTACAGCTTCAGCTGGACTACTCTCCATTAGAGGAACATGTTTATGAGCTGCGGCATGGAAGACAACTGAAGGCCTATACGTACTAACTACCTGTTCCAGATGATCTTTATCACAAATGTTTCCAATAATCACTTCCATGGCCACGCTACGCCCGTATACCTGTTGGAGTTCCATCTGAAGCTCGTAAGCAGTATTTTCATAAATATCATAAACTAATAGAAGTTTCGGATCAAACCTCATTACTTGGCGGCATATCTCTGAGCCAATGCTTCCACCGCCGCCGGTTACTAGGACAACCTCATTCCTTAAATATCCAGCGACGCTATCGACATCAAGTATAACTTCATCCCTGGATAATAAATCCTCTATCTTTCTATCCTTTGTGTATGTGGCTAGCATGCTTGAACGCCGCAAATCTCCATCAACTACAACGACATTCTTTCCGTCACCAGCCAGCGCACGCGCCATATTAACCGAAACAAACGACTTACCCTCTCCAGCTCTACAACTGGTAACCAAAACCTTCTTTACGCTCCTGCCTGAAAACGATAGGTTCGTACAAAGGGTATTCATCGCTTCTGTTATAGGATAATCCAATTGAGTGAGGTTTGTTAGCTCGATGTTTTTCATTTCTTTTTTGTTGTACCTACCATCGGGATTACAGCTAAGTTCGCCACTCCAAAGTATTTCATCATATCCTCTGAGCTCTTTATCTTATCGTCCATTATGAATATCAAGAAGAACAACCACCATTCCGCCAAGAAGAGCACCATTCATTACATTCCGCATTTTATTCGGGTATACTATTGATCTGTTAAGGCGTGCTGGTGCTAATTCGGTCGGTTCATCCGTCTTGAACTTCTCTTTTATCATCTTCTGTGCTGCCTTACCTAAGGCATTTGCCATCTTCATGGCCTCGTCTGGATCATGGGATTTTACTGTTATATTCAGATATCGTGTATTAGCCGGATTCGATACCGTTGTCATATCCGCTATCTGGCTTGCTGAATATGGCAGATTGAGTTCTGCTTTGACTTCTTCGTTTACAGGATACAACTTAAATAGCTGGATATAGTCGTTCGTGAGCTGGGACGCGACCGATAACCCTGATACATCCACACCGACCGCTGAATCCTTGCTCTTGAAGACATACAGCGTTGCTGTCGACTGGTAAAGAGGCGTAATGTAGTAAGAAGTATATAAGTAAGCAATAACGGCCGCCAGGAGAGCTGCTCCAGCTATATACCATATCTTCTCCAGCATATAGTAAAACAGCTCAACCAGATCGATCTCCGAGCCTGTAGTGGGTTTCCTCTGTACAGGCCGTGGCGTGGCTTCTGCTTGCGGCTTTATTGTTGTCCTTGGCTGATCCGCTCTCATTAGTTTAACGGATCGCTCACGATTCCAAGCACGACGGGGTGCACCTCGTAATCCAGCATCTGCAGCAGTACTTCCTTGGCAAAACGAATCTTCAAACGCGTCTCACCTTCTATTTTTGAAGGCTCAACTTCGGCTTTAAGCGCATACCACTTAACATTCTGATAGTCTGGATAAGCTATTGGCTGCCCGTTCAGAATTACACCCACCAGTGCCACCACATTCGTCTTAAGAGGATAATTCGTCGGGAATGTGAAGAGCACATCGACATCGCCGAACTTCTCCAAGTAGCCTTCGTCTCCGATAGGCGAGAACTCATAAAGTTTTAGGATATCGATGTCGTAGTTAGCTGGCAGCAAATTCCGCGTCTGGTTCTGGATGGACTCACTGAAATATCGGATGACGGGTAAATCCTTATCCTG
>BNUH01000212.1 GCA_025997215.1 Clostridia bacterium
GCGCTTTAACGGGCAGGAATGTACAGCCCGTCTTGCCCCTGCCCGGCGTTGCAGCAGTCGCGCCCACCCCCTCCGTAACCGTGCCATACTCATGCGCCGCATCGCCGAATAGCTGGTATGTGCTGCCTACCGCGTAACCGCCATTGGGCGTTGTCGATTGCAGCGTGCCGATTGCACCCGATACCGCCGTCTGTGTGCCAGACACTGTGACGGTATAATTGCCGGGGGTAAGCTGCACATTCGACCAACTGCTGGGCACACCCGCGCCGCCGCCCTGACCGCACCCGGAACCATTACCAGGCTTGCCTGTTTCACCGGGCGAGATCATGTAAAAGTCCGCAGTCACAGCTGTGCCGACGGTGAACACGGCGCTTGACGTTTCGTGCCAGCACGCGTACACCGCGTAATCCTGCCCGGCGTAACTATCGACCCAACGCTTTATCACGCTGCCCGTGAGCGTCACATCCGGCCAAACGATATCGCCGGATTCGCCACCGCCAGGTGTCCCTGAATACGCTTTGAACACCGGAATAGCTTGTATACTCATAATGGTTCACTCCGTTCCTGGCGTGAATAATACCGCTTCCAGCACCATCGCCGATGTTGGAACGGTTCCCAACGCCGTGAGCGTAATCGACCCGTTTATCTGCTGCGCCACATATATTTGCGCCGCCGCGTATGCGTTGTAAGCATCCGCGTTTATGCCGGATGGTAGGTTGATATAGCCAACGCTTCCGGCGTTAAACGCCGCGTTGGACACCTGTGCAGACCCGCTTACCCAGTCACCAGGCTGGATCGAGAACGGGATGACAGTCGGTGGGATATACGTTACATCGCCCTCGCCGCCCGTATTGGAATCGCCTGTCAGCCGCGCCCAGCCCGATGCCTGTGCAGCGTCGCCTATGCACATATAAACGTTACCATCCGCGAGTATGGCCTCGTCGCCTATCGCAGCCGCTAGGCCTAACAACGCCGCCGTGCTCGACACGTTCGTGAATATAGCGTGGCCACCGCCAGAACCAGACCCGCCGCCCTCACCGCCGCCGCTGATCTGCCGCACGTCCGGCAGTGATAGCGCCAAATGCCAGCCCGTCGCACCCTGGCCGAATGTCGCGGCCGGAACCTCATCCGGCGGGGTGAGCGTTACGGACGCAGTCACGCCGTTCAGCTCATTCGCGAACGCCAGCAGCGCCTCCACCCATAGCGCGGACGAACCGCCGCCGTGCTGGGCGTATACGCTCTGACTGACCCACGCCAGCGCTGTCCAATCAATGTACGATGACCCCGCGTTCGCGCGAATCGTAATCCATACCGCACCCGGCGTCCCCAAATCCTGTGTCGTAAACACGTATTGAACGATCCCATTTTCATCCGCAACCAGACCGCTAGCGGCTTGATAGGATAACTGCCCCGGCTTGCGTATGTATATGTCAAACTCCACGGGCGACATAGCCGCCAGCGGTTCCGTTACATCCGCTTCAAGCGTGACATTACCCGCATCATCCAGCGTGCCCAGCGTCGGCATCACGCCTTGTTTCTGCCCCCAAACGAATGGTATTACCGCCATAATTATTCCTCCATATCAGCCAAACGAGGGAACGGGAGAACGATTCGAACGTTCCCCCGAATCATTCCCTTACGGCGTGTCCGGGTACGTCTCCGCGTCCGTCAAGAACGCGTTGCACGCATTCAAGTTGCTGCTGTTAGGGAGCAGCTTCATAATCGACTTGTATGAAAGCCCGGTCGCCAGTACGCTGCTTATGGAACCTTTGATAATTAGCTCGTTGGGCGTGAGCGAATCGGTCTTGGTCGCGAACGAATCCGGCGTGATCTCCGTAATCTTGAACGAGCGGAAGTTGTAGTAGAATGGCAGTCGATCCGGCGTATCCGCCACGAACCTCAGCGCGTACTCGCCGCCTACGACCTGCATATTCTCATTGAACGTGTTCGTATCCTCATCGAACGTGCCCAGGCCCAGCGTCTGCAGCACCTCAAACTCGATCTGCGCCATACGCAGCTCGACCTCATACCCGCGCAGCTCTTTAATCGTTAGGTATAGATCGTCGTCGTAATATATGTCCTGGCTTGTTTCTTTGGGCGTCAGGCTCATTTTCCCGGCCCATGGCAGAGACATCGCGGCCTCGGTAACATACGCGTCCGTGGTGTTCGTCACGACCGGAGCCAGGTTCACCCTCTTAAAGCCTACCATCAAATCCTTTGCCATTGTTGTTTCCCCTTTCATTTTTTCAAACTTAGTTTAATTAATTGGTTAATCCGGGTATTTTATCAAACAAAACGCGCTTTT
>BNUH01000213.1 GCA_025997215.1 Clostridia bacterium
ATAATAGTCAGGGGAATATAAGCTCGGAAACACATTATGACGTTGATGGGAATGTTATTAGGTGATACGGGTTAACGTGCTTCATCAATCCGAATACCCCTTCTGTTACGACGAAGGATGTGGTCATCAAATGGAATACCAGTTTTTGTGTCTCTGTCAGTTAGTTGTAAATAACTACAGTCTCATAAATATTTGTTGGTCAGCCTGTGAGATTGAGCACACTTGATTAGGCTGTTTTTCGTTTTCTCCGCATGTTTCTCTATATAACAATAATCACTTTACACTTCCTAACTCCTTACCTCTCATTTCCTTCACTTCTCACACATCACTCAACGCAGTAATAAAAGCTTCTCCGTGGACACCCGGCAATACGCGGCTACACGCAGGTTCTTTCGCTCACGATACTCGCTGGAGAATACGGATTTCGGCGGTATCTTCATAGCCTCAGCGTCACGATGTCCGCTGTAGCGGTTCTTTGGCACATTCGTACCGTCCATAAGTAGTATCACCTCCATTAGTTATATTCACATAGCATATTATAATGCTACTATGATTGGTTGTCAACAACTATTTTATAATTGTTTTGTGAGCTTGCTTGTGTTCGTTTTGTTACTGAGTTCCTTTGCTAACTGTTCCTTAACTGAAACTTACCCAACTAACATGTGAAACGTCATTCTTTATTCAGTTTAATTGCTATCAAAATGAATGATAAACATAGTTTTGAAAGTAGAATTTGAACTTATAACACCTTACGATGAAACTGGTGCAACTACTTGAAGATTAACACAGTGACAATAAACGTTGAAGACACATTTATGCAACGATTAAATGCCTACAGCTAATATGAATTTCTGATTCAAGCGCAGTAGGATGAAGTTTGTAAATGTTTATACCAATTTCTATAGCGGGAAACCGATACGGGCAATTGGTACGGCAATTGATGAGTGGAACGGTAATGTTTTACCTGCATATCTGGCGATGCTTATAACTCTGAGGGCAATGAAATCAACAGCGTGTGCTTTCCGGTTTATCTAATAAATATAAGATGTTCCTTAAGTGATCGCCTCATGCCCCGCGCTTGTCGATGTTGATACCTTTGAGCGCGCGAAACAACGTGCGGAACGCAATCGCCATGCGCCCGCCGCCGCAAAAGCAAAGGTTGAATATCTGTTATCCGGTAAACTCTATTGCGGCATGTGCGGTGGTTCAATGGTGGGCGGATATGGGACAAGTCACACAGGCGCACAATACGCCTACTATGTTTGCCGCGAACGTAAGTTGAACCATACCTGCGCGAAACGTAACGAAAAGAAAGATTTTCTCGAATGGTATGTTGTCTCGCAGACGGTGGAATATGTTCTTACACCACCGCGAATCGACTTGATAGCGGAATCTATTGTAGCCGAATATGAACAGCAGTTTGGCGCGAAGCAAGTTCGTGAATTGGAATCCCGTATTGCAAGGCTGGAGGCGGATGAAAGGCGGCTGGTTGAATCCTTATTGGATGCGCCGAAAACAGCACATAAATCCATCTATGCTAAAATGGAGGAAATCGGTTTGATGCGCGAAGATGCGGAAGTCGATCTTATCAAACAGCGCACAGCAAGCGGAATTCAATATAAACCGGATGAAATTAAGGCATGGCTTCGCCAATTTTGCGCAGGGGATACGCTTGACATGGAATTCCGCCGCCGAATCATTGAGGTGTTTATCAATTCAGTGTATTTGTATGATGATAAAGTTATAATATTCTACAATATCAAGGGCGGGAAACAGGTATCATATATTGATATGCTTGACGCGACGGATGAAGTGAACCAAGAATTGATCGATGATGGGTGTAAAGGTTCGGATATTGACGGATGTGCTCCACAATTTCAGGAACCGAGGCAGTGCCTCGGTTTTTGATTTATTGAGGAAAATCAAGGGGTTTTCGCATCCAGCATCACCGCAACAAATCCGGAATTATGGACGAATTATGCCCTACCAGACGCAAATGCAAAACGAAATGCAAAACGCCGCGATGCTCAAACGCCAAAGCGGGCGGTTCCCCCGCCTGTCAATACCTAGGCTAATTTGTCCCGCTGCAATGATACCGTAAAATACCCGCGCGGGTCTGTGTATCGCAACAAATGTATAAAAGCCATGATCTTTCTTATGATTGCATAATATATACTTGAATTGGTTCGAAAGTCATCACGTTGCACGCAAGTACGCGCAAGTTGCACGCAAGTTTGAAGCAAAGCCATTATGAGAGAGAGCGAAAAAA
>BNUH01000214.1 GCA_025997215.1 Clostridia bacterium
GGCAAGAAAACAACCAGTTTTGGTGAACTGCTAAAGGCATACTTGTCAGCCGAAGTCCTGATCGCGGGCGTAAAAGCGATCGGTAACGCAATCAAGGAAATGGGCGAAGCCTTGGTAAACGGCGCGAAGGCGCTGGCTAACACGACTATTGAGACCGCCAAATATGCTGATAACATAAAAACGTTAAGTGTTATAACAGGCGTGGGCACGGACGCGCTCCAAGAGTATGCCTACGCCAGCGAGCTGATTGACACGTCGCTTGAGAGTGTTACAGGCTCTATGGCCAAAAATATCAAGTCGATGGACAGCGCGGCGAAGGGCAGCAAAACCACGGCAGACGCGTATGCCCAGCTGGGTGTCAAAGTCAAGGACACAGATGGCAATCTGCGTAACTCCTCTGATGTGTACTGGGAAGTAATCGATGCGTTAGGCGGTATAGCGAACGAAACGGAACGCGATGCGCTAGGCATGAGTATCCTAGGAAAATCAATGCAGAGCCTTAACCCGCTAGTCCAGGTAGGCTCGGCAGGGTTCGCGGAACTGTCAGAGGAAGCCCGCGCGGCTGGGTATGTCATGAGCGGTCCTGCGCTGGACGCGTTTGGGCTTTTCGACGACACATGCCAACGGTTAGCCAAGGGCACGGAAGCCGCGACGCACGCAATTGGCGGTGTCCTCCTGCCGCAACTGGATGAGTTAGGCACGGTTGGTGTGGGACTCTTGCGCGAGTTCACAACAGGGATGAATGAAGCTGGCGGTGACATGTCCAAGATGGGCGATGTGATAGGCTCCGCGCTCCAGTCTGCGCTGGTCAAGGTTCAAGAGATATTACCGGGCATGTTGCAGTTAGGAACGGATATAATCCAGACACTCGCTGGCGCAATCCAAGCAAACTTACCGGAAATCATGAACGCCGCTCAGCAAATTCTAGAGTTCATGGTGAACGCGATCATGACCGCGCTGCCGATAATTATCCAGGTGGCTGTCCCGCTTATCCTCGCATTAGTAAACGGTATAGTCGCGGCATTGCCGCAGCTGGTAGACGCCGCAGTTCAAATTGTGGTCTCTTTAGTAGACGGCATCGGTAAGGCGTTACCGCAGCTATTACCCATGGCGGCAGAGGCTGTTATGAAGATAGTAGAGGGTCTGGCGAACAACCTGCCAGCGTTGCTTGACGCTGGGTTGAACCTGATTCTCGGTCTGGCACAGGGTATCGTCGCTGCGATCCCGAAGATAGTGGAAGCAATTCCTGCGATAATCGAAGCGATAGTTAGCTTTTTAGTATCCTCGCCTTCTGAGATCATTGATGCTGCGATCCAGTTGTTTATGGGTATCGTGCAGGCGATACCACAGATTGTTGTATCGTTAGTAGCTGCGTTGCCGCAGATTATAATGGCTATCGTGCAAGGTTTATTTGGTGGCGCCGGCCAGATCGGCGAAGCCGGCGTGGGTATGTTTGCTGGGCTGGAAACGGCGCTTACCTCTCTCATCCCGAATCTGATCAGCGGCATAGGCGGGATGATAACAGGCGTGGTCGGCGCGTTAGGCGGTGCAATATCAACGGTTGCTGAGGCTGGCGCGGCGTTCTTCTCCGGCATTGGCTCAAACATCGGGCCAGCTATAAATGCAGTAACCGCCAAGGGCGGCGAGATCGTGAACGCTGTGGTCGGCGCTGTACAAAGCGGCGTCTCTTCGGCAGTGGCCGCTGGCACGGCGCTATTCAGTGGGATCGGGTCGAACGTTGCGCCTGCAGTAACGGGGATTATTAACAAAGCGAAGGAGTTAGCCAAAAATGTAGTAGGCGCCATATCTGGCGCGGTTGGCAGCGCCACCTCTGCTGGTTCGAGCTTCTTTACTGCTATCGGCGCAACAATATCAGGTCCTATAAACGATATACTCTCGCGCGGCAAGGAACTGGTAACAAACATCATCGGTGCGGTTATTGGTGGGAATTCTGGAGCAACGTCAGCAGGTGCAGGACTGTTTGCCGCTATAGGTTCCAATATTTCAAACGCCATAACCAGTATACTCTCCAGAGCAAAAGAGCTCGTAACGAACATCATCAGCGCGGTTACAAACGGCGTATCCTCGGCGACCAGCGCAGGCGCGAGTCTTTTTACTGCTATAGGCAGTAACATCTCTAATGCTATAACAAGCATACTCGATAGAGGGAAGAAACTCGTAGCTGATGTCATAGCAGGCGTTAATGCTGGGGTATCGTCTGC
>BNUH01000215.1 GCA_025997215.1 Clostridia bacterium
TTGTTACTTTTCCCGTCCGTGGGAAAAGTAACCAAAAGGACGGCCAAAGGAGAGGGGCGCTATGGCGCCCCCTCTCCTCTGGACACCTCTCCCCAGCCATGTTTGGCATTCTGCTTGAGGCCAAACAGACTACATCCATAGTAGCACAGCTTTACAGGGGGATTGGCATCATATTGTTTACGTACTAGATTAGATGGTCTAAAGTTGGTGGCGGATACGGGAATACTGCCGTGAAACTCCGCCAATTCGAGCACCTCGCCGCGAAACCACGAGAACCTTGCAATACTGTGCCTGTAACTCAATTGAACGTTGGTCATAGACCAACCAGCGGAGACGCCATTGAGGAGAGAGAGTCCAGAGAGGGAGGGCACAGTGCCCTCCCTCTTTGGCCGTCCTTTTGGTTACTTTTCCCACGGACGGGAAAAGTAACAAGTCCCCAACCGCAGTTGGGGCAGTCCGCGCGCACGCGACGTTCTCCAGACTTTCGACAAACCCTTGCATCTCAAGGGTTTTCTTTTTTACCTCTGCACTTGTTTTTTCCCTATTGGACGGGCTATAATAAGAAGGCCTACACCGCACAAGCGACGACCCATTAAGGAGGCGCGTATGTATACCGTCATGCTGGTAACGGATCAACCGCAGGTACTGTCGAATTTTAGGCAGTTCACACGGTGGGATGAGCTGGGTTACACGGCGCCGCTGTTATTCGATAACGCGGCAGACGCGCTGAACGCGCTGACCCAAACGGAAGTCCACGCGGTCGGCATCGACCTGCCGCCAGGCGACAGCGCCGCGTTGTATGATCGGCTGCACGGGATGAGCATGTTCTTCCTGGAACCGGTGGCGGACGCGGTCGCGCTAGCCACCGTACTGGAGCGTATGAGTCGAATGATCGCCAGTCGCAAAGCCTCCTCCACCGCATGGGCACAGACGCCGCTGCTGCGCGAGACATTCTTTCAAACGCTGCTGGACGGGCTGATGCACTCGGATAGCGTGCTGCGCAATCGGCTCAACCTGCTCGGCCTGCCCGTCACGGCCGACACACCGTGCCTGCTCATCTCAATCCATATGGAGAACGGCGAGCAATACCTGCGCGGGGTGTGGCGTTACGGCAGGGCCAGGCTGACGATGGCGCTGCGTAAATTCCTGCAGAATTCCCCGGAGCAGTGCGAAGCGGAAGGCATCGCATACACACTCAGCGGCCTCCGCGCCGGGGGGATGCGGCTGCTCGCGTGCCCGTACACGCCGATGGAATCGGATGATCTGCGTAGCCGCGCGATGGAGTATATCACCGACCAGATTGACCGCGTCGAAGAGTACCTCGACCTGGAATTACGCGTGGATAATGTCGAGGAACTGGACGGCCTGAAAGCGCTGCTCCATACCAGGCCCGTATGACCGACGTCGCTAAGCTGACACTGATACTGCTGCCGCTGCTGATACTGGGGATCATCCAGATGGTCTACGCGTATAAGCAGCGCGCGAAACTGCCGGGTCGATTCGCCATCCTGTTCGCCGTGTCCGGTGTTGCGACATTGGCGTTCGCCGTTACGCTATGGGTTATGGGTTCAAGAATGTTATCGGCTTAATGTTTTCGGTTTAACGTTATCATGAGGTATTATGATAGATCAGGAGTTAGACAAACCCAGCGGCGCGGACGGCCTCGCCCTGCCTGACGACTGGATATTCCCGCAGGGTTCGGGCGGCTGGGCGCGCGCGGTATTTGTCGCCATACTATGCGGTGTGCTGGGCTGGAACTTCGCGCCCGCGCTGGCGCTGCCAACCTTTGGGTTTATGATGGCGGCGTTGCTGGTGTGGAGCGCCCGGCGCGGCGGCGCTGTAACCGCAATGCTGGGATTGGTTACGCTGACCATGACCGTGTATTATTCCACGCCGACGTGGACGGTGGGTCTCGTACCGCTGGCCGTCCTGCCGGCCGTGGCGTTCAGGCTCGCGGCGGCGCGTTACCAGCGGCGAGAGCATCCGTTTAAGGTAACATTCGCCATAATTTGGGCGGGATGTTTTGTATGTATACTGGGTTTTGGGCTGATGGCGTTTCGGCTGGTGTGGATCCGATTGGGTTCAAGCCCGATCCAATACGCGCTGAAATCGCTGGAGCATTGGCTCACAACATCGCCACAAGCGGGCGCGGCGCTGCTTGACGCGTACCGATTCG
>BNUH01000216.1 GCA_025997215.1 Clostridia bacterium
CAAGTGAAGGACGCAGGTAAGGAATTGGGTATAGTGATCAGCCCTGAAACCGACATCAGCGCACTATTCCCCATTCTCCATTACCCGGATGCGATGGTGAGATAACGATCTTTTGGCGTGGGCTGAACGGCACAACGGAAGAGATGCTGTTAATCACAGCGATAAACTGCTTCAAAGTGCTTAAATGGAAACTGCAGAATGTGTTCGAGGCTATCGTGATCCCGCCGGACGCGTCCTTATACACCAAAATCCCCGTACCGGAAATTGAAGGGAGCGCCCATGCCTGATACCAACGTTCGTCGAGAAAGAACCGGAGGCTGCGCATGACCTTCGAACAAGCCGATCGATTACTGGATCTCCTGAAATCGATCAACAGCCACGTCAGTTATATCTCTTGGCAGCTGGTTCCCATCGTCGCGGCTGCGTTAATTTGGTTTGTGCTCGAATCCCGGCATATGCGGTATAAACCGCGCCCCGGCAAATCCTGGGTCGATCGTCATAACCGTTATCTTATCCAGGTAATGGAGAATGGGGAATAGTGCGCTGATGTCGGTTTCAGGGCTGATCACTATACCCAATTCCTTACCTGCGTCCTTCACTTGAAACGCAAAGCTGAACGCGTGATTCAGCAGCGTTTCAATATGCGGTGAGATGCAGTCTACATCGATATTGATCAGCTCGGTCAGTAAATCCTGCGGATGGGTTACCATAAGATGCGCGTCTATTTTCACTTTGGTGCGCGGCCGAATCTGCGATATAAACCAAGGCGACAATGTGAGGTTCTTCACAAAATGCCCGTCCATTATATCAACATGCAGGTAGCTTACTTTATCTTCGAAAAAGGCAAGCTGCGCCTGCAGATCAAAAAGATCCATGCACATCAATGACGGCGCAAACCCAAACGTTTTCGACACCATTATTTTCACCTCAGTCCCCGAATATCTCATATTCCAGCATCGCGCATAAGGCATGGTATATAGGCAAGTGCAGCTCCTGCACCTTATATGTCTGCTGTTCGGGCACACGGATCGCTACGTCGGCATACTGCGCCGCCCATTCATTGCGCTGGCCCATCAGCAGAACCGATTTCGCTTGAGCGGCTTTCGCAACCTTCAGCGCGTTTATGATGTTTCGGGAAGCGCCGGACGTGGTGATGCCAATCAGCGCGTCGCCCGGTTTGGCGTATCCGAATACCTGCTGCGCAAAGCCCATATCGCTAGCAACATCATTGGAATAGGCGGTCAGCAATGACGACTGGCTGACCAACGAGATGCACGGAATCGCCCGCTGCAGGTTATCGGACAAATACTCGGCATCGTCCGGATACAGGGCGGTCAGCGCGTCAGTCTGCGCTTTCGTGAGTTCACGTCGAAGCATGAAACCCTTCATCAATTCTCCGGTAATGTGTTCAGCGTCCGAAGCGCTTCCGCCGTTTCCGCAAACTAGGATGGTCCCGCCATTGATAGCGCATTGGTGCAGCAAATCAAAGGCCGCCGTGATGTCGCCGCTCGCTGCCGTCAGCACGGGATACCTCTGGATCAATTCGTCAAAAATATAACGCGTCGAGTCTTTCATGCCTGTTTCTCTCCTTCCGATTTGTCAAAGCCTTCCGAATATTCAAAGCCTTCGAACTGATCCATGCCGGCGGATTTCAGCCAAGTCAGATACTCCGCCAGGCTGAACGTCGGCAACCCTTGCAGGTAGTGATTGCGTCCTTCTGTCCGCTCATATGTCCACTCAATGAGGTAGAACCGCGTTTCACTCAATGAGAAATCCCTTTCCCATACAGTGCATGCGGTGTTTGAAGGAGCGGTGAACCGCTTCTCAAATATCACCGCGCCATCGCTGGTTAAGTCCTTAACCAAACATGAAACCTCAACGTCGCGCGAAAGATCGTTGGCGGCACGAAGCGGAATTATCCAGCGATCTGAAGATTGGTATTCCGGCTCGCCGAATGTTAAGCACACCGGCTGCTGCGCCCGCTTTATGTAGTGATACGCAATCTTTCTAGTGAAATAATAATCGACCACCGCATCGGATATCTGCGGCCAGCCGTCGATAAGATTCCACCAAAGTATGCCGGAACGCCGCCAGCGATTGAACCGGAACATCTCAATGATGAACTTAACCGCTTCCGCCTGGACTATTTGACTTGCCATCGCGAATTC
>BNUH01000217.1 GCA_025997215.1 Clostridia bacterium
AGAATCCCGTTTACGCGGCGTTCGGCCATGTCTTGCGTGCAAACGGGATTCTGCAGGAGAATGGCGTCACCCGGTTCGCTCAACGCGCGGATGGCGTTGGCGATCGTGAACACGACGCCGGGCGCTGGAATGAGCCAATCCGGGTCGACATCCCAGCCGAACCTGGTTTTTTGCCAGGCTATCACGGCATCCTTGTAACCCTTGCCCGGTATGCTGTAGCCGTAGATGCCGTGCGCGGCGGCGCGGGTGGCTGCGAGCACGGCTTCGGCCGGGGCTTCAAAATCCATGTCGGCAACCCAGAATGGCATGGCGTCTGCCGGCATGCCGCGCTCGAGCATGCCGTCGTGTTTGAGCGAATTGGTGTTGCGGCGGGAGACAACGCGGTCGAATATTGATTCCATAATGATAACTCCTTGCGTTTGGTTATATGGGGTGCATTAGTTAATAATGCGTTAACAGTGTACCACAATGTATTCGCGGGCGTCAATTTACTCTTGACAAATCGTTCGGTTTGTGGCAGAATACTCCATGCACAGGACAGTGGCATATGCGCCGGTAGCTCAGCTGGATAGAGCGTCTGGCTACGGACCAGAAGGTCGGGAGTTCGAATCTTCTCCGGCGCGCCAATATGTATACGTTACCCTGCGCGAGGCTATCATGGACAATCGGTTACTTGGTTTTTTCAGCGGCTTTCCTCGTCGTATCTTTCCCCGCGGTATAGCCGAACGGCTCCGCGCGGAATTGACACAGCGAGATAGCCTTGTTTTTGTGAGCGCATGGCCGTCGGATTATGCGAGAAATGACGGTGATGCGTTCGGGATGCACGGTATGTTTGTGGAAATCGGCTTGCCTTTCACACAGTATCATGTAATTGATAATCGGACGGAGCCAATTTACGCCACACACCTGATTTGTGAAGCGTCCTGCGTGTTTCTCATGGGCGGTCACCCCGGATTGCAATTGCGCTTGTTGCGCGATACAGGTTTAGACATCGCAATCTGCGATACTCCCGCAGCGGTGCTGGGCGTCAGCGCTGGTGCGATCAACATGGCCAAGCATTCGCTTGACACCAAAGAATCCCCTGCCCCATATGAAGGTCTGGGCTTGGCTGACATCACCGTTAAGCCGCACTTTGCGCTTAATGACCAGCAGGTATTATCAACTTTGCTGCACATTTCCATTGATCTGCCCATTTGCGCCATGGAAGACGACAGCGCCATTTTCGTGGCGGGTGATCGAATTACAAGTGTGGGACAAATTCATTGGGTAAGCCAAGGTAAAGTTTGTCCGCTTGGGCAAGGGGGATTGCTGCTGAAAGTGTGATCCGGTAGATTATCATTTACTGAATCATAGGGGTAGTGATGATGCGGTGGCTAAGAAAATCGTAAAGTCAAAGAGCCGAACGAAGGCAAACCGGCAGTATAAAAGCAGCGTTTTCGCCTCATACTTTTCGGAGACGAATCAGCGCCTGATTGAGATATACAATGCGTTTTCAAATGTGTCGTACCCGGCGGATACGCCGATTGAGGTAAACACTATAGACAACGCGCTGTTCTATGGGTTAGTTAACGACGTATCGTTTGTATTGGATAACATGCTGATTATTTTGATCGAGCATCAATCTACATGGAATCCGAACATGCCGTTCAGAATTCTACTTTACATTGTGGAGATTTTGAAAAGGTTGTACCACGACCCAAAGCCGTTCTATAAGTCGACTCTACAGGAAATTGACAAGATTCGCTGTTTCGTTCTGTACAATGGAACCGATGAAAAGCCGGATGTAAGCAAGCTGCGGCTATCGGACGCATTCAAGAAGGTTGCGGATGTCATCGACGATCACGAGTTGGATATCCAGCTGGAATTGGTGATACCAGTGTATAATATAAGTGCAGGCAGAAATCCGGAGATACTAGCGAAGAGCAAGTCTCTGCAGGATTACACATTGTTTACCGCAAAAGTGAACGAGGAAAAAGCCACGGGAAGAAACTTAACGGAAGCTGTTGAAGCGGCTATAAAATACTGCATTGGGCATAATATAATGGCAGATTACTTAAAGACACATGGAACGGAGGTGCGCAGCGTGTTGTTTGCTGATATTACGTTTTATCATCTTTATGGCAATTTTCATAGCTCTGCTGATTTCGCCTTTCGCTTCGCCTTCAG
>BNUH01000218.1 GCA_025997215.1 Clostridia bacterium
GCAGACTGCACGAACCCATGACATGTGTACGTTTGAGGTTAGTACACCGAAGTGATATGTATTGGCATTTGGGATTATTTGAACTGCATCATTCACTATGATGTCAGGAGAAACAAAGCCGAATGGTATGTATTTTCTGTTTTCTGAAGAATGACGTGGAATTATAATATAAGTATCGTTTGGATGCCTAATTTCTTGGAACAGAGAAGGGGTTGATGCACTATCACGAGTCATTTTCTTCGTACTAGCCAGTCGAAACTTTTTTACATTTTCCACACGATTCATTACAGTAGGCATGGACTTAATCTCAGAAGGAGATGCGTTGACAAGCCACAAACAATACCTGTCAATACTATTTATATATTCAGTTGCGCCGTAGATACGGCGAATGAATTTTGTAGCTTTTGGTTCTTTTTTAATGAAGTCAGCATACTCATCGGCTTCTATAAAAAGATATCCACCATCAGTCGGTTTGTTGCCATAAACCATATCGGGGCAATCGCAAACTGCATTCTTCCGGGAGTCAATAAAAACATCTATTGCATCAACTAGATAAGGATTGATATTGTCAACAAACTGCATACGTTCAGCAGAATAGAGTTCTCGCTTTTTATTGTTTTCTGCAATGCTAATGCCTACAATTATGCAATGAACATGCGCTTTGATACTCGCTTCACTGTCCCAGCGAAACGTCCTATGAGCAAAATCAATGTGAATGCCAAAGCGATCATAGAGCGGTTTCCATACACCAGCGACTTGTTCGCCTTGCGTTATGGAATTTGTTGATACAAGCGCAGCACGTATAGACGTATTCTGCATGAGTGTGGCTGCTTTGAAATACCATCCGGCAACATAATCAATCTTACCCGCTGTTCTTGAACGAATTGAAGGGAGAATTGACGGACATCAAAGGCGTCGCCGTCGAGCGGACACGTAAGCAGCGGCTCCTTGCCTTCCAGCAAAAACTGGCTGGATTCTCGTTCCTAGACCCCGCGTGCGGTTCGGGAAACTTCCTTACAGAAACATATATATCGCTGCGGCGGCTGGAGAACGAGATACTATCCACACTTTATCGCGGACAGATCACCTTCGGCGAGGCGTTCAATCCGATACAAGTGTCGATCGGGCAGTTCTACGGCATCGAGATTAACGACTTTGCCGTGACCGTCGCAAAGACGGCGCTGTGGATTGCAGAAAGCCAGATGATGAAGGAAACTGAAGACATCGTTCATATGAATCTGGACTTCCTGCCATTGAAAAGTTACGCTAATATATCAGAAGCCAACGCGCTGCGGATTGATTGGGAAACGGTTGTGCCGAAAGATAGGCTTAACTTTATCATGGGAAATCCGCCGTTTGTGGGTTATTCGCTTCAATCAACATCTCAGAAAGACGATATTCTATCTATTTATATCGACGAGAAAGGCAAGATTTATAAAACAGCGGGTAAGATAAGTTTGTGGATATTTTCAATGGACGTATAATGCATACCTCCGGAGCGGCGCGTCTCTGGGTTCAACGTGCTCTCGAACACAGCGCCAAATATGGTGGGGCTTATTTCACTCCAGTTGAAATTTTCGCTCGCCTTACTGGGCAGAAGGTCAAGCCCGTTCTCATTGAACTGTGGGATCTCTATGTTTTCGTCGGAAAATAGACCGCCGTTGACATATGGGAACGCGGCGAGGTCGGATTCTTCATATGGATCGCGGTTTTCCGGTTCGGCATCTAGTATGCGGAACAAATCGATAAGCGCTTTCCTGGCCTTTTTGACACCCGCGTTCTTCATGTAATCATGGAACATACCATGGCTACCAAATATGCCAGCGTCTTCCGCATATAGACAGAAAACCAGCCGCACGCAGAGCATGTTCAGGCTGCGCAGCGAATGCTCACTCGTTGGGTCTTTATACTCTTTCAAGAACGCATCGTATAGCTTGCCGACCAACTCGCCTGCTTGGATGGAGATTTCCATCTCTTTCTTGATGTTGCTGTCGCCCGTGTCCACGAGGAATTTCAGGCGATAATACTCCGTCGGCAGGTTCTCCAGCAGGATTTCTTCCGGGTCGCCGTTAGGCTTCTCCATATCGTACACGAAAAACCGCTCGAAGTTGCACGTGACGATCCAGCGCGGGTGCTGCGACAGCGGT
>BNUH01000219.1 GCA_025997215.1 Clostridia bacterium
GCCAAGACGGCCATTAATGACAGTTTCGAGGAATTCGTCCTGTAACACTGTTTGGATAGGTTTATAGTTATGCCTTGCCAGGAGTAGTGCAAGTAGTATACCGGTAATGAGGCTGAATATTATAAAGATTATAACATATATGCGAATTCGTGTAGTGCGCTCAAGTACACTTTTATATGGTATAATTGTAACAAATTTCCAACCTGAAACGGGCAATGTCTCATAAAATACAGTCGTATGCCCATCCAACGTGATGTCTCCCGATTCGTTCGACAGCTCACCAAAGCGCAATATCTCATTGGGATTCAGGGAGTGATTCGATGTAATGATATTATCATCGCTATCGATAAGTGCGATACCGATATTACCATCAATATCCATGTCGTCCAAAAGGTTTATGAAAATATCACTATTAAAAAGCTGAACAATAGTCGCATTCCTTATACCATAGCCAGGCAAATTGGAAATCATTACAACATCCACTTTGCCATCATATCGCGGTATGACTTTGATGGCGGTGCTTCTTGACTCACGCAGGGAGTTGAACCATTCATTTGCGTTGATATTATGATCATTATGAAAAATCTGATATGTCAGTTCCCGAGTATATAGCGCGGAAGATGTCAAAACCAAGTCTGTATTAAATAGGTATATATAGTAACTGCTGCTGATACGCGGCATGGTATATTGAATTAACCGCTCCTTCGCACGGTACAGATTGTAGTTCTCCGTCTTTGCAGCACTCTCACTTAAACTCGCATAGAACAACAACTCATCGTTTGTTCGAACCTGATTGAAAAGCACTTTTGCGTCGAGAAAGTATCCGTCGATCATTTTGCTGTATTGTTTTTGCAACAGGTAGTTCGTCCTTTTATACTCATCCACTACAATGCCGGTTGCACTACTGAGGATCAAAGCGCCAACAACAACCGGGATAAATAAGATGATAATACATGAATACAGAAAACGGCTAAAAATACTGTCAGTCTTCCGGATGTTTATCATGCTACTATAGCCTCCGATGGTTAGATATCCATCATTATATCTTGCACTTTGTCCTTCAGCTCGTTAGTATGGTTGGTGACATACTCGCTGTCCTCGAATATCAGGTTTATGTCGCTAAGCGGTGTCATCCATTCGTTCCCCGCGTCCACGGGGCGGATGGGCCGGCTGGTGGTGTTCTGCGCGAGGAATACCTGCGCCTCCTCGCTGAGCATGAAGTCTATGAATGCCCGAGCGCTGTCCAGGTTCGTGGCGTTCTTTACGATGCCTATCTGGGCAGGCAGGAATACGGTGCCCTCTGTCGGGTAGACGATCTTGATATTGGTCGCGCCGTCCTTCAGGAATGTAACGCAGGGATCCTCATATGTGAGGCCCACAACGTACTCGCCGTTGTACACGCCCTTGTATACCGCGCTGGAAGAGGATACGACTTTGCCGTTGATGTTGCGGAACAGATTTTCAACATAATCCCACGCCTCGTCGGATTCGTAGCCGCCCATGGCCAGCAGCATGTTGGTCAGCTGGCAGAACGCGCTGGAGGACGCGGACGGATCCGCCGACACGATCTTGTCCTTCAGTTCGGGCTGGAGCAGATCGGCGTAGCCGTTTATCTCGATGCCAAGCTCGGCCAGCAGGTCGGTATTGACCAGCAGGACGGAACCGTCGATGGTGTAGTTGGTGCAGTAGCCCAGCTTATTCTGATACTCGGGCATCAGGTTGGGATCCTCGGGCGACAGATAATCCTGGAATAGATCCTTATTCGCCGCATAGTTGGCGAGCGAACCGCCGTACATCAGGTCGAATGTGGGATTCGCCGCCTCGCTGGAGATACGCTTCATCGCGTCGCCGGAACCCATGGATTCCACGGTGACTTTGATGCCCGTCTTAGCCTCGAACAAGGGGATGATGGATAACAACCCATCAGTGTTTGGCGATACGATGAATAGTTCTCCATCCGCCAGCGCCGCGCCCATCACGGTCAGGCAGAATACCGCGGCCAGCAGTATTGACACCAGTATCTTCATTGTTGCAGTCCTCCTCCAATTATTTTATGGATGGCTATATTATATACCATAATCCACAGTATTGCAATGAAGATACTGGTGTCAATACTGCTGGCCGCGGT
>BNUH01000220.1 GCA_025997215.1 Clostridia bacterium
CGATACACTGTATGCGTCCACTTCATCCCAGTTGACGGTGGGCAGTTCCCACTTAGCGACGAGTTCATCCATCTGGCCGGAGGCGCGCAGCTCGGCGATGAACGCGTCCACGTAAGCCAGCAGGCCTTCGTTGCTCAACTTAATGGCAGCGCCGTACGGCTGTGCCGCGAATGAATCCGGCAGCAACACGACCGTGTCGTCCACATAACCCATCAGGATCGCCTTGTCAACGGAGAAGCATGCGACGCGGTCGCTGTCCAGCGCGGCCTTGATATCAGGATATGTAGGAAACTCGTCAAACTTGATGTCATATCCGGCATCGGCGGCGGCTGTGGTCAGCGCGTCGCGGGTGGAGGCCGACGTCGCAACACCGATCGTCTTGCCGTTCAGGTCGGCGAAGCTCTCGATACCAGAAGCCTTCTTAACCAGTAAGCCGATGGCATCCACATAATACGGCTTGCTGAATGAGTACTGCAGCAGTCGGTCGGCCTTGATGGTGAACGTGGCGAGGATCAGATCCAGCTCGCCCGTATCCAGCAGCGGGCCGCGCGTAGCCGCGGTGACTGCCGTGAACGATACGGCATTAGGATCGCCAAGGATAGCCTCGGCGAGCATATGCGCGATGTCGATCTCCAGACCCTCGAAATCGCCGCCCAATTCCTGGTAGCCGAACTTAGGCACGTCCGCTTTGACGCCAACGTTCAGCTTGCCGCGCGCTTTGATCGCGGCGATTGCGGGATCCTCCGACTCTGCCAGCGCGGGCATTGCGAACAGGCTGGCAGCCATCGCCAGCAGTAGCATGGCGATAAGTATCCGTTTCATAACAGTTACCCTCCTAAAATATATATTTTAGTGTAAAATCTTCCCAAGGAACGCAGCCGTCCGCGTCGTCTTGGGCTGATGAAACACCTGTGCCGGTGCACCATCCTCCACTATGTTGCCTTCGTCCAGGAACAGCACGCGGTCTGCTATGTGTTCCGCGAATTTCATCTCATGTGTCACGAATATCATCGTGATATTCTGCTGGTGCGCGACATTCTCCATTATATCCAGCACTTCCTGGATCATCTCGGGATCCAGCGCCGATGTCGGTTCGTCAAACAGCAGTATGTCCGGATTCATCGTCAGCGCGCGGGCTATGGCCACGCGCTGCTGCTGGCCGCCTGATAGCTGGCTGGGGTATGACTGCGCCTTCTCGATCAGCCCGACCGAGCGCAAATGCTCCTGTGCGCGCATGAGGATGTCGTCCTTCGTGCCGCGCTTGAGCGCCAGCGGTGCCATGGTCAGGTTCTCCAGCGCGGTCTTGTGCGGGTACAGGTTGAAGCTCTGGAATACCATTCCTATGGATTGGCGCAGGAGGTTCAGCTGCTTGTTGGTGGATGCCCCTAGGTCGTGGCCGTTTACGATCACGCGGCCCTTTTGCGGCTTCTCAAATCGGTTCACGGTGCGCAGCAGCGTGCTCTTCCCGCCGCCGGAAGGGCCTATGATTACCGTCTTTGATCCGCGCTCAATCGTGAGGTTGATGCCGCGGAGCACTTCGTTCTTTCCGAACGATAGATGGACGTCCTCAAAGCTGATCATATCCGTATTGTATGACTTAAAATGAATTTTGTCAACTGCAATCCTGCAATATTCAAAATGCAGCGATTTTAAGCCGCTCCCTTTGTCGGATACTAACAAATTCCAGCGAGTGCCTGGCACGTATCCGCCATACCACACCCTGGTTAGTCCATTCAAAGGTCAGAAATAGTCAAAAATATCCGGTTGCACATTCCGCAAAAAATGCTATACTATGAATAGACAGTAATAGTCAGTCGGATGAGCTGATAGATTAATGCTGGAAGTTTATCCGTGGGTTTTGCTGTGCATGGGGCGGACAACAGCCTCCGTGCATAGTATACATGGGGGGACGCATCGTGAAGCCGCTGAGTGATGAGATTGAGGCCTTCATCAAGGCCTTGCTGGGCGAAGATGAGGATCAGGTGGACGTACAGCGCAACGAGCTGGCGGGGTATTTCCGCTGCGCGCCCAGCCAGATAACGTA
>BNUH01000221.1 GCA_025997215.1 Clostridia bacterium
GACCTAAGGTCAATTATACCACGAGCATTGTCAAAACGGTTGACCGGATGATGATTTTCGCGCCGCGCTGGAGCCGCTCCAGTCGGGCTACGCCCTCCTTGCGCGTCCCCAGCGCGCCACTCCCCGGTGAACGTTCCCTTCCTCATGGGCTTCCCAGTTTCCGATCCTGCGGAGTTGGAAACGATTGGGATTTCATCCGCAAATACTATCATACGAGGTGAATGGTACTCCATCCTTGCCGATACGAGTTTGTTTATAGATTATACTGCCGGTGGGATCCTCGACCTTAATAGCTATTGCAGTTATAAGAGATATAGGAGAGGTAAGGATAAGAGCTAATAAAGAAAATACAATATCGAATATCCGTTTTGAAATTATGTATCCAAGATTCCTATTAGGTGAAAGTGGCTCAATCTCATCAAATTGTTATCATCGTCGAATTTCACTTTACCAGTCAGGATCATATTGAAATATTCCCGACGGTGTTCTTCTATCCAGACGACTAATGAATAGAAGCCTCTGTCATTCGCGGCGCGCTGCACATTGTTTATCTCGAACATATTACACACGCCAGACTCGCGTATTCGCATCAGGCAGTCAAAGCAGCAAACTATCTAATATGGATTACTCCCATGTCTATGGAAAATTGACCATGAATCGGATGGATATAAACGGCGTTATCGCCTGTCTTGATCCATCGGTCGGCGTGGTAATGAAGATAGCAACCGGTCTGTTTGGAGACGTATTCGGTTCTGATATTGGGATATCTGGTGGCACGATGCAGCAAGCTATTGATTACATGCCGGACATCATGCGCGTGCTGATCGGCACAGGCTACGTTGATGCGTCTCAGATTCCGCAGGTCAAGATTACTCCGCTGGAGTATCAAGAACAATACGGCGTAATTCGAGTAAAGGTGTTAGCGTCATTCTCGTCTAATGGAGAATACACGGAAGAAACAGACTGGTTTGAGATAGACGATTCGGGAGCGCAGCCGTATATCCTTGTCGGACTGCCGGATTTTTAGGATTGCATAAGTGATGGAGGATGGACTATGCTTAATTTCAAAAGACATGGTGTCAGTATTGCAGTCATCTTATCTCTTCTGTTGGCTATATCCGCTGACTTTGCGTTCGCGGATGAAAAGGGGTATTTCTTTGTAAATCATCCTACAAGTGACCCCACTAAACTTCGTGCCAGTGCTTCGACTACAGCAGAGGAAAGAGGTATAGTTAAGCAAGGCGACGAGTTTAGTTACCTTGGCAAAAAAGATGGGTGGTATATATTAAAGAATCATGACGGTGAAACAGTTTATTGCCAAAAAACAGATAGGTTTATATTGTCGAATAGACCGACAAAACATATCATCGTCAAATACCCATGGGATAATAAGGACAATGTCTGCCAATTGTTTGTCGAGATAAGCGAAGATTGGCGCGATGCACCAATCTATGTCGAGCTTACTGATGTCGAAACAGACGACCCGATCTATGGCTTCTTCGCGTTTGCTAGCGACGGCATTATTGAAGATGTGTATGTCGCAGAGGGGCAGTACAAACTAAGGTATTCGACAGGAGATGTTTGGTACGGCGTTGAAAAGCTATTCAATAACGACCAAAAATACCCACATACTGACATACTCACATTTGCTGTTGCGCAAGATGGGGATAAATATTACGCGGAAACATACAACATTGTCATATCGCGGCCGGCTGGGGATGACCCTGCTGCAGATAATGCACCAACTGACGAAGGGGCAAATATTAAGGAATATTAGGCTGCGGACGAAGGCTGTTCCAATGGTGATGCTAGGCCTTCTCCTAGCACATACCGCCATGGGCGGTAGTGCCGCACCAATTGTGTAAACCCATCACCCATAAAGAAGCGCCCAGCCAGGAAAGCACCCGCCGCAGCGGAAGTTGGTTCTCGGAGCCAGAGGCCCGTTCCCCCTACACCACAGCCAGAA
>BNUH01000222.1 GCA_025997215.1 Clostridia bacterium
ACATGATTGTGATTGCTTGTTGAACAGGTTCGTGTGTGGCGCTCGTCACACACGAACATTCTTTTCAAGCACCATATTGCAGTTGCATTCTTTCCGGCCAATCGCGTATAATAAGGCTGTAATAAGGTATAGCGAGGGGGATCGATATGCAGGCCTACGAGTTTGAGAGCGTGTACCGCGACGGTGTTATCACGGTGCCCGAATGGATTCGTGATAAAATATATAATGCGTCAGTTAAAGTTATTCTGATGCAACGCGAAGAGAAACCGGTTAGTCGTATAACAGAGTTCCAGGCAATAAGTGTCAATACGTTTGGCTTTGTCTTCAATCGGGAGGAAGCAAATGAAAGATAGAGTGTTTCTCGACACAAATATATTGGTATATCTTTATTCTGGTGATGAGTTAGCAAAACGCAAGACTGTCATAAAGGCGATGGGTCAATACGAGTGCTGCATAAGCACTCAGGTTATGAACGAGTTTGCATCGGTTTTTTTACGGAAATTCCATACACCCGCAATGAAGGTGCTTGACGCTCTCAATGAAATTATTGAGCGTGTTACAGTTCAGCCGGTAAGCGAAAACACCATAAGAAAAGCTCTGCAGATAACGGATCGTCTTGGTTTTTCGTATTATGATAGTGCTATCATCGCTGCCGCCCTGGAAAGTGAAAGCGGCTTTTTATTCAGCGAAGATATGCAGGATGGCCAGACCATTGAGGGGAGATTAACCATAAGGCTGAAATCCGATTCGTCCGTGGCTGTTTACACTTCAGCGATGCAAAACACGCAGCGCCGTTTCCGAGCTTGGTTGCGATATATCGGGGTAAGCGTGATGCCGCATAAACCGGCTTCACCTTGTGCGCATCCCGGCTGCCCTGCGCTCTCGCGAGAGCGATACTGTCCGGAGCATGAGAAACTGCACGCTCGACATTACGAACAGTACCAATCACTTGGGGCGAGTGGCTGGTATTCGCTATTGTGGATTCCTCAGCCTCTAGCGGTTCGTATACTAGCATAAATCCTCCAGTAACGCGGGGCGCATATAGAAAATTCCGTGTTCAGACGCGCGGATCAGCGGGCAGCGCCCTGTATAGCGGCTGGACTGAATCGAATGCGGCGCGTCGAAACGTCCTACCCACTGCGCCTACGAGTTTCAGCGCGTCTCCCGCTTCCTATTATAGTGCGTCAGTCACGCTGTCTTGGAATGGCACTCTTGCCGGAACCTCCACAATAAAGAACCATATCCTCCAGCAGAGCACCTCGTCGGACGGCTCTAACTGGAGCGGCTGGTCGGCGCTGGCGACAGTATCATCCACAGCTACATCCGGAACATATAACACAACGCCATCCAATGTGGATGGGATGCGCACACGGTACAGGATCGCAGTTACTGATACCCTTGATGCTGTTAGTCCCTATGTTACGAGTAACACGATCCAGAGGATGAACAGGCCGGAAGCGCCGATCGTAACCTCACCAAAGAACAACAGTACAATCTATAACACCACGCCACGCTTCCTCATTAAGACCGGAGGGACAAACGATGGTCGGACGCAAAAAGTTGTGGTGATCATCAATGGTACGAGTTATAACAGTGTAAGCGACGCGTCAATGTTCTCGGTGAGCGGCAGTCTGATCAACGGCGTGGCAACGATCTTCAAAGCGCCAATGCAGACAGTCGGTAGTAAAACCATAACAATCCGTTGCGAAAACGATGCGGGGGCGAGCATTGAGGAAACTCGTTCAATAACAATTGCTACCTTGCTTATTGAGGACATCGTGCCCGGCGTTACCACCGTCAAAGCCGCGCATATTATCGCCATGCGAACCGCAGTTGAAAACATCCGAAACTATTACGGCTTAACTTCTTCTTTCTGGGCTGAACCTATTATACCATACGGGACGCAGGTGCGCGACTGGCCGCTGCATATTAAGGAACTTCGG
>BNUH01000223.1 GCA_025997215.1 Clostridia bacterium
CGTGCACTCGCTTTGACTGCCAGGAAGCTCATCAGGCTAGTCTTTCGATTGTTGAAAGACAACCGCCTGTACTCCCCTGCTGCCAGGGGTTGACCCAGGAAGTTCATCCACCCTGGTAAAGATTTCCGTGAATCTTTGACCTTCTTAGCCAGGGTTTATTGAGGAGTATTTTCTGCGCTTTTTCACCGCCTTCACTGCCGTTTTCTCTCGTTTTTCCCTCTTGACATTTCACCGATGGACTTTTACATCCAATTATAACTGTTATTCATTGCGGCATTTCTTCCTTGAGGTAAATGATTTTGCCCTGCCTGTCCGCTGGTTGATAAATCCCGATGGTTCTGGTATAATATCCATAGCGGTTAACTTATTCATCGAAATAGGCAAACCGCTATGGTAGGTATGAAGGAGGGATGCTCATGGCTGATACTAAGCGGCAGGTATCCAGACCTAACAACTATTATGCTTCGTTAGAGATTACTAACGGGGTTATGTTTTCTACTACGATGGAGCAGCGGCCAGAGCGTGTTACTGACCTCTTGCGTGAGATGTTTCCGGATGAGCAAATAGGCAACGTTACTCCGAGCGATCCAACTGCTGATCCAGCGGTTTATATAAACGGAGAGCAGACGTTTTCTCCTGTTGTATATGCGCATGGAGTTAGGTATGATGTATTCCATACCGATGGTAGATTGTTGTTTGACGTGGAGATGCATAACCTTAACAAGTGGAATGATAAAGTTACCGCTATTGACTTCAAACGACTCATTAAGAGGACGAGATATGCGCATAGTGTGATGGATATTACCTCTTTCCCAAAGAATGAGGATTATATAAATCTTAAACGACATTATGTTGTTTATATTCGTACGTTTGACCTATTAGGTGAATCGGGATACCGATATGAGCCTATCATCCCATGGTTTGAAGGTTATCCTAATATACTCTTTGATGAAGACAGGCGAACTATATTTTTCAATACCAAAGGGAACAAAGGCGAAATAGCACCCAGGATGAAGGAAATCCTAAAGTACATGAACGATCCCAAGACATATCCTGTTAGTAAGACAGATGTCGCTTGGATTCAAGAAGTAGACGCTGCTGTTAAGTTCAACCGACAGAATCCTGAATGGAGGAGGAATTACGAGATGCTTGCTATGTATGTAAACGATGCCGTAATTGAGGCGAAGCAGGAAGGACGGCAGGAGGAGCGTAAGCTATCTGCCATTGTAATCAAGCTTCTGAATAACGGACATACGCCAATTGAAATTTCGAAGTCTAAACAAATCCCACTTGACGATGTGCTGGCGATACAGAAAGAGTATGAAGAAGATTGAGCATTAGGCGGCTGTTCCGGCAGCCGCTTTTTTGCACCTTTTCAGCGCAACATTGGATTAATAACTGTACAATTATCGTAACTTATTGCTAGTATTTCATCGCATTACTACTTGACAAGATTTGCGGCGATATTCGACCTAACAAAATTTGATCTATGAAGTATCGCTGTTAATAACGTAATATTTGACTTGTGCATGGAGCAATTAGACATATTTGAGTAATATTTATAGCAAATTTATCTAATTATACCGTTACTATATTATGCATATAGCGCAAACGATAACATATTAATGTTATAAACCGAGGGATCGAGTGGACATTGGCAACGAATAAAGAAGTAATCGACGAGCAGGGAGCAATAGAAATAATAAACATATATGTACAAAAATGGAAGATCGAAAGATTTCATCATGTATTAAAGAGTGGCTGCAAGGTAGAAGAGATACAGCAGCGAAGTGTGGAACGGATGGTAGTGCCGCGCCAATTGTGTAAACCCATCACCCATAAAGAAGCGCCCAGCCAGGAAAGCACCCGCCGCAGCGGAAGTTGGTTCTCGGAGCCAGAGGCCCGTTCCCCCCTGTGTCACAGCCAGAACGCAGTCCCGAGC
>BNUH01000224.1 GCA_025997215.1 Clostridia bacterium
CGTTCAGCACAACTATACAGTGATCTATTTTTAAGCCCGTATACGGCCAAAGTTCAAAAATGCCGTTCTCAGCACCACACATTCTATCGGACAGCGGTCAAGAAGTCAAGGGGTGCAGTAGAATTGTTAAGAATTTGTAACTTTCATACCGTTCGCCCTTACGAAGGAATACGTCCAACCGTGGCGAATATACACCACATGCTTGTATTATTCTACCAATTGGAGGTAATGGAATGGAATTCGCGCGGATACTTCATAATGACGCTCCGCAGTGGTGCGTTAAGGATAATTCGGATGGATCGCGGCTGACCGCGATCGACGGCAATCCGTTGGACGGCTGGCGGCGCGCGGACGGATCGTTCGACCCGGTTACCGCCGCATATCTGCCGCCGTGCACGCCCAGCCAGTTGATCATAGTCGGCTGGAATTATGCCGAGCACACCCGCGAAACCGGCTCGGATTTACCACCTGAACCCATGTGCTACCCGCTCTCCCCCAAAGCTCTTAGCGCACATAAACGTGATGTAATCATACCTAATTTTGTCACGCATGTGGAGCACGAGGCCGAGCTGGTCGTCGTGATCAGCAAGACCGCCAAGCATGTCAAGGCCTCGGACGCGCTGTCATACGTGCTGGGCGTGTCGTGCGGCAACGACGTCTCCGCGCGCGACATCCAGAATCACCCGCAGTTCCCGAACCTGCCGCGCGCCAAAACGGTCGATACGTTCAAACCCGTCGGGCCGTGGCTGGTAACGGACGTCGCCTTTGACGACCTGCCCATATCCATAACGGTTAACGGCGAGCAGCGCCAGTCCGCCAGAACCAGCGACATGATATTCCACGTGCCGGAGCTGGTCGAATTCATTACCAAAACGATAACGTTATACCCATGGGATATTATCTTCACCGGCACGCCCAAAGGTTGTACGCGCATCAAGCCCGGCGACAAAATGGCCGTGACTATCGATGGCGTAGGCACGCTGGTCAACAATGTTGTCGTCGAATAATTGTTATTGATTAATCCTTGTAAAGTTTGCGTTAAGCTGTTATAATATAGATTCGATGATTAGGCCATTCAACGGCACGACGGCGGCCGGGCAGGATGATAGAATAAGGCGGTTCCCATGCAGAGTATGACGGGATATGGGTTTTGCGCGCGCGAGTTCGACGGGCGGGTTTGCTCGGCCGAGCTTAAGAGCGTGAACCATCGCTACCTGGATATCAGTTTCAGGATGCCGAGGGCGCTGGCGTTCCTGGAGGATTCGGTGCGAAAGACGATCGGATCCAGGGTGGCACGCGGGCACATCGATGTATTCATCGTGTACCGCAACGATCGGCCCGACGCGCGTCAGGTGGTAGTGGATGAGCCGCTCGTGCAATCGTATGGCCGCGCGCTGGAGCATGTGGCCGGGCTGATAGGCAGTGGCGAGCGCGCCTCGCCGCAATGGTTGGCGCAGCTGCCCGAAGCCTTGCGCATCGATGCCGCCGAAGAGGATCGCGACATTCTGACTAAGATGTGCGCTGAAACGCTCGACGGCGCGTTGGACGCGCTCATCGCGATGCGCCGGACGGAGGGTGCCACGCTGCGCGAGGAATTGAGTTCACGCCTAGATACGCTGGAATCACTGCGCCAGCGTGTTGAAGAACACGCGCCGGAGGTCGTCGCCGACTATCGGGATAAACTGGCCGTGCGCATGCGTGAGGCTCTGGACGCTTACCCTGATCCTCAGCGGTTGGCGCTGGAGGTTGCGCTGCTGGCGGACCGCGCGTCGATCGACGAGGAGCTGACGCGGCTGTCTAGCCACTTCTCCCAGATGAGAGAATTATTTAACTCGACACAGCCCGTCGGTCGCAAGCTGGACTTCCTCATCCAGGAATTCTACCGCGAGATCAATACCATCGGCAGTAAGTCGC
>BNUH01000225.1 GCA_025997215.1 Clostridia bacterium
TTATACAATGGTTATTCGGAAGAGAAAAAACGGAATGCGGAGGCTATCAGCAAATTACAAGACGAACTGGCAAAGAATAACAGCAGGCAAATTGAGCAGATGCGCTTGAGAGGTATTATTGAATCTTTTCATGATCAAATCACGGAACTTGATAGACCGACAATCGCTTCGCTAATTGAACGTATCATAGTAGATGTACCCACCGGTAAGAAATACGCAAAAAACCGGAAGCTTAACCTGAAGATAAAGTGGCTGTTTGGGAGTGATAACTCGTAGCTTTATGCTATCCTTACGAATATTGCTATGAAATACAATACTCCGAATCCTCAAACGGTTCCAGTTACGGGTCATGGACGGCTCTCAAAACCATATCGTCTACCGCGACTTCGGGTAGCACAACAGTTGGGATGCCATCGACGCGAGGCTACTACCGGAGGTATCGTATCAGGACACAAGGTTCTGCTGGCGCCAGCTACTACAGCGGCTGGCTCGAAACGAATGTGGTGCGAAGAAACACGATCCCGCTCGGCCCAACGAATGTCGTCGCGTCACCCTCGACATTCGTTGATGAGCAGATAACCATTCAGTGGAGCGGGGCTTCTTCGACCACTTCGTCGATAAAGGGATTCATGCTCGCCCGCAAGAATTCGACGGACGGTTTGACGTTCGATTCCAGCTGGACGGTCATCACGTCGTTGACTCTTGCGCAATCAAGCGGCAGTTATACATACTCCTACGCAGCCGCGCTCGGTACATACATCAAGTATGGCGTTTGGAGCATCGACAGCCTCGACGTTTACAGCGGAGAGACGGTTTCCAATACCATCCAGCGTGTAGCGCCAACAGCCTGTACGCCGCCTACAACTGTTACGCTTACGCCGGCTGTTGTTGAGGCTAATCTGACCTTGGCATGGAGTAGGTGTAAATAAGGACGTTTTCAGACAGTGAGACATTGAAGCAATATGCTAACAAAGTACCGAAAATCTCGGTACTTTGTTATGATTTACTAACTTTCAAGGCAAATTATCGGTTTACCGAATGATGCCATGAAGCAACAGAATCAGGCAGCTATCTATCTACGATGCGAAATGGTGAAATATATCAATGCCTTTTTATTCAACAAGTGTTCGTCTCCTTGCATATCATATATTATACTTTATTTGCTTATTGTCCTCTTTCATAGCTTCATAGAGTGAATCAAGGCGATCTTTGCCGTCTATCCTTGGATTACCTTCTCTATCCCAAGATACTATTAAATGTGCCTTAACATTTATCACACCAGCGTGTCGTTGCTTGAGAAACTTTAGACAGTTGATAAGATAGTTTTCGCTTACATCATCGTCATTGCATATGCCGGCATTAGATAACATAACATATATATGCTTTCCTGCTTCCGTAAGATAATAACCATTCATCTCGACAGTATCTTCCTTTTTTGATATCAGTGTTCCTGCAATTTTCATACTGTATACTACAGCAGGTTTATCCGGCTTGCTCTCAATATTCACGCCGTGGTCAGATAGTAGACCAGCCTCAACAAGACTCCGACAATGTTCCGTATATGTCAATCCGTACGCCAATAAATCTTTGTTTTTACAAAATTCATTGATAAACACATAATCGAAAATGCAATCCAGAACCAATGGTTCATTCAGGCAGAAGACGACAAAGCTACAAAGCTTTTGGAAAGTTTCAGCTTCGAACGCGGAAAGATTTCGTATGGTCTCAAGCGTTCGAAGGGAACATGTATTGGTAGTGCCGCGCCAATTGTGTAAACCCATCAACCATAAAGAAGCGCCCAGCCAGGAAAGCACCCGCCGCAGCGGAAGTAGGTTCTCGGAGCCAGAGGCCCGTTCCCCCCTGTGTCACAGCCAGAACGCAGTCCCGAGCGAAGCGAGCTTGGTCTTGACT
>BNUH01000226.1 GCA_025997215.1 Clostridia bacterium
GTCGTCTGCGGGCACGTTGGGGCGCGCGGCGGGACACGGCCTGGCGGTTGGGGCCGATGCCCCATGGGTACATACGACCGCGCGCGGATGGAGAGGGAGATATTTCCGCGAATGATGTCGTTTAACGGCGGAAGCGAGCGCGGCATCCATCCGAATCTATGGATGAAGCTGTTCAGGACAGAAACCGCGCGGGACGCCATCCTGCGGGTTGATCCGCGCATTCGTAAGGCCAACGATGTCGCGGCGTGCTACGAGGCGCTGTACGCAGCTAATAAGATGGTGATTATCGACAGCCGCTACTACCATTATCGACTGGGGAGACCGAAGAGCATTACCAAATCATATGTAGGTAAATATTATGAATCTATGAATGCTCTGCTGGATCATCTGCTGTCCAGCCCGATGGCGCGCAGGCCGGAAATCGCCAAACAGATACCACGGATAGTCAGAGGTTGCATCAGCTATGGCATGCAGGGCGGCTGTGGCCGCGGCGCAGACCCAGCCGAGACGAAGCTGCGCGGCGCCCTTATGTCGCGGCTGACGCAGTTGGAGAGCAAGGCGGGACGGCTGGGTGAGCGCACGCAGAGCGTCCCGCCCAAGAGCGCGAAATCTGCCGCAATTCCTGCAAGGCCGGCGCGTCCTGCCCCAACTGCGCGTCCGGCGCGTCCCGTCAGGCCTGTCCGGCCCATGACGCCCCGCGCCCACGCCGTCAAGGGTGAATAGGCAGGTGTGCAGCATGCATTAGTTATTAAAAAAAACTGTTGAAAAACGTGTTCAACTGTGGTATATTTTTGCATGGGTTTGGCGAAGGTACAAAGGGAAACCTGGCATTCGTTGACGGGGCATTAGCACAGATGGTAGCGCGCGACATTCGCATTGTCGAGGTCAGGGGTTCGAATCCCCTATGCTCCACCAAATCCTACCAAATCCGAACCGCGCTTCGTGTTCGTCGGAGGGCTGTTCGGAATCGTTCTTTACAGGGGATAAAACAACAAAAAAGCCCGTGGAAGTGCCGATTTCGGCATGTCCAAGGGCTTTTACTTTGCTGTTTACTGTTTACAGATTGTATGTGGTTGTGTAGATTAGTTTACATAGCGTCGTGTCAACTATTCTACACTATTTCACGGATTCTGTAACCTGTTCGGCGTCCGTTGATTCCTGAACCTCGGTAGCGTCAATCAATTCAGGAAGCGCGGGCAGCTTTGCCCCCGCCGCGTCCGCCCAACCCTCCGCGAGGATGTAAGCAACCAACGCGCCGACAGCCATAACCAACGCCGCGACACGCTCGACCGTCGCGCCCGACCATCCCAGCATGGCCGCAAGTGCCGTCACAAACCCCACCGCCGCACACCACAGCTTGCGACTGCTCAATTTCCTTTTTATTTCGCTCGACATAATGACCTACCTCCTATAACCGCATGTTTTTCAGTACGCTTTCAATATCCGTCACGGCTTGCGCTGCCGCTGGATCGTCGCGGACTTGACTTAACAGAACGCGCATACTTACCATGACAGTAGCAAGGTAGCCGCCTATCCGTAGTATTGCCTCATCATACTGCGTGTTCCGCGCTTCCTGCTGTTCAAACCGTTGGCGCGAATCATCGACAAAGGATCGTTCCATACGGTCTTGCATGATCTCCGACTGCCGATGCAGACCGCGTAATTCATCCTGAATGCGGATAACATCCTCATCAAGACGTAGCTGCCGCGCGTTTTCCGGCGCACGTCTGTCCTTCATGATCCCGCGCACTAACTGGATCAAACCTATACTCCGTCTCGCCAAGATTTTCCACTATAGATTAAGAAGCATTTGAGAGAACGAATTGGTCAAAAGGCAGGTCGATACCCTGATCATCGTAAAGCTGAACCCGATAACTGATTAACGAGTC
>BNUH01000227.1 GCA_025997215.1 Clostridia bacterium
AAGATTCAATAATACCTCTCAAGCGCATCTGCTCAATTTGCCTGCTGTTATTCTTTGCCAGTTCGTCTTGTAATTTGCTGATAGCCTCCGCATTCCGTTTTTTCTCTTCCGAATAACCATTGTATAAATCGTGATACGTATCGTCGTCCATCAATCCAAGTGAGTTTTGTTCAAAGACCCGTTTTATAAGCTCTTTTATTTCTATTTCGCGTTTTATGAGTTTTTCAAGGGACTTCTTTTTTACACTTGTATCGTCCGGTATGTTGCTCTCAAGTAGATTATTCAATGTCGTTGGATCACTTTTTGCAGTTATCAGTTTATTGATTTCAGAAAGTACATACGTATACAGTGCATCATATGGAGTATGATGCGGTGAGCATTTTTTAATCCATTTGAATAAGATGCGCATATGTATGCGCCTCCTTTTACGCAATTAACATGTATACCCATCACCCGACCGCAGTCCGCACAATACAGAATTCCACGAAATATATTATTAAATTCAGACGGTGGCGGACGTTTATGCAGTGACATATATCGTTGAACGATATCGAACGTTTTCGGCAAGATTATAGGTTCATGCATATTTTCAACTTTGATCCACTCGCTTTTAGGTTTCAAATATTCATGCTTAATCTTAAATGAAGGAGAAGTGGTCTTTAAGCGGATAACATGCCCTAAATATGTTTCGTTCTTCAAGATATTAAGTATTGTAGCGGAAGTCCAACCGCTCTCGCTATTACGAGGAGACGGAATACATTTCTGGTTAATTGCTTTAGCGATAGCTTTGGATGACTGTCCATCTTCAGCCATTGCAAATATCTCTCGTATCAACGCTGCTTTCTCATTGTCGACAACAAGATGGTGTTTATTATTCGGGTCCTTAATGTAGCCGTATGGAGCCAGTTCTCCCGTATACTGACCAGCTTGAGCATGTATTCTATGGGCAGAACGCAGTTTCTTACTTATATCGCGACTATACCATTCGTGCTATTGTTCATAAGGACAATAGAAACGGGAGTAAAATGGGCATAAAAGCGCGGCAATTCAGCAGTCAACGCGCGGTTCTATTCGGTTTTTCCCTTACACTCAAACCCCAACAAAGCACCCATTTTCCACGTTCTGACCGAGCCAAAGTGCGGCTTAAGCTGTGCGGTTAATTCTGCCGCTGTCTGGTACGGCGGGGTGGTGTAGCCAATCTTTGTGTAAATAAAACCAATTACAAAGTTAGAAAGAATCCGTTCACCCTTCACGAATGAACATCCTATCAAATCACTGCCGCTTTTCAATACACGCAGGATTTCGTCCATCGACCTTGTTTTTTCTGGAAAGCATGGAAGTCCATTCATAGTTAGGATCGCGTCAAAATAACCATCGTCAAACACAAGGTTGGCGACATCTCCTTGCACTAGATGTACGTTCGCTCCGGTTGTAGCATACGCCTCTGCAGCGCGGTCAAGCATACCTTGCGAATAATCCAGGCACGTTATATCAGCCGCTTTCATAACGGCATATTTATGCTTAGTAAACATCCCAGTCCCGACAGGAACGTCGAGTAGTCTGCCATTGAAATCATCAGGAATACAGTCGAGCACCGATTTTTCTATATCATGATCGGCAAGGTCGATTCCCCAGACAGCCCGCTGGAATACTCGCGCCCACCGAGCCTCACCACCGACGGCTTTGTTATAAAGCCTGGAGTGTTTGTTATAGGCGGATTGAACCTTCTGCTCTCTCATGCCCTCGCCTTTCACTCAACAACCAGTGTACAGTTGTGACCGCTTTCCCCAGTATGATATACCAGCTAAGCCGCATCAGTCAACTCATTGTTCTGGGT
>BNUH01000228.1 GCA_025997215.1 Clostridia bacterium
GGCAGTATCCTGTTATCTCAATTACACTGAAGTCTGCCCATGCGCTCGATTTTGATGGAGCATATGCGTTGTTAAAGTCAATAATCCGCAGCGAAGCATCACGATTCATGTTTTTACAGGATAGCCCGAACCTAACAGCATTTGATATCGGTGAATATAATGATATTCTGAGTAAAGATGCATCAATGGATGTCATCAAAAATTCGCTGGGGAAACTTTCGCAACTACTAGCCAAACACTATGGGAAAAATATAATTGTTCTTATTGACGAATATGATGTCCCGTTAGATAAAGCGTTTCAAAATGGTTATTATAGAGAAATGCTGGATGTAATTCGTGGCTATCCTGTAAAAACATGAATCGTGATGCTTCGCTGCGGATTATTGACTTTAACAACGCATATGCTCCATCAAAATCGAGCGCATGGGCAGACTTCAGTGTAATTGAGATAACAGGATACTGCCCCAAATAATCCTCACAGAGATCACTCTCTTTGGATATGGCTAACCGATCGAACAGTGCAGGATTCGTGCCGACTTCCAAGAACGCCTTGAGCATCGTCATATTGAGCGTCTTGCCAAAACGGCGGGGGCGTGTGAATAGGTTAACCATTCCGCGGGTGCGTAACAGTGTGGAGATCCACGCTGTTTTATCTATGAAATAATAACCCTGCTCAATGAGTTGGGTAAAATCATCCACACCTACGGGTAACATACGAGTCTCCATGCGGTTAACCCCCTTACGCTAGTTTAAGGCAAAGCCACAGCTCCTGCAAATTAGTTTACCATGAAGCTCTCTCGATATCAAGTATGAATATTAGTTTGTCACGACTAACTACGGATGAAGCTTATATTCAAGAATGCAGCTAGTCCATATACTACAATTTTCACAGCTAACTGATTATCCTTATATTTTATACTATTCCTCGTGCATTGCTTCTATACTGACTGGGTGTTGTGCCCATCAAGCGTCTGAATGTATTGTAAAACAATTTGCTGTCGTTGAAGCCGCAACTCTGAGCAATATCCAGAACGTTTTGACTAGTGTTCGCAAGCAGCATGCAGACTTCGTCTATCCGAATCTTCTGTAACATGCTCGTTACCGTCATGCCCGTTTTATCCTTGAACAAACGTGAAAAATAACCTTGGCTGATGAATGCATTGGCTGTCAAATCCTCAATGCGTATCTGTTGTGCGTAGTTCTCCCTTAAGTATCGCATTGAATTATTAACTACTGTCATCTGGGGGTCGGGCATCAAACCGTGCCGCAGCGCGTCAATCTTTCGGAACAGCTTGATTACCAGTTCTATAACATACGCGTGTATTAGCGGTATATAACCCATTTCCCTCTCGCGAAACTCGTCGTATATAAGATCGAACAGCTTACCTACTTCCGGCATTGGCAGACAGGATAACGGTTTATCTGAACATGCAATACCTATATTACGGGATTTATCTCGTGCGATAACATAATCGCCACTACGTTTCGATACCGAAAACAATAGGAAGGATGGTAAAAACAAATCAAACACAGCGAAATCGCAGCCGTTTTGGTTGGCAATATTACTCACATTAAGGAAGTTAGGCGTGAACATCAGATCATATGTGATGAATTCGTTATTAGGATCAGGGTAAAACGCATGTGTCGTGTTGAAATCCACACATATTAAGTCGCCTCGCTTGACATGACACCGCTCGCTCAGCATTACATGGTCTGCAGAGCCTGAGATTACGTATGTTATCTCTGCAAACGAATGCTTATGCGGCACGCCGACATATTTGGGATTTTCACGTGATTGCTGGATGTACACGCTATC
>BNUH01000229.1 GCA_025997215.1 Clostridia bacterium
GCGCTCCTCCATCAACTGGCGCAGCAGGCTCTTTTCTCCCTTTGCTTTCTTTGCCATTTTCTTCCCTCCCCTAACTCTAGTTTGGTTCTGTTATTGGAGGTTTACACATTCTGTGCGGCAGTCTCCCATGGATCGATATCATCGTCACGAAATGCTGGCCGGATTGGGTAACGTACGATCCACAGCTCTTGAGTATGTTATCCATGAGTCTAACGAGTAGTACTCCATTAACTGGTGGTGGTGTGATTTCAGGAGCAGCTTCAACGTCAACTTCGACTAATGCTCCGCATACTGATGGCGGTGGGACACACGTCGATGTAGTCTATACATTCACTGACGTGCCAGGCTACACATATACCGCACCAACCGTTTCTTATCCTGCCGCGCCTACTGTACGCAGCTTCACCTATAGCGTAAGTGAGACTCTTATCGGAAATGCTGCGACAGTGTACCAGCAGACTGATACATCTGCGAAAACGTGGATCTTTACAGCTGGTTCATGTGATGTCGTGAACGGGGTGCTGACCAAGCGGTTCAGTTTCAGGAATGAGTATGTAGTCAATGGTACAGTTGAGGTTACTAAGACCTATATTGTACCGGATGGAACATCCTTAGCAATGTTACCAACGGTTAACATTGGCATAGACCAAACAATCGGTAGCACTGTAAATAACGTAAGAACATGGTTGTTAGATCCTGATGATTCTAGTACGTATGACACATATACACCTGGATCAGTTATTGCAGGGTGGGCTGAACATAAATTCACCCGCACCCTTGAATTACCTAATTTGGACAATAAACTGCAATCAATAGTGTATACCGCTACGGAAGCGGCTGCTCCTGGTTACAACGCGCCAGTGATTGACGGGCTTAATGTAACAAACAGAGCAAATGTGAATGTTATTGTCAAAAAAGAATGGTTAGGTGTACCGCAGGCAGATGTACCAAGCGATTTAGTTGTAACGCTGACATCAGACACAACACCACAAGTAATTGGCGTGATAGGAGGCACAGGTAATCCAAACCAGTGGGACAAAACGAACCTTCTGGAATGGACGTTCTCATTATCGTTACCAATGTACGATGGTACGACACCTATTACATATACTGTTTCAGAGGCGAACCCTGTCGCTTATGCAGATATAAGCACCAGCCATGTTGTCGCTTGGCAGACAACAGGCAGTGTGATCACTGGTGGTAATGCGACCCTAACCAATCAGTATATAACCTTCCCGTTAACAATAGAAAAGACCTGGCAAGGCACACCGCCAACATGGGGAACAATAACCTTCTACATCGAGCGCAGCGATGGCGAAGTGATGGCTGTACCTATGACACCGTCATGGTCACCAATCACCATCGACGTACCTGCGTATTACTGGGACGGTACGCAGTATGTACCTTACACCTACATTGTCTACGAAGACAACCCACCTGGCTTTACTCAAGTAAGCGTAACTCCCTAGGCGCAAAGCGGTTATAAGCCGCAGAAAATATAGCGCAAATAGAAATACAAAAGGAGGAATGCCTTGTTCAGTCTTCACTGAACAATATGTCCCTATAGGCCACTACTAACATACAAACAAGAAAAAGAAAGGGAATGAACCATGAAAAAGAGGATTACCGCACTTGCCTTGGCAGTTTTGATGCTGCTAGCCGTAAACGCCGTAGCGTTCGCTGGAGACTGCCGCACAGAATGTGTAAACCTCCAATAACAGAACCAAACTAGAGTTAGGGGAGGGAAGAAAATGGCAAAGAAAGCAAAGGGAGAAAAGAGCCTGCTGCGCCAGTTGATGGAGGAGCGCG
>BNUH01000230.1 GCA_025997215.1 Clostridia bacterium
TCTGGCCCGCAGCCACAGTATCCTTGGCCCACTGATCGGTTGTAGGGGATACATTCGCGCCCGCTATGGACTTGCCAACGCCAGCCGCCGCGGCCTGTACCTCACCCAACGCCGATACCATCGCGCCCGCGCCGCTGGTATCCGCGCGCAATACAAGGTTGATTAACAAATCGCCGACAGAGGCCATGCTTGGTCACTTCCTTTAATAGAATGCATACGATGTATTGATTTCTAACATAAATCATGTTACAATGTTAGTGCAGATAGGAGGTAACGCTATGACTTCGGCTACACTCACCATCAGGATTGACCCGGATATAAAGGCAAAGGCGCAGGCCTTGTTTTCGTCCTTGGGGCTGGATATAAGCACAGCGGTCAACATGTTTATTCGTCAGGCCTTATGCGATCAAGCAGTGTCGTTTAACCTGCGTGCATCCGACTATAACAAGTCGACGCTTGATGCGATGGCAGAGGCGCGTTCTATCGCCTCAGGCACGATAGCCGCAAAAACGTATAACAGCGCTCGTGAGCTTTTCGCCGAATTGGAACGGGAGGAAGCGGATTAATGCTTACCTTGCGTACGACCTCGCAATTCCGCCGTGATGAAAAGCTCGCGCGCAAACGTGGTCTGGACATGAGCTTGATCGAATGGACTATCCAGACCTTGCTGGAAGAAAAACCGCTGCCGCAGTCGTTCTGCGACCATGCGTTAGTCGGCAATTATGCCGGATAC
Organism: Clostridia bacterium; assembly: GCA_025997215.1. The sequence continues at coordinate 734 of BNUH01000230.1, forward strand.
CGCGAGTGTCATATGCTTCCGGATTGGCTGCTGATATATTACGTTGAACACGATAACATGGTTCTTGTTGCTGCGCGAACAGGTACTCATGCTGATCTAAGTTTGTAAGCACACTTCGTTAGCACTTACATAAGTTGTTTAGCGAATTCGTCAGCCGCCATCGGCTCCTGCGACCAATCGACCTGTTTCTTCTTTTTCGGGTTTACGATCCGCGCGTACTCCTCAAAGATCCCATCAATTTCGTCAATGTAGAAGTCCTCAAAGAGCGCACGCTTGGTGATCCCGATTCGGAGCCCGGCTGCGATGATTCGGGCGAGCCACTTTCCGTCATGCCGCGCCACACCCGCGTCAACGCGTGTATGGCCCCCGTAAAATTTAGCAGGTTGTTAACTTCAATCCACGCGTCCGCTATCTCAAGGATTCCATCCAGGCCAACAGCGGGATCGCTGTATAACCTTTCCGCCGGAATCTCGGTCACGTCCGCAATAAAGTCGATAACGAACCTCGGCGCGGCCATTAACGCAGCCGTCAGCCATTCTGACACCGTCGGATTAAGCCCGCCCGTGCGTATCTCATCCAGTGACTTGCCCGGGAAGCACGCCTTCACCAGTTCGTCGGGCAGGTATTTCAGTTTCTCCAGCGCGCACAGCATCCGTCCGATCGGCGCGCGCTCTACCTTGTAGCCGCGCACCGATAGCGTCTTGGGTAATGATGAACCGTTGTCAGCCATGTTGATACCCTCCAAATTATATTGTGCTATATTGCGATCCGCATAAGCCACATCCCGAGCGCGCCTGTGCCAGCATTTACCAGCGAACCCAGGTAAGTCGCGCAGTAATCCGTGCGCGCACCGCCGTTACCGCCAGCGGCCACGCCCGACGAGGCTGCCATCATGTAAATCTTTGTAGAGTTGTAACCGTACACCGTGTCCTGCGCTTTAACGGGCAGGAATGTACAGCCCGTCTTGCCCCTGCCCGGCGTTGCAGCAGTCGCGCCCACCCCCTCCGTAACCGTGCCATACTCATGCGCCGCATCGCCGAATAGCTGGTATGTGCTGCC
>BNUH01000231.1 GCA_025997215.1 Clostridia bacterium
GTATGTGGAGCTGATTAAGTACGCGCTCATCGTTGTTTCCACGGTACCAATCTTGATACTTTATCCGTTTTTGCAGAAGTATTTCGTCAAAGGCGTGATGCTGGGTTCTGTTAAAGAATGAGAATATAATAACAACGTCGCAATCGCCGCGAGAAAAGGAAGGTATGTAATGGAACGTAAAAGAATCCGCCTGGGGCACATAGGAACAGCTCACGATCACAGCACTGGTTTTCTAGATTGTGTGCGCAAGTTCCCTGATGTTTTTGAATTGGTCGGCGTCGTTGAGCCGAATCAGTCTTTGCGCGAAAAGAACATGGGTAAGCCGCCGTACGACGGTTTACAATGGATGACTGAACAAGAACTCTTTGACGCCGGAGTCGATGCTGTTCAGGTGGAAAGTTTTGAACTGGATCTTGTACGCGACGCTCTGCATTGGGCGGAACGGGGAGTCCATCTGCATATTGATAAACCCGCCGGCGGCAGCCTAGAGGAGTTTTCCACTCTGCTGAATGTTGCCAGGGAAAAGGATCTTGTAGTTCAGATGGGCTATATGTACCGCTATAACAAAGCGGTGCTGCGCAGCTTGGAACTTGCGCGCAGCGGCGAACTGGGTGAAATCTACCAGGTAGACGCAGTAATGAATACACAGCATAGCGCTGACAAACGGCGTTGGCTTGGTCACTTTGAGGGTGGCAATATGTTCTTCCTCGGCTGCCATATGGTGGATCTTGTCTATCTGTTCCAAGGCATACCCAATAAAGTAACAGCCCTTAACCGCTCCACCGGTTTTGACGGCGTAAAAGTGGAGGATCTCGGGATGGCCTTGTTCGAGTACGACCATGGTATCTCTACTGTGCGGGCAACGTCTACCGAAATCAACGGTTATGGCAGACGACAGCTGGTGATTTGTGGCAGCAAAGGTAGCGTGGAGATTAAGCCTCTTGAAAACCCGACTGAAATGACCGTGTCATTTGCGACGGATACGGCTGGAAAGGAATACTCGGATTGCAAGAAGCGTCTTCAGCTGCCGGATCAGGGCGGGCGTTATGATGATATGATGCTGGACTTCGCCGCGTTTATTCGCGGTGAAAAGCGCAATCCTTATGACTACGACTATGAGTACCAGCTCCACAAGCTGGTGTTGGCAGCGTGCGGGCAAAACTATGACGTTAATGTGTGAGATTTAAGGATGAAAACAACGAAAATTGTCTTTACTTCCGTGGGAAAAGCCGAATTGATGAAATTCGACGTCCCTCCTGTGGGTGAAAACAGCGTCCTGGTTGAAACGGAGTACACCGCTATCAGCGCCGGTACTGAGCGTGCTAACCTTATGAATATGCCGAATATTGGCGATTCTATTTCCGGAACTCCTTTTCCGAAGATATTGGGCTATAGCGGCGCGGGTTATGTCCTCGAGGTCGGAAGCGGTGTAAAAAGCGTGTCGCCGAGCGACAGGGTGATTATGCATTGGTGCCAGCACTCCAGTCTGAACGTCATGCCGGAAACCAACGTCATCAAAATCGACACGCCTGACCTGCCCTTCGAACACGCGGCGTTTATGTTTATCGCTTCCTTTTCAGCTGCAGCGCTGCGTAAAACGAGACTGGAATTCGGGGAATCGGCTATGGTGTTTGGGTTGGGACTGTTAGGCGCGTTCGCTGTGCAGTTATGCCGCGCCGCAGGAGCGATTCCGGTGATCGCACCGCTGTGATGATAAGTCTGTTGCAATCACCGGAATCGCTCCTGCGGCGCG
>BNUH01000232.1 GCA_025997215.1 Clostridia bacterium
GTGTCGCGTACGGTCATCTCATTCTTGATCGAATCCTCGACCGCAGCTAATTCCGCATTCCAGCCGATAACGATCACAATCCTGAAGATGCGCTTCGAGGATGATTTGCCGTGGGAGTTAATAGCGGGCAATGTCAGCATGAGCGTAACCGCCGTGCGAGACAGGGAACGGGTAGTATGCGAGCAATTGCGGACGGTTATGCTGTATGAAACATTGAGCGAAGGTTAATGATTGCAAAGCTTGCCCAGGAAAACACGGCAACCTATTTGCCGTTAGCGCGTCTAATAGATGTGGGGGGCGCCTGTCAACGAAACATTCTTAAAGGCGGCTGGTAGAGGCGTGGCATACGTTGGAAAGATCGATCCAGTGATTTTCGGAGACTTCGAACCGCTTCACACTTACGACGTGATAATCACGGATGTCATACCCTGACCTGGCAGTGCCAGCCATTCAGCCCAGTGCACCACCGCCCAGCCGTGCCGCGTACAAGAAAGCAGCACGGCTGTTTGCACATTACAAGGCGAAAAGCACTGACGGCATAACGGTCACAAATTAGCAATCTAATAAAATCACTTGACAACATATGTTGGCATATGTTAGAATATACTAGCTGGGAGTGATGAGATGAAGCCGCATGAGTTCTTGAAAAAGGCTAAGGAACTGGGCTGGAAGTTTAATCGCCATGGGAAAGAGCATGACGAGTATATCCATGATACCAGACCGGGCGTACTCATGATACCCAGACACGCAAAGGAGCTAAAAACAGGCACTCTCAACCAGCTAATGAGAACAGCCGGGTTGAAATAGCGTATCTGATACTCAACCGGGAAGGATGAAAAGCGGTATGAAATATATCTATCCAGCAACCATCCAGCAGGAGTTAGAAGGCGGGTTCAGCATCTGGTTTGATGATCTGCCAGGATGCGCTACGCAAGGGGAAACGCTTGCCGAAGCTCTGGATTATGGCCGCGACGCTCTAGGCGGTTGGTTGGATACTACCATTTCATTAGGGCGTGACGTCCCAACGCCAAGCAAGTCGCAGTCCATTACTCTAACGCATAATCAACAGGTTACACTCGTTGATGTTGATTTGGACGCATACCGCGCTGAAAACGACATGCGCTCGGTTAATCGTATGGTAACGCTACCAGCACGGTTAAACATGCGCGTGAAAAAGGCTGGTATCAATGTGTCCCAGGTGCTTCAGGAAGCACTGTGCGCTAAGTTAAACGTAGCACATCCGTAACACCGTCTAACACAACTCTAACGATACAGCCGCGCCAAGGAGATCATTGCAATGAAAGCTATCGATGCCGCGAATTTTCTTATAGACATCTGCGCAAAGAGCGACGAACACGACTATATGACCAACCTGCACCTTGGAAAATTCCTTTTCTATGCGCAGGGATGGAGCCTGGTGATTCGCGGCGAGCCGCTGTTTGACGATCCTATTGAGGCATGGGATCACGGCCCTGTTGCGCCGTCTATCTATCGTGAGATAAGCGCACATTGGAAAAACCCCATCCGCCGCGCGTCAAAGAGTTATACAGACGCATGCGTCTCAAACGAAAACGCGCAATTTCTTACTGATGTGTTGCTCCATCATTCGTGCGATGTAGAGCTATCGCGCACGCTCCCGTGCTGGCGCAATCACTACTCAAAATGTGAGGTCATCCCACTTGACGAGATCACAGCGGATTTTCAAAGGTTAAACCCACGCCTTGT
>BNUH01000233.1 GCA_025997215.1 Clostridia bacterium
AGCCTTGCGTGCCAGGTTCACCTTGAGGGCCTTGCGGACCAGTTGAGCCTTGCGTGCCAGGTTCACCTTGAGGGCCTTGCGGGCCTGTTGAGCCTTGCGTGCCAGGTTCACCTTGAGGGCCTTGCGGGCCTGTTGAGCCTTGCGTGCCAGGTTCACCTTGAGGTCCTTGCGGGCCTGTTGAGCCTTGCGTGCCAGGTTCACCTTGCGGGCCTTGCGGGCCTGTTGAGCCTTGCGTGCCAGGTTCACCTTGAGGTCCTTGCGGACCAGTTGAGCCTTGCGTGCCAGGTTCACCTTGAGGGCCTGCTGCGCCAGTATTCCCTTGCAGGCCTTGCGCGCCAGGTTCACCTTGAGGGCCTTGCGGACCAGTTGAGCCTTGCGTGCCAGGTTCACCTTGAGGGCCTGCTGCGCCAGTATTCCCTTGCAGGCCTTGCGCGCCAGGTTCACCTTGCGGGCCTGCGGGACCCGTATCTCCTTTAGCTCCAGCCGATCCTTGCGGACCTACGGGGCCTTGTGAACCTGTTGCACCTGCAGGGCCTGTCGCGCCAGTTTCACCTTGCGGGCCTGTGGAACCTGTTGAACCTGCTGGGCCTGTGTTACCATTCAGACCTGTCGGGCCAGTCGGTCCTGTGTGACCAGTTGGGCCAGTCGGCCCAATCGGGCCTGTAGGGCCTGTAGGGCCTGTTGGACCTGTCGGGCTACCGATAACTCCAGCAGGACCTGGCGGGCCTGTTGGACCTTCAGGACCTTGTAAGCCTTGCGGACCCGTTTCACCTGCGGGGCCTGTCGCGCCTGGGTTGCCTTTGGCGCCTGTCTGACCAGTATGACCTCTCGGACCGATTGGACCTTCCAGGCCTTGCAGCCCTCGCGGGCCAGCTGGGCCTGCCGGGCCTTGCAATCCTTGCGGGCCTTGCGGACCTGCGGGACCTACCGGACCTGTCGGGCCAGCCGGATATTGGATCGGCGGGCCTGGGAAGTCCGGTGGGTACGGCGGCGGCGGGAATGGTGGCGGTTGGGGCGCGCGCGGCACCGCTTGCGAGTGGAGCGACACCGTGTTGATGGCCTTGGGGTTAAAGCATACGTAATTATTATTATCCATAAGGACACATACCTACCTTATTAGAATTAGTTAATCGGTAATAAGGTATGCTATGCGGCTTGTTTGGTGAGACGCGCGCCGATTAGGTTAAATTATTCAATGATTCAGTTGTTAAATGACGTTTTCACATGCCGCTTAGCGCGTGGAACGCGATCGTCCCGGCCAGGTTTGCGACCGCCAGTAATGCTAAAAACAGGCATTCGCCCATGTTTGGATCGCGGCGGCTTCGCGCGCGCAGCATCAGCAATCCCGGCAGCATGTCGCAGATATACCGCGTGCCGTACTGCCAGCCGCCGAATGTGCGGTGCATTAATAACAATGTTAGATGCATAACCAGCGTTGCCAGCAGGATCCTGTCCCCAACGTCGGGCCGGCGGCGGATCAGCGACGCTGCTGAATCCGTCAGCATTGGGTTCGTCCAATACACGGCAAACCCCAGCGTCAGCGGGAACAGCACGTTCTCCGTCGCGTCTGAAACGAATGGTGGCCGCAGTATGCGCAGCAGGTTCGGCACGATGTGTGTTAGCGAAAACTGGCTCTGTCCAGGCCGGGTAAACTCCGGAAGGTAGTTATGTCCAAACTCGAGCGGCGATCCAAACCGCGCCCAGTTGTACCAACCCAGCGCCAC
>BNUH01000234.1 GCA_025997215.1 Clostridia bacterium
GATCAGAAGCATTGCTAACCCACCAGCTAATAGAGTTTGGTATAAGAGGCATTGAATATTTTAACATGATCCTTAAAATGTTAGTATCTATTTTCTTTATTGGTAAAATGTATTTCCAGATTTTATTTGTCCATAATAGATATGTTGTTGCTACCAAATAGCCTAGTATATGTGATATAATATACCCTTCTATTCCCATTGATACTTTTAGTAATAGAAACAAATTCATTAAAACAGTAATAGCAGTACATATAATGCCTGATACTGCAAAGTTTCTTTCTCCACCTATCCCCTTCGATGTATATTGCAAAAAGGAATATAAGGAATGCGATAAATAGAAAAAAATGAAATATGCATAATATTCATATAATCCGACCAAACGTAAGATCGGTGAAAATATTAGCATTAGAAAAAATAGTGTTATATTTGTAATTGCGCCTATAGTTATAATCTGTTTAATATCGCTATTTTCGTCAAGTGCATATCTCATAACAGCTTCATTGATCATAATAGTAAATATTGGCCATATTAAGCTTGAAACTGTCGACAATAGTTCAAATATACCATATTCCTCTGTTGTTAAAATTGATGTATAAAATGGTACAAACAAAAAAGATATTAGCTTTTGTGATAAATTGCCCAGAGCGAAGATAACTGTATTCTTTGTTAGTTTCTTGTATTCATTTCTCATTTTTAATTTATTCGCAATTTCTTAATACTCTATATATTGTCTTATATATATTATTTCGGAACATATACCATATTGTATTATCAGCATATTTTTTTATTATTCTCTCATACTTTTCGCTATCACTATATGCTATTCTCTCATACGCAAATTTCGTTCTTCTAATTGATGGTACTGTTTTTTTACTTAGATTTTTTTCTATTGTTGATATTTCAATATCACCTAATTTTTGAAATTCGTCATTGTTATATACTTCTTTAAGTGCAAGCATTCCCTTAATTGTGTTTGTAATAACTAACGACAAACCATCTCTATATACATCTATTTTGTTATTTCTAAATGTCTTGATACCCCATGCATCTCCAATTGTAAGGTCACTACCGCTTGGACTATTTTTATACTTACAATTTATACATGATTCTCTTATGTTAATGTTTCTTTGATATAAAATGCTGTATGGATCGGTATGAACATCACAAGCATAAGTAGCATTACTATTAAATTTAGTAACAAATGATCTTCCACAGTTGGTCTTTTCACGAAAACTGACATATGCTATTTCGGAATTATATTTTTTATGTAATATATTTAAATATTTTGAAAACACAATCGGTGACGAGACCCCATGACAAATAATATCAATACAAACTAGTTTATCATACTCATCTTTTAAATACATCTTTAATGATGCTATTTGACATGGCGTTCCAAAGATAATTACATATAGACCACTATCTAGATCACTCTCAATCTCCATGAAAGATTTAAATAAGTTGCTTTGAACATATTTTGAACCTCTAATCTTTTCAAGCTCAATGAGATTATTAATTCTTCTATGTGTCACTTCAAAAGACTCATCAAATACACAACCATAAATAATTGCTTGTGCAATATAATGTTGTGCAAGATAATATGAAAACCCACCAGACGAACTCTTTTCCCGTTCTATGATATCTGAGCGTTGAAATATGTAGTATTTTTTGTTTGGTTTACTTCTGTCTTCAAAATAGAGATGACATGAATTTTTGCATA
>BNUH01000235.1 GCA_025997215.1 Clostridia bacterium
GCCGTCATACTTGACGAGCCGCTTGTTGGGCTTGACCCGCACGGCATACGCGAAATCAAGTCGGTCATAGCCGATTTGAAGCAGAGCGGCTGCGCTTTGCTTATTTCGACGCATATGATTGAGAGTATGGAGGAAAACTGGGATACGGGTTCGCAGGCGGTGGATCAGAATGCGGAATGTACTACGTAATGCATGGCATTGGCGTAAAACGCTCGAACAGTTAAGCCTCTATAATGGCTATAGCGGACTGATAGACGTAATGACTACACACCTGAAGCAGTATATCGCATTCGAAGAACAGCACGGATACGCGACAGCGGAGTGTAAGGCGGAGAAAACCTGTCACCGCTCGTGAAACCATCCACTTGCTAGAGCGTATGCGAAGTCCAGATGAATACACTTTCCGTAGGCTTCACGAAACGGAGGCACATTATCCAGAATACCGACAGTTAGTCAGTGAGTATGTAGGTGGGGGCATTGGCTTCAGCGGGTGTTTTATCAAGCAGGGTAAAGGCTACGTTGGCAGAGAAAGTGGTAATGACCCGCGCGAAGGATATTTCGAGTTTGTAGACGGGCAGTTTGTTTTGGCTACAAGCCCCGATGCATCCGAAACGGAAAGACTACTCGCTGAGATTCATCAATATGATATTGATAGGAGCGCCGCGTATATGCAAGCGGAGGAGGATTCAGACGCGGACTTCGCACGGCTGGCTGAGCTGCTAAAAGATAACCTTTATTCATGGTGGGATTGATTATGTGGATATGCGTTACATCGGATACACACGGGAACCGAACAATAATCGACAAGCTGATCGCAGTTGTGTCACAAAAATGCGACTTGCTGTTGATCTACGGCGATATTGGTGGCAAGGTAGGCAGGTCGCTTGCCGACCTCGGCGAGCGGCAGAAAAAAGATGCGGATTATCTCGCAGCCAAACTGAGGGAGTTGCCTGTTGACGCCAGATTCATACTCGGTAATGACGATTGGTTCGAGTATGCTGACGAGCATTACCTATCTCATCCGGAGACGATTGCCGGCCACACTTTCGTCCCGTTTGAATGGGTTCCGCTTACGCCATTCAAAACGAATCGCGAGAGCAACGAGAACAAAATCCTGTATGAACTGGGAAAACTGAACGCGGATAATCAGTCTATCATCGTTGCGCACGGCCCGCCATTCGGCTGCGGCGACAAACATACAGAGGCGAACGCGTTGGCAGTCAAGCCGCTAACGCCTGGATCAAGCAGGTTCAACCGCGCGCCTGGTTTTGCGGCCATATACATGAAGACTTTGGCGAACACACGATAGGTTCGACGCTGATTCTAAATAGCGCGTGCGATCACAACCGCAGCCTGTTGCGTTGTTGGCTCATTGATCTTGAAACAATGGAGCATGAAGCAGTATTATTATAAATAATAACCATTATTATTCTCGATGCGCCGCCGATTGTACCTCGCATTTCTAAATCACTTATGATACAATCCCGTCTTTGGCAGCAATAAAGCCAAAAAGCGAATTGCGACAAGGGGAAACGAGGTGTTACAGGAGGGCGCTTTTGAGTAATATACTGTCGTCCTGAGACTGCCGCACAGAATGTGTAAACCTCCAATAACAGAACCAAACTAGAGTTAGAGGAGGGAAGAAAATGGCAAAGAAAGCAAAGGGAGAAAAGAGCCTGCTGCGCCAGTTGATGGAGGAGCGCGGGGTAAAGGATCT
>BNUH01000236.1 GCA_025997215.1 Clostridia bacterium
TCGCCTCGGATGTTTTGGGCGACGGGTTGCATAGGCCGTTCTCGTAATTGGCAATAGCCCGCTGCGAAACGCCTATGATCTCGCCTAGCTCTTTCTGGGTAAGTTTTTCGCGCTTGCGAAGCTCGGTAAGCGGGTGGATTGGGATCACCTCCTCTCAGACTGTTTGCTTCTAGATGAGTATAGCAGTAAACAGTCTTAATGTCAATACCTTGTTTTGAAGTTTTTCGTCTTTGTATTCTAGAAATATATCGGCTATACTATCTGTGAGGAGCGATGTTATGTTTGCAGAACGTGTCAAGCAACTACGTGAGTCGTTTGGGGATACGCAAGAGAAGTTCGCAACGAGGCTTGGCACCACTCAAAGAATGGTGTCTTATTGGGAGCGCGGTGTTAACGAGGCGTCAAACGATATGCTCATAAAGGTTGCTGATTTGTGTGGCGTTACGATCGATTACCTCCTAGGACGCACCGACACGCCTAATCTCTACGCCCATCCCATCGGCCAGATAGATGGTGTAGGCGCTCGCGGTATATCAACCCACAAAGATCCGCCTACGCCCGAGCAGACCGCCGCACTTATCAAGGCGTCACAAAGTGACAAGGCGGTGACATATAACATCGCCGACCTGCCAAAGACGCGCGAAGAACTCGCAGAGTTCATACGAATTGTTATGCGCGGCAATCAATGATAGCGTCAGCCGCATCATAGGCCGATAGCTCCCAGTATTCGTCGTCAACAACCTTGTATGGTATAAAGATAACCCGCCCATCATCCAGTACAATCATCGATGCATCCTCTTTTGTGCGGCTCTATGCGTTTAGTGTACTACGCAGCGCGTTTGGAGTATAGCACAGAGAGGTTAGCCTTGTAAACGGTTTTTCGTAAATCAATTATATTCTTGATATTTCGCGAAATACGTGCTATCTTATGACGAAGCGAGGTGGAAGCATGAAACACCCAGGCCTCATAATCCGTCAGCGTCGTACCGCCCTTGGTCTGACCACGCAGGAGCTCGCCAATCGCATAGGCGTTACCGCTGCGACGATAACGCGCTATGAAACCGGTGAGATCAAGTCGATCAAGTATGATCGGCTCATCCCGCTTGCGAATGCGCTTGGCGTAACCACCGCCGACCTGCTCGGTCTACCAGAGTATGTCGAGCCGGAGCCGGACGATTACGAGCGCATGTGCGCAGTAATGCGCGAACTACACGTCCTCCTCGATGACGGTTCCGTCAATTTCAACAGACTCGCTAAGATCGAACTTGTAGTTAAGGCAGCGGAAAGCATCGCAAGAGAGTAGCTGCAGCGTATGTACAATAGCCCTGTCGCTTTGGTTAGGATACCATGACCGGACGATTTCAAACAACACTCTGATTTGATCTCGACGCATGCATATTACCTCCTTCATTTATCTGGTAATAATATCACATACAGGTAAATATTGATACGGGTATATATTGGATTATATTGTAAATATTGGAAAACAATTTACTCAAAATACTTGTTGCATAATAGCCGCAATTGTGCTAAAATGTGGCAGGATGTAGCAGATTTTGTCTGGAAGCCTGACTTCGGCAGCAAAAAGGCAGAAAACAGCCGAAAACCCTAAGCGCAGCAAGGGTTTTCGGCCTTTGACCAACTGAAGAAACCTGTTAGGATTGAGCGGCAGTTTCCGGTTTGTTTGCTCCC
>BNUH01000237.1 GCA_025997215.1 Clostridia bacterium
CCTCCAGCAGATTCGCCACCCTCTCGCATAAGAAGATTCAGAAGATCTACTACAGGATTTTTTACTAAAGTTGCTACATCAAGCATACCTTCAATTGTTGGATTTATGATCCCTAAACGTGGTACTGGGTCATATGCATTAATAATATTGAATACATGTGCATCAGCAAAGCTCTCAACAGTTTCATATCTAAATGGTATAGGGGAGCCGTAAGTATATGTAACTATGCTATCAGCAGATATGTCCTTCTCGCTTATAAGTTTTGTTGTGAATATTTGAGCGACTGCACCACCGAGGCTATGACCAGATATCTGAAACTTAATCTGACCATCTTTAGCAAGATCAATGAAATCATTTATGGATTTATATGTAATAATACCGTCTTCAACAAATTCTATTTTCCTTTCATGTAAAACTTGATCGAAAAACTCATATGCTTGTTCAAATCCCCAGTGTATTTCTCGGTTGAGCATTTCGATTCCATCATATATGTTGGCAAAGGATATGTCCGCCAACCAACCTTCAATAGGATACTCGCCGCTAAAGCCGATACGGACTAGCGTACTGCCATCGTCCATTATTTCAGTGCTAGTGTATATATCTTGCAATGTTTCCTTCTGACTCCATGTTTTAGTCATGAATGGAAGCTCTCCTTTTGCTAAATTGGCAAACTTAATCGCGTCTTTCGCTGAGTAGTCTAATGAAAATGATAGTTCATCCGTTGTGGGATCAATAAAAGAGGATCTACCGTATTGATCAAAGTAAAGAATAGTTGAAGCATTACTCATATTGTTGTCATCTATTTTATCAATTGCTCGAACAATAAACGTGCGACCGTAATAATCTGCTGGGTCAAGACGCATTTCTCGTGCGTCTCCAGATTGTCTCCAAAATATCTCAGTATCCCCATCTAAATAATATATATTGTATGTAGTTGATATGTGTGGAATTGGGCCAACATATTGATCAGGTGCCCAAGTTAGGTATAAGTGTCCATCTTTTTTTCTTGTTGTTGTTAAACTAATTGCGGGATAATTATCAAAATCTGGACCGACCTTGATTCCTACTGACCTCGTTGTTATTACTTTACCATTATATTTATATCTTAATTGCAATTGCGCGTTACCCGGCCAACCACCGACTTTAAATACGTTATTGCTTCCTGCAAGCGGTATAAGTATAGCTTCATTGTATGACAGTGCCATAGAACTGTATGCTAGAGGGACTATTTCTATCTCGTAATCGTAAAATGTGCTATTTTGGAAGGGACTTAAGTCGAAGACAAATTCATCACCTAACTTCACATAATATGCTAAGTTCTTGAAAAATGGGTCCCAAGAATAAGGTATATCATCGCCAATATTAATAGTAGATACTGTTCCTTTATTATTATCAAGAACGGTACCAGCTGTATCAAGCTCGTTATCTGCTGATGAATCACTCCACGGCACTGCTACATCTGGCGTAGCGTCTGGAGTTAGAGACGACTGATCAGGCGTAGGTAATGGAATAATATTAGGTGGGACAATTTCTGGGTTCGGAGTTAGTTCTGGTGTGGGCGTCGGTGTCGGTGTGGGCGTCGGCGTCGGTGTCGGTGTGGGCGTCGGTGTCGGTGTCGGTGTGGGTGTGGGTGTGGGTGTCGGTGTGGGTGTCGGTGTCGGCGTCGGTGT
>BNUH01000238.1 GCA_025997215.1 Clostridia bacterium
TGGAAGCTTACAATATATCACATACCTCGCGTGCAATATTATCATAGTCATAATAGATGTTTTCCCGTGTGACTCCAAAAACTCTTAAATCCTTGATAATCTTCTTTTTTGCCTCGCTTTTAATAACAAACGCATATGAATAATCAATTTTATGAACCTTCTTGCTACTATACCATTGATAGAAGAAAGCACCTTTTTGATTTACAGCCCTATTAAAAGAGAGAAGAGGTGCATATAAAGTAGTGGGCAAGTAACTTGCGAGTATATCGTTATGGGTATTAGCTAACGATAAGCATTTTGCGTTTATTTTATACAGAAGTAGTGTGCGAGCCATTGATTTATAATCAATATCAATATTCATAATATCCAAATATGGTTTTATAAACTCTTCTTCTGTTATGGTAGATAGTTTTTCGGCAAGTTGCGCATCAGTCGTTTTGTAATCTGGCCTTTGAAAGTTCACATGATCAAAATAAGCAATAAATCTATCAAGAAGGTTTTCAAATGGCATGTAGTTGTAACTAATATTAACGGCACTACTGGTATATTTGTTTAGATTTTCGATGATATCGTTGCCTGATAATGATTTAAATATTGCTTGAAATATCATTTTAATATTATCAGGGTCAAAAATAGCACAAATAGTCAATATAGCTAAATATGGATTGATCAAGTCAGGCAATTCGGTATAATAGTTATGCTCAATACAGTGTTCAAAGAGTTTACTAGCCATCACATCGGGAACTTGCAACGGCTTCTGAATGCTTGGATTATTTATATAATCAATATATGAGGTGAAATCAGCAATATTGTTATTAAAGCAATAAACGAATCCATCTTGTTTGTCTGCATCTATACACGCAAACCAAAGCGCAACTAAGTGTAAAGAAGTTACATCAAGGATTTAAGAGTTTTTGGAGTCACACGGGAAAACATCTATTATGACTATGATAATATTGCACGCGAGGTATGTGATATATTGTAAGCTTCCACAAGATAACTTCCACAAGGTTGAATACGATAAGTTGTCTTCCCTCCAATTCCTGATAAACAGCCATAACTTTATAGCGATTATCGGGAATCCAGCCCATATAGTCGAATAGCTTCGAGCAGAGCAGCCGTGCCGTTATCCCACGCGGCGATGTTTTACCGCTTTTCTGGTTGCTCCACTTCAGCGCGTCTTTATCGAATTGGCCGCATGGCAGCAGCACAATCCGTTTCCTCTTGCGGTCGAATAGCATCTGCACATATGAGTTATCCGGTATCAACCGGACACACGACGAGCTGAATGCCAGTTTATCCGCGTTCAGCGTGATCTTCGGCTTGAACGTTGGTGATAAGAATTCTGAGCGAACAACGTCAAATTCGTTGATCTCGTCCAGTGAGAACAGTCCGCCTTCTGGATGCGTGTTATTGAAGATTTCATCCATTGCCGCCGTATCCTCACGGGCAGCGTCCTGCAGCGTACTTTCAAGCATAATGCACCCCCAATTCCTCAAGATATACTTTGAGTGTTGATTCATCCATCCGTAATGGATGGGCAGCCGGGTAAGTCAGCGTCATATCCATCACCCCATCCCCATATTACCCGTTCGCAGAGATATATCAAGTGGGTAATGCCGACAATCATTCCGCCGATTAATCTCCAGATAGTTTGGCATCTATA
>BNUH01000239.1 GCA_025997215.1 Clostridia bacterium
AGATGAGTAGGCTTGATCGAATAGACAAGCGAATCGACAACCAAATTGAAGGAGGAACCAAGATGCTCAAAAGAATCGTATGCCTCACCTTGGTCGCGGCGGTGCTGCTCTCATCTGGCGTGTTCATCCAAAGCGTGCTTCAGTTGCCCGGTGCTGGCTCAACCGGTGGAGCGGCATTGGCGGCTATGACAGGCCCTGAAACGTACAAGTACCATGGTACTCATCAGTGGGCTTGGAGGTACGCGCAAGCCTTCAGTGGAAAATACGATAAGTACGGTAAACTATACTACACCTACAAAGTATGGTATTGTTCCATATGTGGCACAATACAATCAATGACGGTAGTAGAGGCGTTCTATACCCATTGACAGAATGATCACAAAATTTGAGGAGGTTTGTCGGATGAAAAGGAGAATTGTCTGTCTCACCCTGGCAGCCGTGCTTGCGCTTACTGTGCTACCATTGGCAGGCTTTGGCAGTCAGGCGACATCCGCGCTGGCGATATCCACAGGCGCTGATTACGCCTACTGTAAGCATACGAAAACAGCTACCGGTTACGAGGAGGTATTGGTTAGCACAACGAAGGAGGGCATTATGACAGTTAGATTCTATGATACCTATACTGTTACAAGATGCTCATACTGTAACGCTTTGCTAAGAAGATTTTACCGTGACAGGATAGTAAGGAGGTCAGTGAAATAAAATGATGAAGAAGATAGTTTGTCTAGCCTTGGTTGCCGTGATTGCGCTTAGCGTATTGCCGCTGACAAGCCTTTTCGGACACACAAACGGCGCTCTTGCGATATCCACAGGCGCTGATACGGGTGGATACAAGGCTGCCCATACACATTCAAGGGCGACGCGCACGGATATAGTCTATAGAAAAGGCGGTCTGTGCGGTGATTATTTCACAGTAACATATTGTCCCGTCTGCGGGACAGTATTCAGCCGGGTGTTTAAGTACACGGAAGTTACGCGAGTATAATCTATCTGCGCTCTACACTTCTATATCAAATGTTGGCCGCGTTTGCACCGCGGCCTTTTCACGTTCGTCCAAACACCATCCCGCCGCCTCCAACATAATATAAGCCGACAAGGGAATCTCTCCACGTAGCCCGTACATTCCAGCAAAGGAGCCATGCACGTGCCGAAACCCACCGACGCGTCCACACCCATCAGCGCGTGCGACGCTCTGACGAATGTTGTCTCATCCGTGGCAGAGGAATCCGCGGCCATTGCCGACCTGATGGAGGCGGAGTCGGAGAAGATACGCTTCGCAATATCGCCGACGCGAAGAGTATCGTTGGAAACATTGATGGAGTATAACAGTTCGTTTGTCCAAACGGCGTCGTCGCTGTCGCACATGGACGCCTCACTGTCGCATAAGTTGAACGCCGCGCTGACCACGCTGTGCGGTGACGGCGGCGATGGCGGCGTGACCATGCGATCGGCCGTCATCCCTGGCGTCACGCTGCAGACCAAGTACAGCTCGAAGGACGGCCTGCGCTGGCTGGTGGCGCATATCTACGGCGTGCCGCGCACGGATGATCGGCTGTACCTGCGTCGTCTGAATACGAGGCAGCATAGAATGGAAGGCTACGTGGAGAGATTCCCTTGTCGGCTTATATTATGTTGGAGGCGGCCTTTTCACGTTCGTCCAA
>BNUH01000240.1 GCA_025997215.1 Clostridia bacterium
ACACGCTTACGTTGTTATAAGTGTAGAGCGGAACGGGAACAGCATGGCACAGGCTACACGGGGTTTGTTCGCGGCCAACGGTTTCGGGGATTCGGGTAGGAGCAGCGCCTGTCCTGTTGTACCACACGTACCACACAAGCACGCCAAAAAACGCAGTAAAATCAAGGCTGTGGTACGTGTGGTACGTTAGTTTTAAGAAGCTTGCGTAGGTAAATGAAGCACCTTGTATATAGGGTATGTGCCTAGTGGGCTGTAAAGCCATGGCAAAATCATTTACTTTTCAAGCAGCTTATACAATCGATTTTTGCCATACAAGGTGTCACTTTTCGACCTCAAGTGCGAGAAAAACGGATTGTAGAGGCTGAGATTTTGCTCGTATTTTGTCGGTTTGAGTAAATGATTTTGCCCTGAAGCTTGACCCCCAGAGAGCAAACTGATATAATAAAGAGAAAAAGGTAGGAGGAGAAAGAGATGAACAGAGTAAACAAGCCCTGGGAAACATTCGAGCGGCTAGAGTTAGGGTCCACACGTTTAAAAGAAAGATTAATAACGGTGGTGAAGGCGATGACCGAAAAGCCGCAGATCTCCATATACAGCGCAAGCGGAAGCCGTGGGCAGGCGAAAGGGGCATACCGGATGCTGTCAAACGAAAAGTTTGACGTAAGCAAGGTACAGTCATGTATAACAGCGAGCACAGCACAGGTGATAGCCGAGCAAAAGCGGGTATTGTTGATACAGGATACAACGGAGATAGAGATGAATACACATAAAAAAACGGAAGGGTTGGGGTATTGTGACCAGTATAACAGAGGGATATTACTGCATACATGCATGGCGGTAACGCCAGAAGGGGTACCGTTGGGAATTATGAATCAGCAGACAAAAACACGTGAAAAGCCAGGCGAAAATGAGAAGAGTGCATATGAGAAGTCGAAACGCGGGCTAGAAGAGAAAGAGAGTTACAGGTGGGTAGAAGCGTTAAACCAGAGCATAAGGGAAATCCCGCAGGGGGTGGAAGCGATCACAGTATGTGATCGAGAGAGTGATTTTTATGAATTTTACAATGCAGTGCAAAAGTTGGAATCAGAATATGTGGTGCGAGTAACAAGCAATCGAGAGACGGAGACAGGAGAAAAGGTCAAAGAAAGGATCAGAAACGCGCCAGTAAAAGCAGAAATAATGATAGAGGTACCGCGGGATACAAGGAATAATAAAAAGGCGCGAATAGCGGAAGCAGAGGTAAAATATCTAAAGGTAAAGGCACAGAAGCCAGAGATACGCAAGGAAGAAGGTTTAGCGAAAGAACTAGAGATGAATATAGTGTATATAAAGGAAAAGGGAGCAAGGGAAGGGGTAGAAGGGATCGAGTGGACATTGGCAACGAATAAAGAAGTAATCGATGAGCAGGGAGCAATAGAAATAATAAACATATATGGCAAACTATTTGGAAAATATGTAAAGAAGTGTCTTGCGCCAGAAATGAAAGAAGGCGACACACTAATTCTTGATAATGCGTCAGCGCACAAAGTGGCACAGTTATGGAACCGTTAATTGAGAAAGGAATAAATGTCATATTTTTACCACCATATTCACCTGAGTATAACCCGATAGAATTAGCCTGGTCAAAAATGAAAGCATATCTACGCAAAGAAAAAG
>BNUH01000241.1 GCA_025997215.1 Clostridia bacterium
TAGTCAAAAGGTTTCTTTTGTCTATAATAACATATTCCGATCGGCTTATAACGACCGGATACTAACGTTTAACACTATGCAAGGAGTTAAAGTCCCAAGGGGTGAACGTAATACGCACCGCTCCTTAAACCCTGATGAGGTAGAACGCATCCGTACGATGTATGATCAACATGCATTCAGGCTGCCTGTATATTTCATGCTATATGCAGGGTTGCGTCGGGGCGAGATGCTTGCCTTGCATTCTGACGATGTTGACATGGAAAACAAGATTATCCATGTGCGTCATGCCGTTCATTTTGTCAATAATAGGCCTTATATTGGCCCGCCTAAGAGTAAGGCCAGTTTGCGTGATATACCAATACTGCCGCCACTATATGATGCATTGACTAAAACGCCGTTGCCGCATGGCTATATCGCAGGTGGCAAGTCAACTCCGCTAACGTTGACCAGCTATCGCCACTATTGGCATAGCTATATTTGGGCGCATGAAAAAGATCTTAACGGTCTTACCTGCGACAAACCTACACGTGCTCAGCGTGATAACTGGATCGGATTTGCAATTCGTGCGCATGACTTGCGGCATACATTTTGCACGTTCCTTTACGACGCCGGAGTCGATGTAATGACTGCCCGTTTGTGGATGGGCCACTCCGATGTAAAGATCACAATGGGTATATATACCCATCTATCAGAGCAGCGTCGGAAGGCTTCGCTGGATGCCATAAACCGCTTTTTCGCAGCGTGATGCTGTCAAACTTTGATGCTGTTCCACCTTGATAACGCTGAAAAACCAGCTCGTAATAGGCTTATTCGACGACCAAGTCCCTGACTCTTAATCAGGGTGTCCCGGGTTCGAGTCCCTGATGGCGCACCACGAGAAAGCCGTTGAGGTATCTATATACCTTAACGGCTCACAAATTTAAGGGAGGCTCAATGACCGTGCATAATGTTACCGTAGAGAATATAGTAACTTAATGCACTGTAGAACGTAGTCAAGGTGCTGTCAAGCGCCATCCGCCCCCGCCCGTTGGATCGGCGTATAGGTGACGCTGTACTGTTGCTTCAGGATGTCGCAAAAGGCTTCCATCATCGCGAAAGCAGCCTCGCGGATCGGCCCTTGTAACTCCTCGAAGTCGTGGACGTACGCTGCGATGAACGCCTTGTACGCGGCCTCGGCTCGGTCGCAGCTGTCGATCATCGTCTGTGACGGCTCGGTGCGAACGATGATACCATACGGGCCGAAATAGAAGGTGTCTTCCCTGGAAGCGTCTGCGCCTTCCGTCATCGACGCTTGGATGCGCCCAACCCAACCATCACAGTAAGGCGCGAAAGATGCTCGCCCAACGACAGGCGATTCATCGTTATGGTTGGATGTTGTCATCGTTTGCACGCTCCCTCATTCGATCGTATCGACTTTGACCCCGACGTAACCCGCAAGCTCTATAAGGTCATTGGCTAGTTTTTGCGTGGTTTCGAGTATCCGCATTAACAGTTTTGCGGCTTTGGTATCGACTTCGACGGTGAGGTTTACGGTCATGTCGCCTAGTTGTGCCATTGTTCCTCCTGCTCTCTCATCTTGTCCCGTAAAGCATCGGCGTTTGCGATGGCTTTCAACCTTTGAGCATCGCGGGTCGCTATGGGATCAAGGAGCG
>BNUH01000242.1 GCA_025997215.1 Clostridia bacterium
GAGAGAACGAATTGGTCAAAAGGCAGGTCGATACCCTGATCATCGTAAAGCTGAACCCGATAACTGATTAACGAGTCCAGGCGTTACTTATAAATGGTATACGAATCGTATATACCATTGGTTATTGGATGAATACAAGGATTACGTCAAGATGTGCGCGGACATGTTCAAAGAAAAGCTGCTTGATCCTGATATCTTTGTGATGAAGACGCAGGAGGTTACCGCGAAGGGCAGCACGGCGACGCAGGTGTACGGATCGTTATTGACATCGGCTGCATTTGCGACAGTCGGCGAAGCGAACGCTAACGCGTTTGTCCCGGCGCCGATCTTCACAGCGGCCAATGGCAAGCAGATGTGGTACACGCGCCAGTTTGCGAATCCGGGAGTCGGCGTCATCACGTCGGCGTGCAAGTATCCCGAGGCGGCTGTTCGCTGGTGCGATCTGTTCTTCGACGCGGAATATGAGAAGCTCGTCTGGATGGGACAAGAGGGTGAGGCATATGAGTATGTCGATGATACCCGCACGATGTGGAATTGGATCTTCACCGACGACGCTCCGACATCCACCGAGGTTCGCGCAAAGCGGACGATCCAGGCCGACGGCCAGGGCCCTTCCATCTGCCCCGTCGAGTGGTTCAACCTTAACGACGCCGTAGAAGCGCCTGTCAATGTTCAGCGGCGCGATGTCGCAACCGAATACTTTGGCAAGCTGCGGCTGGCCATGCCGATCATGTACTATGACGCCAACGACCAGCGCGAGCTCAACACGGTCTGGACTGACGTAAGCGCATACATGAGTCAGGAATTCGCGTTGTTTGTTACCGGACAAAAGGACATTGACGCGAACTGGGACACGTTTATAAAAACGCTCAAGAACATGGGCGCCGAAACGATTGTAACCGTCGCGCAGAAGACTTACGACGCGGCAAAGTAAATCAGTCCAAATAAAGGGCGGCGGGAACGTCTTGCCGCCCTTTCCATACAAAACGCAGACGCGCCAAATACGGAGGTAACGCTGATGACTACAATGCCGCGAAGGCAGCCGTATCTCCACCAGCTACGCAACAGCATCATCTATGTTACGTGGCGCATATACCGGATGTCGGCGTGCGTGAAACACGGCATATCGTTGGCGAGTATACGCTCAATGGGCGAGACGTAATAACAGCGCGGCAGTTCGAGGATTCGATCGGCCGAGGCGGTCATCCCATCGACGTTCACCCGCTGCCAAAGGAAGTGGCGGAGATGGGTATGAATCATTGGAGCTTCTCAAGGGTGATCACGGCCGCATCTTCTGCTTCTACAATCACAATACCGACAACCTTCGGTATGTGCGCGCTGATGATCCGCCATTCAAAGATGGACAGTGCTATCGCGTTGATTCGCAGGGGCATTTTGTGTTTAAGTATTCGGATGATTTCGGTCAAAGCTGGTCGAAGGATCGCTATGAGATCGAGACTGCCGCACAGAATGTGTAAACCTCCAATAACAGAACCAAACTAGAGTTAGAGTCCATCGGTGAAATGTCAAGAGGGAAAAACGAGAGAAAACGGCAGTGAAGGCGGTGAAAAAGCGCAGAAAATACTCCTCAATAAACCCTGGCTAAGAAGGTCAAAGATTCATGGAAATCTTTACC
>BNUH01000244.1 GCA_025997215.1 Clostridia bacterium
TTCAAGATTCTTTGGCCTCCTTCTGGACATAAGGCCCCGCGTCATTGCGCGGAGCAAGGTAATGGTACCAGCTTTAGAGTATACCAGCATCCGTATAAATAATCAAGGTTGTATTTAACGATTTCGGGCATAAACGGCTGGAATTTATGCATTTCGAGCTTGGGCGCACGTGTTCGGCAGGAATGCGTAGCTTATGGTAGGTTATTCATAAAGGAGGCCCAGATAACCATGACCATCAATAATGAATGCTCGGACGCGTACGAGAACGGTTCTGCGCGGACGTCTGACGAAAGTGAATACATAGACTGGCAGGAAACTGCCGGCGATCTTGGCTTGGATGAGTATACGGACGATGAATACTCCGCAGATCCCGGAAGCGACGGCTACTACTACGGGGCAGCTGGAGGCGTCGGCACGTTCGCCGATCCAATCTGCCCGGATGGGTATGAATCCGACGGCTTCGGTGGGTGCGGTTATGCCGAGAAGCTCTCCGGCAGGGTGCACGGCGCGCTGGCCAATGTCGTCGCATCCATCGCCACGGGCGAAGTCGCGGGCGGGTCGATCCTCAACGCGAGCGCGGCCGTCATCAACAGCTTGACTGGCCCGGGATATGATCCCGCCAATCTGCAGGATATACTGGAAGCGACGCAAGGCTTAGCGAAAACGGTCGCCAAGCTGGAATGCGTGCTGACCAAGAAACTGTGCTGCACATTGACCTCGCTGTGCGACTGCGGCCAGAATCCATCCGGCCCGACGTGCTGCGTGCTGACCGCGGGCGTCGAGGACGCGCTGGCGGATATAGTATCCTCCATTGGATTCCAGGAGGACGCGGCGGGCCAGTTGATACTATCCGGTTCGAACGCGTTGGATTTTGTCAACAAGGATGCCTCGTCGCCGGATGATCTGCCCCAGATCGTGCTGGATGCGCTGAAGGATTTGGCATCGACTAGCGCCGACGTGGAAGCCGCGCTGGAAAAGAAGCTCTGCCTGTCGCTGGGCGCGCTGACATCCTGCAATCCGACTATTTCGCCGGATATGCGCTCTGCACTGGAGGACCTGGTCGCCTCCGTCGCGGTCAGCGAGCAGGGCGCCAGCAAGCTGGTCACCACCGGAGCCGATACGCTCACCGAAACCGCGGCGACGAACGACTTCGCGAAGATCCAGTCCACGATGGAGACGGTGCAGGATTTGACAACTTCCGCGTTACGTATAGAGGAAGTCACGATGCGCAAACTCTGTCTGGCCTTGAACGCCTTGTGCGGCGAGGATATCCAGTCGCAGTTGGATTGCAACTTGGATGGTGTGGATTGCAAAAACATCTGCACGGTTTCGGATCAGTAATTTATAGAAATATATTAATTCTAAACCCTATCGCTTCGGCGGTGGGGTTTTCAAGTTTTAACATATCGGACTTGCCCGGCGTAGCCTGACTTCGGCAGCAAAAAGGCAGAAAACAGCCGAAAACCCTAAGCGCAGCAAGGGTTTTCGGCCTTTGACCAACTGAAGAAACCTGTTAGGATTGAGCGGCAGTTTCCGGTTTGTTTGCTCCCGC
>BNUH01000245.1 GCA_025997215.1 Clostridia bacterium
GATGTTCGGCTTCCACTTTCTGGAAAATTTCGACTATCCGTATATATCCAAATCCGTTACGGAATTCTGGCGCAGATGGCACATGTCGTTAGGGCATTGGTTCCGCGATTATGTTTACTTCCCGCTGGGCGGATCGCGCGTCAAAACGAAGGGCCGTCTTGTTCTGAATCTGTTTGTCGTGTGGCTGCTGACAGGCATTTGGCATGGCGCAAGCTGGAACTTTATCATATGGGGATTGTTTTACTTCGTATTGCTTGTAATCGAAAAGCTGACGGGTATACCGAAGCGATTCAAACGCGGATGGCTAAAAGCCGCATACCGCGCGTTCACACTGCTTTGTGTGATGTTTGGCTGGGTGTTATTCCGCGCTGTTGGTTTGGATGGATTTGTTGGATATACCCGATCAATGTTTGGTCTAAGCGGTAATGTGCTAACCGATGCAAACGTAATATTTGCGATAAGAGAGTATTGGTTATTCTTACTGTTCGCGATATTGTGTTCCACCACATTGTTTAGATTCTTACAAGCTAAAGTGAACGAATTATCGAAGAATGTGTTTACACACGCTGTGGCAAATGTAACATCAATAATTGTCACGATGTTTCTGTTTATATATTCGATATCATTCTTGATAATTGGCGGGCATAACCCGTTTATTTACTTTAACTTTTAGCACCAGATATAATAAATGATTAGGAGTATTATCATGGAAACCACAACGTCTAATCGCTTCGCGGCAAAAGTTTGTGCTGTGTTGTTCATCGCCATTTCGTTTTTATACTTGGTGAATGGGATATTGTATCCCTTGCGCTTATCAGCAGTTAACATTTACTATAACAGTGATTTTAACCCTTATTCAATTATATCAACGTTAAATAATCAATACAAAGAACCATTGGTAAACCGTTTCCCTTTATTGCTAAACAATTACTTCAACATCAATATCAATGGTACATTCGCAAAACTAATGGGCCAGCACGAGATGAACAAGCGCGTTAAGCTTACAAATGGCAATCTAGCTGAAATGATCCCACCGATAACTGACAATAAGTTATCTGCCCTCAGGCGAAGCGTAACATCGCTGGCAAACGCGCAAAAAGAGCGCGGTCACGCATACCTGTTAGTGATAACGCCAAAGAAAACATCGCCTTACGAAAACTATGTTCCTATTGGTGAGGAAGATTATTATAATGACAACATGGATATTATAAAGTCACAATTAATTGATGAAGGTGTCGATGTCCTTGATTTGCGCGAAGCTGCTCATGAACAAGGGCTTAATTGGTCAACGCTGCATTACGCCACCGATCATCACTGGACTACACAAACGGGGTTTTGGGCTTATACAGAAATCGTTAAGACATTGAGTGGTATGGGTGTTTTGGATCGTGTTGATCCGGGTTTGTTGGATATTGGCAATTATAAACAGGAGTTGTATCCGAAATCGTTTTTAGGTACCGATGGCAAATGAACAGGCCATCGCTATGCTGGAATAATTGAAGACTTCACTTTGATATATCCAGATTTTCCG
>BNUH01000246.1 GCA_025997215.1 Clostridia bacterium
AAACTCTCGATCTCATCAACCATCTGGTTGTGTTTATTGACCTCATTGCTTTTCGCCTCGCCAGACAGCCTAGCGCGTTCATCTCGGAGCAGTTGAGCCAGCTCAACCTCGGCGAACACACCAAGTTCACCCAGATCCATGATCGCTCTATGACGATCCACACCAAACTTTTTATGATAAGCGCCTACTAACTTCTGCCCGGTGTATGTGGGAAGCCATTGCCGCGCCTTATTTAGCCTTTGATCGTGTGGGAGTGTCCGACCTGCCATCCCCGTTCACCTCGTATTCATTATCCCACATGGCAACAAACAAATCAATACATGATCTTCTCGTTATGGCAATAGTTTACTGGGATTTATTACAAGAATATAACCTAGTAGGTGAATCGTCGATTATTATGGTTACCTTGAATTAGCTTCAAAGGAGGTGTCTGCTCATGGGTTCTGCTTGCTGCGTGCGAGTGCGGAACTATCACGGTGGTATGGCAGTAATCTAAATTCGGGACTGACAAGCGGTGTGACGCTGCTGTGTCAGGCCTCTTTCTTTGCCTTCCAGGCTGTATGCCGTTTGTCGGGCCTACAACATGGAAGGTAATCTATAAGTG
Source organism: Clostridia bacterium (assembly GCA_025997215.1). Next base: position 605 of record BNUH01000246.1, read on the forward strand.
AAACTCTATTTCTCGGAAACCGACTATCGGCTCAATGAGCGTAAGACCATAGGCGCGGAGTATCTCGGCATTGTTCACGACTCGACTGGCGAACGTTTGATCGCCCTATTCGACAAGGCTTGCGAGGCTCATACAGATGCGCTTGATGCACTGTACCAGGTGTTGTGCCCAGAGTCACTTCCAAAACCTGTGACCTTCGCGCAATTGATAGTGGATCATATTACGCGCATCGGGTGCAAAACTGCTGCCGATTTCTCACGGAGGACACTGCTGGATCGTTCATTCTTTGGACAATTTCTGCGGTTGGAAGATGTTGACCGTACACCCAATACCATCTGGTCAATCATAGCAGGCTTTAAGCTGAATATCAATGATGCATTGGAAATGCTAGTTGCGGCTGATATTACTCTGCGTCCGGATAAGTACGAAGAGGATCGCATATATCACTTTATGCTTCGTAAGCTGGAGGGCCGGCCTATCGCTGAGTGGAATGCATTCCTTATAAAGCGTGGACTCCCTGGACTTGGAAGCAAGTCGCGAATGAAAACGAGTACCAGGTAATCCGAGAACCGCGTGCCCATGGGCACGCGTTTTTTTATAACAATGATATGGATTTTTGACGGGTTTTTACGGACTGCCCTACGGAAAAAGTGAGGCGGTGTAAGGAGTTTTACGGACTTTACGGAAGCTGACCTATTTTTAACTTTATTACTTTGAAAAAAGTAATATATACTTATATGGATGATCTGTCATTCATGTATATATATACGGGTAAAAGTAGGCGAACGATCATGTATGGGCTGGATGAGGGTGAAGGTATGAGGATGAACAGAATGCCTCGCGGAACGCTGATACTGGTTAGTCTGGTCGTCCTCATTGCGTTTTCAGTGGGTTTATACAATGTTGTGGATAGAGTTG
>BNUH01000247.1 GCA_025997215.1 Clostridia bacterium
GCGTTCACGCTAACCGAATATGGCACCTTGAACGCCGTGATGTCGGTAAGACCTGCGTCGTATAAGCTCTTTATAAAGCGCAGGCCGTCGCGGAATTCATCCTTGTTGAACACGGGATCGGCAATGCCGCTGTCCAGGATGCGGAAGCGGTTCTGCCCATCATCATAAATGAACGCGTCCATCAAATATGCGCTGGTGTACGGATCGGTCAGCACGATCGGGATCTCGTCGGCAATGCCGTTGCCATTGGGATCTTTTTCTTTGAACGCTACCAGCACATCAAACAGCTCATCGGTTGTCGTAGGCGCGGAGAGACCCAGTTTGTCCAGCCAGTCTGTATTGATCCAGAAGCGATTCATGCAGATGAGGTGCGAATCTTCATATGTCGTTGACGGCAGGGTGTAGATATTCCCATCCGGCAGTGTCATCATTGGCAGCACATACTTCAGGTCGCCGTAGATCACCTGTTTCATCCACACGGTATTTATTTCGATCAGATCGTTCAGTGGGATGATCGCGCTACCGGCGTAGGTCATCAGCTCTTCGGTTGTGATGCCTCCGAATACGATATCCGGATAGGAGCCGCTGGCGAACATCATCGCTCTTGTGTTCGTCATATCTCCGGTTAATTCCCATTCGATATGAACGTTGGTCTTTTCCTCATACATTACAGTGAAATCGTTTGTCCAAATATCCTCGATGAACGCGGTGCTCGGCGCGAGGATCTTCAGCGTGGGCTTGTCTCCCTGCGCGACAGGGAACTCGCCGGGCGGTGTGAGCGTCCAGTCTGCTAGCGCTGCGGACGCGGCACACAGAACCATAACCAGTGCGAGTGTCAGCGACAATAGCTTTTTCATGGTTGCCTCCTTGCAATATTTATATTAATGTAGCGGCTCCGCCGCAGCATTCCCGAAGGCGGCTCGTTTAGCCTTTAATCGACCCGATCAAAACGCCTTTCACGAAGAATTTTTGTACGAATGGATATACGCACATTACCGGCACCGACGCTACGACAATCAGCGAATACTTAAGCAGCGTCTTGAGCGATTCGCGACGCATCATATCCTGAACGTCGGTGAGCATCCCCAGATCGATTTGGTTCATTATGAGTATGTTCCGCAGCACAACCGGCAGCGGGAACAGCGACGAATCGCGCAGGTAGATCAGCGCGTTGAAGTAGCTGTTCCAATGTCCCACAGCGTAGAACAGTGCGTTGATGGCGATGATCGTGCCAGACAGTGGCAGCACGATACGCGTGAGCGTATGCCAATCGCTGCTGCCGTCGATTGCGGCGGCGTCGTACAGTTCCTCCGGGATGTTGCCGGATAGAAACGTTCTTGTGATGATCATGTTCCAAACGCCCAGCGCTCCCGGGATGATCATAACCCAGCGGGTGTTGATCATGTGCATCTTGTTGATCAGCAGATACGATGGGATCATGCCGCCGGAGAAGAGCATTGTGAACATGAAGTAGAACATCACAGCGTTCTTGCCGACGATAACGT
>BNUH01000248.1 GCA_025997215.1 Clostridia bacterium
AAGGGGGTATATATGGTGGCTATCACGTAGCGATAGAAGATGTTTTAATAACAAACACGATATGAGGCAGGTAAGGTTTGTTGGGTTGCGGTACATATGATCTGGAATGGTCCGATAAGGCAGGGTAAGGACCAGGGAGTTAACCTCGACAATATGCCTGATCCTCGAATCATCGACCTTGCGATTTCGATGATTTACTCAACAATCCTCGAAGTTCAGAATTGTTATAACTTAGATGCATTCTGGTTAGGAGCTTGTGTAGGTCATGCGGGTAGAATCGTCTACGAACAGGTGTTTGGCAATGCTAATACGGGGGTAGTGTCAAAAAATGACGATATCTAGCTAAAGTCCGGCTTGCTAAGAAAAGCATCACTCGCTTAAGAAGTCGCGTTTATAGAACGGGTGATTGACTGAGTAGAATAACTGCGAAGAAATAATCTTCTGTAGGTACGGCTATACTACATTTTATGGGAGAGAGTTATGGAATTGTTCGGCTTACAAAGGTGGTTCTGTAAGAACTTCGCCACAAGGGTATGTGAGAAGTATGCCCGTGAGGATCATTCACGGCGGTATTGCTATACGTGTTCATATCGCAATCTGATCACCGACGTGGAGTGCGGGGCATGTATACATCTGTATATGTATAATGGTATACCTAAATGCACTAAGAGCGGAAACGGATGCGGCGTAAAGCCTATTAGGAGCAATCCCTGCCTTAAGCATGACTGGAAGGAGGAATAACTATGAATCTATATTATTCTGATGTTGAGAAACGTTTCTCAACTCAGGAGATGCCTGAAACGAAGTGCTTTGAGAACGTTCCTGATGATCTTGTGGAGCGGCTTATTGCATTGCTGCCTTGCGATGCAGAAAAAACGGTCGCTGAAATAGATGCCATATTCACACAAATATACGATGATGCTGCTAACGCACCACAACCTCCGTCGTTTACAGAATTGGTTGTAAAACACATGAAACGACTTGGCTGCGAAACCGACACACAGTTTGCAGAGATGACATTGCTTGATGCCTCCTTCTACTGGCAGATCATTCGCCATGATAAAAGAGTTTGGTCACGAAACACAGCATGGTCAATTATAGCCGGTTTCAAGCTCAATCGAATACAAATGTGTGAGCTGTTAGCCTCACTCAATATTGTTTTACACCCTGAATCGAGTTATGAGGATCGCGTTTATAGCTTCATGTTTGGAAAGCTTGAAGGAAGGCCAATCGACGAATGGAACCGATTCCTAAAGAAACGCGGGCTGTTGTTGCTTGGCAGTACAATCCCTGCGCGAATTATCGACCAAGGCGACCACTACATTGTCAGATTCACCGCGAAACCCCAGTCCGAACCTCCAGCCTATGGAGTCGGTCGTTGCTCGGATAGCAGACATGGAGGCTGAGATCAACTATGACATCGATACGCTGGTTAATCTGAAGCAGGAGATCATGTTTGTTATCAAGCACGTGGCAAACACTGAATACCAGACGCTGCTGGAGC
>BNUH01000249.1 GCA_025997215.1 Clostridia bacterium
GACTCGTTAATCAGTTATCGGGTTCAGCTTTACGATGATCAGGGTATCGACCTGCCTTTTGACCAATTCGTTCTCTCAAATGCTTCTTAATCTATAGTGGAAAATCTTGGCGAGACGGAGTATATCATCGACATGCAATCCCTTTGTTTTGCTTCATTAAGAGCTTTATCAAGTGCCGTGTAGTCATTAATCGATTCAATGCAGGGATATCCGCATCCCTTTGCAATCATCTTAAAGTCGATATGATCCGCTATTGTAGGTGCTCCGCCAACAGATTCATGTGCAGCATTGTTGATAATCACATGAACGAAGTTTCTGGGCTTATTGGCTCCAATAACCGCCATGGCGGTTATTTCGTCTAGCTTGGCTGGAGTACCATATAAGTGCGCTAATATAACTGCTCTTGGGTGCGGATACAGCTTGAACGCCTTGTCCAGTGCCTTTGGATCCATATTCCACGTTTCGCGCTCTGAATCAATGAAAACTTGCCGTCCACCTTCATAACTGACTGGATTTACCGTAGCGGCAAATGTCAAGTCTGAACAAAACACAACATCACCGGGTTTGACGCCTGCCAGCTTTACGGCTAGATGAATTGCCGAAGTACCGCTGACCAACGCCGCAGCATGCTTGACACCTACATAAGCGGCAACTTCTCTCTCGAATTCATCAACGTTTTTCCCAAGCGGCGCGACCCAATTTGTATCAAACGCCTCTTGGATGTATTTCATCTCTTCGCCATGCATCGTTGGCGAGGACAGATATATTCTTTTACTAATGTCACGCTTCACGCTGATTTCGGCTTCTTCTTTGCTTGCTTAACTTCCTGCGCCTTTACCTGCGCCTGAATTCTCTCTATCTCCGCCGCGGTCTTTTTCTTACTCTCCTCTATCTCAATACGCACTTTTTCAAGGTGTTCTTTCTGATGCTCTTCATACTCGCCTCTGGAATAATACTCCTCTGCAACTTTCTGCGCTGCAGCTACACTATCATCGGTCATACGTGCTTTTAGTATCTCTTCAGGCACATGAACGACACGCCGCACTATAAACGGTTCTTTCTGCTTACATGTCGGACAACCAACTTCAAGGAGTTTATCATACATCCTCTGTACATTTACACCTTGCGTCCTTACGTTTAATACGCAGTCAGACGCGGGACAGTGCAGTTCATAGAGTACATTATTCATTGTAATATAATCAGGGTTGCTCAATCTAGTTACGTCTAAATGCTCTCCTACAGCCTTATATGGGTAAAGAGGGCGTAAGAAAGCCGGGGTCTTATCTTCGGGTTCTTTAGGCGTTTCTACTACTGGCTTTTTCTTGAATATTGCCATTATGCTGCAACCTCTTCATTTATTTCTACCAGACTTCTCAACCAGCTATCAGCTTCTTTATCTGTCATCTTATCAATAACGTTAATTTCTTGTGCTAAATAACCATTAGCCGCAATACTTATCGATTCATG
>BNUH01000250.1 GCA_025997215.1 Clostridia bacterium
TCATCGACGCTGTCAGTTCCTTGACCAAGGCGTGTACTCCGCCCAGATCCTTTACCCCGCGCTCCTCCATCAACTGGCGCAGCAGGCTCTTTTCTCCCTTTGCTTTCTTTGCCATTTTCTTCCCTCCACTAACTCTAGTTTAGTTCTGTTATTGGAGGTTTACACATTCTGTGCGGCAGTCTCTGGTTTAACGATTATGCTTACAAAGATACATTTTTGAAATGCCCTAATTGGCAAAAAGTCATCGAATAATTCTGCCCGGTGCCTCATCTGAGAGGATCATGTTGTTGTTTTTATATTTGATGTTTCTTCATACAGATTCCATATTCTCATAAAGCTATTTTCAATTTTCTCGTTTTTTGAGTATACTATTACATTTCCATGGGTTGCTGTATCACAAACGTGTGCGATTGAAACGTATATTTTAGTTGTATCGTTGTTTTTTCTTAGAATCGTCAACATATTTCTGTATTCTGTTTGATATAATCTGTATTCAATCATTGGTACGGGATTTTTCTTGCTTGAAATCATTAATTCAATTGCTGATTTTGCATTCTTTACAAGCGCTATATTATAGTTAGAATCGTTTTTTGCAGCAATGCCTTGTTGCATCAGCATAATATCGTTATTGCAAAGTAGAAATCGCATCTCGGGTTTCAACTCGCATTTTTCTAATGTCTCTCCGAACCTTGTTAAAAAACGATCAGCTGTCAATCCGAAGTGCCATATTTGATCTGATTTCCGCATATCATTTTTCAAACTTACTGATGCATCATCCATATCCTTAAAAATAGCAACGATATTTGTATCTCGCATAAATTTTGGCTTTTGCTTCAACTTTTCAAATAGTGTTGGCATTATACCAATCAAAGCGCCAATAGCGGTTCCTATTGCACCGACAATTCCAGTATTCAATTGATCAGACATGCTACATTTCCCTTCAAGCATAATTGCATATATATAAGCAATAAACTATCATCGCAATATATTTTCAAGCGACATGACGACCATATGTTCCAGTATTCACTCGAACGTAAACATCGAATTGAGGATACTTACAGATTCTCCAACCCTACCACAGCCTATGATAGCCGCTCTATTGATGCAGTAGGCGATTTCACAGCTATCGATTATCGCAAAAATCGAACCAACAATTCCGCCAGCATTATGCATTTCAGGGGACAAGATAGCAGCGTCATTTATGCAGTGCATAATGGCTGCTATACCAAAACCCTTAGCTACAATACCGCCAGCGCCAACGTAGTCAACATCAGGATCATCGTCAAGACCTACTCCTCGTTCTACACTTCCGGCGTTATGACAGTACTCGAAAGCGAATCTTCCATAACATTCCGCTACTATGCCTGCCACTTTATATGATTTGCATTGGATTATTGCATTGTTGCTGCAGTCTTTGACTAACCCTGAGCTACTGGCTTCAAGATAGGCAAACAATCCGCT
>BNUH01000251.1 GCA_025997215.1 Clostridia bacterium
ATATATCATAGGCTGTCAAACCATATAAATAATCTGAAGTGAGATGAAGTATGCAAACATATTCTATATCATTACATAAAATAGGTGCTCATACCTATATTCCACGTAAGTTACCCAGATATTTCTATTTTGCAGTTTTTATGCTTGTGTCACAGATCTCGTACTTATATCAAAATAGAATATATGCTTATGTCAACGATATAGTCACTGCTTTTTTTGCGATGTTGTTATTACTAAAATTCATCTCAAAGAAAATTGCACTAGATAAGTCCTTAACGCTTGCATTGCTAATTCCTTTGCTTATTTATGTCGGAAATATATATTCAGGAAACCTAATAACCGAGGGACTTAGGTCTTTTACAGTAATGGTATTTCTCATACTGATGATATATGATTCTATACATGAGAACAACTTTAGCGCTTTAGCAAAAGGGTCGAAACTCTCAATGATGTTACTAATTACTGCTAATTTCATCACTGTATTGCTATCACCATTAGGATTTTGACATCCTGAAGGGTATATATACGGAGAGTTTTATCTTCTAGGTTATAGAAATTATTCGGTTGCAATGATGTTTGAGTTTTCTTTTCTTATAGTAACTTTTACTTTATATGAAAAAAACAAGCTAGATTTATTCTGTATAGCTTCTATTATAATGTCGTATATATCTGCCTTGTTAGCATGGGCGGCAACTAGTATAGTAGCGGGTGGCATCGCAATTGTTTGTTTGTTCGTTTATATTACCACACACGGTAAGATCAGAATTAGTCCAATCTTTTTTTTTATTGTATCTATAATGTGCACTTTTGTTCTTATTAGTGTTAGAATTTATGATACGTCTTTAATTGGTATGTTGATAACTAATTCGCTACGAAGAACAATTACTTTTACAGGGAGAGTGACTTTATGGAGTAGGGCATTAACACTGATAATAGAATCACCTGTAATCGGACATGGTTATATGCCAGAAAACCAAACTGTAGCGTTATTAGGTGTTGGGCATATACACCAAGGATGGCTACAGTTTTTGTATAATGGTGGTTTATTAACTATAATAGCCCTGATGTCGTTAACTATAGTAGCAATAAAGAACATGAACCGCTTCCATAGATATCCAATATACATCGGCAGCATATGCTTATTTATTTTTTACATGATATGGTTCATTGCCGAATCTCATCCTATGGATTTTGTCTTCACAAGCTATTTAGTCGTTATTTATATGTCCTGCAATTTGCACAAAGTGATAAAGTATTAGAATTGATTTATGTATCAATCTTGACTACAGGTGATAAATATGCGGCCTCGTATAGAATCATATATCATAGGCTGTCAAACCATATAAATAATCTGAAGTGAGATGAAGTATGCAAACATATTCTATATCATTACATAAAATAGGTGCTCATACCTATATTCCACGTAAGTTACCCAGATATTTCTA
>BNUH01000252.1 GCA_025997215.1 Clostridia bacterium
CTGCAAGCGGCTCCCATCCTTCCCAATAATCAGTTCGAAATTCTGTACAAATCAGTATAACAAGGCACGTGAGATTTGTCAAGTCAAACGAATTTGGAGGCCGGGGCCTGTACACGAAAAAGACGAAAGATTATATTACATAATCAAAAGGGGAATTGAAAAGAGTGTCGAAGAAGAAGGGAGGGAAAGATAATTCGTAACAGAGGTTATCCAATGTTATCCTTAATTACGGCATACAAAGGTATCGTTTACACTTCAGGTCTACGTCCACAGTAACATCGAAACCAAGCGCGGAGCGGTTCAGAAACTGCAGGAACTCAACAGACACAGGAAGGTGCTTTGATGAGCTACCCAGCCAGAAATGGCTGGGTAATTTCATTATGTATTAATCTCGGTTAGAACACTGTGGACAGCACGTTAGCTGTCTATTTTTTTGGAGGAATTAACGTATGAACACGAAACTACCACTGGAGTCCATGGTTGAGAAGACGCTAAGAAATTACGTAGAAAAAGCAGATGGGTTATGTATCAAACTGCCGCCGACGGCCAAGGTTGGCATACCGGATCGGTTGGTAATACTACCAGGCGGGCGTATCATTTTCGTCGAAGTGAAGCGCGACTATGGCTCTTTATCTCGCAGCCAGGTGGAGTGCCATCGGCTTTTGGAGAGTTTGGGTTGTGAAGTTAAAGTGCTATTTGGCGAGCCGGAGGTGTTCATCTTTGCTAAGGACGAGGGGCTGACGAGACGGTCTGATGGCACATGGATTGAAATGAATTAAGTCCATCCGCAAACTAATCCTAAGTCGATGGCCTACGATACGACGCTAAGCAGCGCACAATACGGAACTGGGTAACAAGGCATTGAACGGCACACAATACAGTGCGACGCACTATACGACCTAGGAAAGCTCTGTGACATAATGCCAAGCCAGAAATGGCTGGGTCTTTTTTTGTGCAAAAATAACATAAGACTGACTGTTACGATTGCCATTACTTCAGCACTTTAACAACACTCAAATCCCGACAATCCAACCGTTTTTAGTCCACAACAGTCCACGGTAATCCTCGTTAGTCCTCGCCGATAATTGTCGAGCACTTCTCGACAAGAAACCCCATCGCAAGCTGCACCTAATTTGCACCTAACCAGGCCATGGACTGCAATGGACTAACGGGGATTATCGGGGATTCGGCTTCCAACAAGGTTTGCATCTGTTTGTCGAACTTGCATATTTTGTCATCACTGCAGGAAACTGCAAGATTTCCTGCATTTCCCTCCCATTTAATCCACGTTTATCCATGACAGTCTCAAAATTTGGGCTGTCAATAACAAGTGATTATGTCACCCCTCAAGCGAGTTAATTCACACGTGAAAATGTCAGCCCTGGGAAGGTGCGAAAAGAGCAGCTGTGGATATATGGACAACGTCCATGCGAATAGGACGTT
>BNUH01000253.1 GCA_025997215.1 Clostridia bacterium
CCGATGCGCCGATCCACAGTCCCAGTACGTCTTTTTTCCCCTCCAAATCCGTGCCGATAGCGATATACACTGCTTTCTTGACCACTGTTCCTTCCTCGCGTACCTTGTAGTGGATTGCGTCCAGCATAACCGAATTGCAAAGCAGAAAGTCGAAACGCATAATATTCATCGACTTTCTTTGGTTGTCTAGCATGATTATAGTTATACTATTAGAATTAGGGTGACAAAAGTGACGGCGGGATACATACTTTTTTTATAGCAATAATCTTGAACAGTAAAAATGCAATAAAAAAAAGTATGTAATTGGCCGTCACTTTTGTCACCCTCCTGATGAAATCATAACTATCTCGCCGCATCACCACGCTGCTGGCAGGCAAATTATGGCGTTATTTAGTTACCATGAAATGAGTGCCGTATCATCAAACTGACTCACAGCAGATGATCCTGGGAATACTACCCCTGCGCGATCAGGATAGGGCTACACCGGAGGGTGACCTGAGCGGGTTCGCGCCGCCTATACGGCACGGGGTGAGCGCCATGCTTGCCCCGATTGTATGCCTGAACATATGCCGGTAGGCGAAAATGCGATAAACTCCCGCCCCGCAGGGCGGAACCCTCGGTCCTTAAAGATCAGCTACCCTCAAAATCAGCAAGGGTGTAGTTGCCGAAATATACATCATGCGGCGTTAACCCCTTTAGCGAGGAATGTGGTCGGAATATATTATAGTCCCGTAAATATCGACCCAGCCCCATCCGCGCCTGCCTGGGAGATTCATAATCCGCCAGATATACCTCCTCATACTTCACTGTTCGCCACAGTCGCTCTGTAAAGATATTATCCATACACCGTCCGCGTCCATCCATGCTGATGTGCACACCATACCTCTTGGGCGTTTGGACATACCGCTGCGAGGTATATTGACTGCCTTGATCTGAGTTCACGATTTCAGGCTTGCCCGTGCACATCGCGCGCTCAAACGCCGCAACCACGAAGTCTGTGTCCAGTGTATCTGACAGTTCCCAGGATATTACATACCGTGAAAACCAGTCCATGAACAATGTCAGATACATGAACCCGGTCTTCATGCGGATGTAAGTGATGTCAGTACCCCAAACATGGTTGCTGTAACATGGCGCAAGGAACACCAGAGCATCGCAATGTGGCACCATGACCATTCGTTACCCTCGTTTGCTTGATTTACAACTGTAATACTAATGCGAAGCAACGTTCCTCGGTATCCGCTTCAGTCTCATCAGCAGTTCCTTCAACGATATGCATCTCCGCACCTAGTATGTGGTCAAGCAGCATATTGGAACTCTTCTAACTTATCTAACCGCGTCCTATCAGCTACTGCATTGTTATACAAACGAACCAACTCCTTCCCAAGTTTTGCACTAAAAAACTCAGAGACGAATGCGTTTGCCTCTTCTTGGCTGGAAA
>BNUH01000254.1 GCA_025997215.1 Clostridia bacterium
ACATAGTTGCCAATGTAACCGTTCCCGCCTCTGCGTGGATATAGCTTCATGGAAAACCTCCCCTCATTTGGATAAGCCTATTATACCACTACGTGCTTGTACTGTCAATAGGTTTTCGACAAAAAAGGAGGATTTAGTCTGGCGATAGGAGCGCTGCCCTCGCCCTAGCCCCCGACGTTTGCACTATACCACACTTGACCTGTCAGATGTTGTCGGAAATCTGCGGAAATCTGCGCTTTTCTGCGGGAATCTGCGGAAATCTGCACCCCTTGGCGTTTGCGCTTCCAATTCTGGTGCAGATTTATTGGGCAATATTACTTATGCTTGTTTTTGTGTATAAAAAACGCGGGACGCGCCCACGTCTGAACGCATCCCGCTATCAAGGTTGTCAATGTTATAGGAAAGGCCGGATCAATCTGGCTTCGATCCGGCCTATACCGACTGCTGGCAGGCGCCCCAATAACCTGCATCTCTTATAACCTGCTTGCGCAGGTGTGTAGTGGGGGCAATATCTCTACTTCAACAGTCAATCATAGCCTAAGGAAAGGCCGGAGATTATCCGGCCTTAATGGTGCGTTGGCGGGCGTCGCGCGATACCCCGCATCTCTTTAACCTAGTTTCCTAGGCGCGTAGTGCAACTAAATTTCTACCTCAACACACCACAATACCCTACCCATAGTTTACACGAAGTATTCCTTGCTGTAAAGAAGTTTTTTATTGCGCTTGATGCGCTTATACCTTTCCATCTTTATGTACTGGTAACTAATGATGGAATTTGTACGTTCTTCTGGATCTCCGGCTAGAAATATCCTAACAGTAGCTTGCAATACACCGAATGCAAGTTCATTTTTGATGACTTTTATCGCCAATCCAGTGCCAGGATAATCATCATCAAGGTATATTTCATCTGGATCGTTTACGACGTCCATTATCAAACCGCCAAATTTATCCCAATCCCCGGGATGGCGTATGTTGACATGCTCAATACGTTCTTTAGTAATAACTATATCATCTTTGATTACCTCAAAACCAGCGAGCACATATATGCCACGCGCAATAGTTCCAAGCGGCTTTACATTGTTCAAATCCATCGATATGCCAGCTATAGATTCTACAGCCGCCTCCACGTCTACTAGACGCGCTAACGGCGAATAGGTTGCCGTGTTTTCCTGGGCGAGCTTTGAAACCATTAACCTTCGCTCAATGTCTCATACAGCATAACCGTCCGCAATTGTTCGCATACTACCCGTTCCCTGTCGCGAACTGCGGTCACGCTCATATTGACATTGCCCGCTATTAACTCCCACGGCAAATCATCCTCGAAGCGCATCTTCAGGATTGTGATCGTTATGGGCTGGAATGTCGATATCAATTGATCGACGCGCATCTTCAACCGCGTCGTGTCGTCCATCAGTTTGTCGTATTCGCCCAGCTTTT
>BNUH01000255.1 GCA_025997215.1 Clostridia bacterium
AGATAGCTGCATTACCGCCGGAAATTCGTGAAAAGCTGGCGGAACATGACGGGCGAGTATACCATTGCGAAGGGAGCAAGGCGATTCCATGGGAAGATTACCGCCAGACGCTGATTGCTGACGGGATATTAGTAGTAAAGCCCACAAAGGCCGAGCGACAGGCGGCAAAGATGGCTAAAAAGGCCGCCAAGAAGCCGAATAAGCCACATCGCCGTGTCTGCCCGAACTGCGGTCGGAAAATGACGCAGCAGTTCATAGGCCTGAAGCATTGTAAGTGCGGGATGTCATGGAGCAAGCAGGATGGGTATTTTGAGCGGAGTCCGGATATGGTGTTCTGTCTAGAAAAGCAGTGGGTCGGCAAGAAAAGGAAGAATGTACCGGTGATAAAGCGAGAGTGTGGAGGCGCAGATGAACAAGGAACAGGTGACTCAATGCAGCTTAAGGTGTCTGGATGCTTTCCACGCGCGCTATCCAGATAGCGTTTCTTTGCCTGTGTCGATGGAAGTTATTGAGCGTGAACGTTTTATACCAAGATTGGTCGAAATTGAGACGGGTTACACTAGTGGTAACAGGGAGCTAATCGAGCAGAGCTTTGCTAACTGCGATGCCGCAACGATACGCAAACCTGACACTAACCATGTCGTGATATCTTATGTATCAGAAGACGCGGAGATACTTATAGCTATTAGGACATATCACGAACTTGCGCATATCTATTGTATGGCATCACAAGATGCAGAGCATCCGCTTAACGAAGATAGGCTTAAAGGTGACGCGTTAGTGGGATTCATGTTTTGGATAGAGTTTATAGCTGATTATGTCGGTCTTGATACTTTACATAGAAGTATCAATAGTAGATTTGCGGCGGATAGCCAGGATGCAAAAGAATATATAAGCCAGAACATGCGCAATATCGGTGTAGAGTATTACCCAGGTAACAGTCATGTTATCTCACCATTGGCAAATGTATTTGCGTTCATATTGAATCTGGAAGACTACACCCATAATCGCATCAAAGTTAAAATCCCTATAAATGCGCGTTCCGCTGTCGGCAAAAAGGTAAGAAGCTATCTAGATCAAATGCTTGATGAGTTGGAGAAGCAACTCAATAACGATAATTATATTGTAGTGTGTGAAGACAGCCTTCATATGATCGGCAGTATAACAATAGATATACTACTATATCTCAGTGACTATGCCGAAGAACACGACTGGTGAGATGCAGTAAATAGACGCCGGGGAGATGGTTGACATATAAATGAATAACCGAGTATACTTATCACGTTATCGGTGATAAAGAGCACAGGGTGGGTTCCGTGGAAAGGTTGATGCGAATGGCGGCACAAATGGTGTTCATCAGCTATATGTCCGAGCAGTTCGCGATAGCGGATAGGTTATGCAAGCTGCTGAATAATGCGTTT
>BNUH01000256.1 GCA_025997215.1 Clostridia bacterium
CCAGCGCACATGCCTACCAATAGCGCGAATACCAAGAACAGAATCCCCAGTGACTTACGCATACTCGTCTCCTCCTCGTACTTAAACCGGATCATAGAACGTATCGATGACCCATGCTGCCGCCGCACCTTCATCCAAATAGAACGCCATAAACCCACGCTGGTCTATTTCATGAATTCCTGGTAACGTTTCAATTTTCTTAATTTCATACCCCTGTGCCCACGCTACCTCGTTGACCATTCTGCCATACTGCATATTTGAAACCATATCATCTTCGAGCGCGTCGAAGAAGGTATTAACGAAACTGATATCTTCTTTGAACTTTTCCACTAATATATCAGATAACGCGCTCAAGAACACATTCTGGCGCTGCATCCGTTCCTCATTCGTGCCGCCGCCTACGCCCATTCTGCTGCGTACAAACCGTTCAGTCTGCGTGCCTTGAAGGGTTATTACAGCGCCCGGCATCCACGAAGGATCAATCACTGTTAAGTCGTCGCTAATTTGAACAGTAACTCCGCCAACCACATCATTCATCTTAGAAATTGCGCCCAAATCAAATGCCAGAAAGTAATCCACCTTGCTATAAGGGAATAGCCTCTTCACCGCTTCGGCTGTCAACTCCGCGCTCTGCTCCCGACCATCGCCAAAGCTGAACGCCAAACTTACTCGATCTTGCCTGGTTCCAGCGTAATCACCCAGTATTCCGAGCACTTGTATGTCAGTGATTGAGTCTCGATCTATATTCAATCTCGTGATGGTGTGTTTGTCCTTATCGACAACGACCAGCATCACAAAATCGCTCTGTCCGTGATACCGATACCCAGGATTCGCTTCCTGCGTATCAAGCGTTCTATCAATACCTAGGAACAAAACACTTAGGATATTGTTTTTGGGTTTGTATTGTTTTTCGTTATATATTAGTCCTGTTTGTATTACCGACCGTGTATTGAACTCTTCAAGCTCTAACGCTATCTGATTAGCCTTTTCGATTTTCTTATATATGCTTCTGCCGCCTGCAACGACAATGACCAATAAAAGAACCACCACGACCAACTGAACCAACCTTTTTCTACTCATTTGTTATTTCCCCGCGCTTCGCCATTTGGAGGTTAGTTAATCTCCAATAACAGTCACCACCATATGTCCACAACTCAAGCGCTGAGCGCAATCCGCGGCCGCAACGTGGGTGTTGCTTCTTGACTAGAATAAACAATGTTTACTCTTGTCTTTCGTGCATATTTGAGTACAAAAGGTACACAAAATTTCAACGAGCTATTGACATGTCTTAACAAAGGTGGTAAACTCCATCTTGTCGAAATAAGTGGAACCTTCCGTTAGAGATATACAAGAAACCAGACGGAAGGTTGTTCGTTCTACTGGTCGATGGAGGAATCTGACAGGAGGTGATTGGGT
>BNUH01000257.1 GCA_025997215.1 Clostridia bacterium
AGGTACGCGAGGAAGGAGCAGTGGTCAAGAAAGCGGTGTATATCGCTATCGGCACGGATTTGGAGGGGAAAAAAGACGTACTGGGACTGTGGATCGGCGCGAGCGAAGGAGCCAAATATTGGATGAGTGTGCTCGCGGGGTTGAAAAACCGAGGAGTTCGGGATATACTGATAGCGTCGATGGACGAATTGACAGGATTTTCGGATGCTGTGGCTGCAGTATTTCCCAAGACTGATGTGCAGCGGTGTATAATCCATCAGATTCGGGCGTCGACAAAATACGTATCGTATAAGGATATCAAGGCGTTTACGGCAGGCTTGAAGCCCATATACCAAGCGCCGAGTGAAGAATCCGCGTTGGAAGCGCTGGACGCGTTGGAAGCTGCATGGGGGAAAAAGTACCCGTCAGCGATACAATCCTGGCGTTCCAATTGGGATGAACTGGCGACAATGTTCAGGTATCCGGAAGAAGTTCGGCGGATCATCTACACGACCAACGCGATCGAGAACTTCAATCGCCAGCTGCGCAAGGTAACCAAGACCAAAGGCGCGTTTGTCAGCGAGGATGCGCTGCTAAAGCAACTGTATTTGGTAACGATCCAGGTGACTAAGAAGTGGACGATGCCCATACGCAACTGGGGAGCGATACTCGCGCAGTTGACGGTCTACTACGGCGAGCGGATCACGCAGCCCGCGTAAAAGGAACGCACGAACCCCCAACCGTCCGTCTTGACTGCGCGGCTGGAAACCGCTGTGCAGGCTATGCCGACGGCGATGGGAACCAGCAAAGCACAAGCCCTCTCGCCGTCGACATATCCAGCGTAGCGGTTTCCCGCCACGCAGTCAAGACCAAGCTCGCTTCGCTCGGGACTGCGTTCTGGCTGTGACACAGGGGGAACGGGCCTCTGGCTCCGAGAACCAACTTCCGCTGCGGCGGGTGCTTTCCTGGCTGGGCGCTTCTTTATGGGTGATGGGTTTACACAATTGGTGCGGCACTACCGTAAGCACCAAATAACCAGCCCGTTTTTGACAACTAGACCATATGAATATTGAACTATTGAGCAATCGTTCAATTATTTGATTTCTAGAAAAGCCAGCATATGCTTGTTTTCATTTTTGAGCATATTGAGCTATTAACTCCCTAGCCCTAGCTTCACTGAATCCTCCAATGGCTGATACCATAACAGTATCCTTTAAGCCCTTCTTGATGGCTACAATTGATGCTTCAAGACGACCTTCGCCCTTACCAATCCCTATCCCTTCTTCGATACCTTCGTTCTTAGCTTCTTCCCGCTGCCTGAGTATGCCTTCCTGGTAGAACATCTCATCGGTCGCCCATTGGTAATATTCATTACGCACAGCTGGACTGGCAGTAGCTACGGCATAATTCGCCATATACTGCTGCACTCCTG
>BNUH01000258.1 GCA_025997215.1 Clostridia bacterium
GAAGCAATAAGAGCTAAAGCAGCGATTCTCTCCGATAATACACCTATCATATCAAAACCTCCAGCCTTGCCACTAATAACTTAAACGCGATTACCCATTTGTGTATACTAAAGCCTGCGGTGAGCTTTTATATACTGGTTCATACGTTCATTAACAATGTTTTCTCGCCATGTAAAATCACGGGGTAACGATGAAAGCTCTCTTGTCAAGCCGTCTTTCAATGTCGTGAGTTCTGATTGCTTGATACCCGTCACAGACAGTATCTTGGAGTTATCAACTACCCTGTTGAAGCATCTGTCATACATCAGTTGATATCTTGCCGCGGCTGTTCCACCCATGAGCTTGATGAAGTCCTCAGCATCAACAGTGATGTATTCAAGGCCGATTATATCAGCGTAATAGTCCGCGATTTCTTTCCAGGTATGATGTTCCGCTGTCGCCAGTGTATATGTTTCCTGGCACGCTGCGTGATTCAACACAAGCCGCGACAGCATCTTCGCAACATCGTCGGCCCAGTTCATAGTACCCTGAATTTGAAGTGCGTTTTGCGGCAGTATGACTGGCAGCTTTCGCGCAGCTCGATAGACGACGACATCCGCTTCAAGCGTCACCAGCTGAAAACGCCGCTTCGAGTAGGTGATGGCAGGACGGACGATCGTCCAATTGGTATACTTCGAAGCGCGGAGCAAATCCTCCTGAATCGCTTTATAAAGAGAGTACTCCGTCTCAGCAGTTGACAAGAAGGCTTTGTCTTCGGATACATCGAGAAGTCGCGGTGAACCCTCTCGTATGATCGGACTGTCCGCATAAATCCGATACGATGAAAAGAATATGTAATGGTCAACCCCACTCAACAAAAGGTCGAGTCTGCTTGAGAATTCAGCCGTAGTATAAATCATGAAGTCGACCACGGCGTCATACCCGTTTTTCAGTTGATCCAGCAGCCATGCATCGTCCTTCGCGTTGGCCTGGGAATAGGTAACTCGGGAATTGTCACTTGCAATATCGTCTAAAGAGACGATATGTACCTCATGCCCTAACGCGGCAAGCTCGGGAATCAGATATACGCCCATTGCTCCCGTACCGCCAAGAACTAAAATCTTACTCATTGGAATGCCCCTTTCTGATTGAGTTATTTCCAGCGAAACGCTACGCCGACAGGAAAATCCTTGTTTTCTGCCAACCTACGGAATACCTCAGGCGCGTCTTCGGGCGGGTGGATTTCCTAAAGGATATGGGAAATATCAATCCTGCCCCTACTCACTAAATCCATCAAGGCTATGATATCGTCACGATGCGTCCAATGGTGAGGATAGGATTCGTACATTGGGCGGGCATTGGTATGCGCGCCAATGATTTCCACTCCGGGGCGGTGTACTTTCTGGTAATAGTCAATAGAGACG
>BNUH01000259.1 GCA_025997215.1 Clostridia bacterium
CGCTCCTTGATCCCATAGCGACCCGCGATGCTCAAAGGTTGAAAGCCATCGCAAACGCCGATGCTTTACGGGACAAGATGAGAGAGCAGGAGGAACAATGGCACAACTAGGCGACATGACCGTAAACGTCACCGTCGAAGTCGATACCAAAGCCGCAAAACTGTTAATGCGGATACTCGAAACCACGCAAAAACTAGCCAATGACCTTATAGAGCTTGCGGGTTACGTCGGGGTCAAAGTCGAATCGAGGGAGAGTACAGACGATGACAACATCCAACCATAACGATGAATCGCCTGTCGTTGGGCGCGCCTCTTTCGCGCCTTACTGCGACGGTTGGGTTGGGCGTATCAAAGCGTCGATGACGGAAGGCGAAGACGCTTCCAGGGAAGACACCTTCTACTTCGGCCCTTACGGTATCAGCGTTCGCACCGAGCCGTCACAGGCGATGATCGACAGCTGCGACCGGGCCGAGGCCGCGTACAAGGCGTTCATCGCAGCGTACGTCCACGACTTCGAGGAGTTACAAGGGCCGATCCGAGAGGCTGCTTTCGCGATGATGGAAGCCTTTTGCGACATCCTGAAGCAACAGTACAGCGTCACCCATACGCCGATCCAGCGGGCGGGGGCGGCTGACGCTTGACAGCACCTTGACTACGTTCTACAACACATCAGACAACACAAACAACACTATCAACAAACCTGCCTAGCGGAGGGGTTCCTTTATTATTAGAGAGCCGTTGAGACTTTGGTGAGTTCTCAACGGCTTTCGCTTGGTGGAGCATAGGGGATTCGAACCCCTGGCCTTTTGAATGCCATTCAAACGCGCTACCAACTGCGCTAATGCCCCTCTCATTTATAATACCATGAGTCGGGCCTGGTGTAAAGCCCCCAAGTCGAGGAAATTTCCAGCGAAACTTGTCCTGTTAAGTCGCCTCGATACGTAAGGCGTTCAGGATTCTTTCGAATACGCTATCTTTCTGCCATTGAGAAATTTTATCAAACACGCCCCAGGTTGGCGACATAGTCTTGCAGGATAATAACACAAAAAACCGAAATAAAAACAAGTAAGATCATGAAAGAGGTAGGTAGAGCAAATGACTGGCAGAGATACGTCCCCCTAATTCGGCAGGCATTCACACTCCAAAGCACCCCAAAAACTCAACAACGACAAGGAAATGCAGACGAATTTTCTTGTCAAATTGTTGAATATTTTAGTTGCGGATTGTGCGAGACTGTGGTATAATAGTCCCATATCTACTCAGGAGGCAAGTGTATGCGGCTTCACAAGGGACTGTCTAACGGACGGTTGTATCTGTCCATCGTCGAAGGTTACCGCGATCCCATCACTAAGAAGGTCAAAACTCGTACCCTGCGTTCGCTGGGTTACGCTGATTCGTTA
>BNUH01000260.1 GCA_025997215.1 Clostridia bacterium
GGCAGCGGGCCATGCAGCGCGCGCGCGTCAAGCATCGCGCCATCGCGTTCAGCTTTGACGAATAATCCCGAATAGCCGTTGTAGCTATCCTTATTAGGCCGATTCATAATCTCCCAATCAACAAAGCGCGCGCCGCCGTCGATGGAGACACAGCCAGCGCCGATGCCTCCCAGAGGAAACCGCACCTCGCGGGCGCTTGAACGCGTATATGTGAAATGTTCCACGGAAAAACCTCCCGTAAGTGTCAGTATTACCGATAGTTAGAAACGGCTTTAAGAACGCGAATAGTGTACCATCTGCTTCTGATACCGTCAAGCATCACTTGATATTGCCATATTTATTGTAAAAAAGAATAACCATCAGAAATTCTTAAGAATTACCTAAGCAAAATCCTACGAACTCTGAATCCCGATTATGGTTTAATATCGACGTACCGACACATGCTGAGCGTATCGCACAGCGTTCGATTCGGTAAGCCGGATATATTGGAGGGTTCAGAAAGTGAGTATGCAAAGCAGCATCGGTTGCTACAGGATTGCGAGACGCAGGCGGCGTAAGGCGAGAGCGATTTTCAGATGGTTTATTTGCACAGCAGCAGTCGTTCTCCTGCTGGCATGGGGCAGTAAATTTATAGGGTATCAAACAGCCGATGCAGAACGCGGCAGCGTACACGGACAATTCGTCATAACCCGATCCATAGCAGAGGACATTCTGCTGGTCAACGCGACGAGTCCACTGCCGGACGGTTTTGCCGCAGACGCGTTGATGAACCTCTATGGCGAGAAGCGATACTTTGATCTGATGTCCAGCAATATCCGCCTTGAGCGGGAAACGTTTGAGGCGGCAAATCGAATGTTCGAGCAGGCTCGGCATGATGGCGTCAGCGGATTCATCCTCACGGATGGGTATCGGACCGAGGAAAAGCAGCGCGAGTTGTACAGCAAATGCACGGACGGAACAGCGGCGATGCCCGGCGCAAGCGAACATCAGACCGGTCTTGCCTTCGACGTAACAGCGCACAGCGACAGCGGTCGTTTCGAAACCACCGAACAGTACCGCTGGCTGAGCGAACACTGCTGGGATTTCGGTTTCATACTGCGATATCCTGAGGGTAAGGAGAGCATCACAGGAATTCCTTACGAGCCGTGGCATTATCGTTATGTAGGCGTTGAAATTGCGCGGGAAATCCATCAGAATGGCTGGACACTGGAAGAATATTGTGAGAGAAACTATAGCTCTTGACACTCTGACGCCATACCCCTATCATTTGGATAGAGGTGGGGAAATGAACGAGAAGATCATGATCGTGGAGGACGAGCGAGAAATTGCTGATCTTGTGGAGTTTTACCTCAATAACGAAGGTTATGAGGTTTACAAATATTAT
>BNUH01000261.1 GCA_025997215.1 Clostridia bacterium
GGGCACCACGGCCAGCGCTGGCGGCACTGGCGCAGCCGCGACGCTGTTCGGACAGAGCGGTGAAGGCAGCGCGGCCAATCCGATCCCGATGGATTTATATGTAAAGCCGTCGGTCAAGGGTGTGGATGTCGATACCGTGCAGACCGAGCTGACTAAGGCGATTTCGGCTATTGGCGCGGATAGTGAGAGCGAAAGCGGCGGCCTGATAAGGAAAGAGTTCCCGGCGCCTATAAATGTTAAGGTTGCGCCGACAGTGGATACGTCCGATGTCGATGGCAAGATTAGCGAAGCGTTAAAGGCCATGGGCGGCGATGGCGGCGAAGGCGACGAGGCTGCGGCCATAGAATCCATCGCCGTGGCCGCAAATATTAAGATTGCGCCGAATGTGGATACGTCCGACGTGGATGCTGCGATCAGCGACGCATTAA
Organism: Clostridia bacterium; assembly: GCA_025997215.1. The sequence continues at coordinate 429 of BNUH01000261.1, forward strand.
AAGCGATGGGCGATGCGGGTGGTGAAGGCGGCGAGAGTGGTGAAGGCGCGGCCAGTGGCCAAACGATCAACGTGCCTATATCGATTAACCCCGAGCCGATCGACGTATCCGGGGCGGCGGAGGCGATAAACGGCGCGCTGGGCGGCATCGAGTTAGACGGGTCGGCGGCCATATCCAGCGCGGAGGCCATAGGCACAGGGATTGCGGAGGCATTCGCGTCCGGGGCGGCGGGGGTGGCCGAGGGCGCGGCTGCTATTCAGGAGGCCGCTGGCAGTATCGTGATCGACGGTTCGGCGGCGATAGCGTCGGCGGAGGCAATGGCCAGCGGGATCGCGGGTGCGATGGAATCAGGCGCGGCAGCGGTCGCGGCGGCGGCGGCGTCGATGCAGGACGCGGCAAACGCTGTGGAGATCGATCCATCCAGCGCGGTAGCCTCGGCCGAGGCGTTGGGCACGGGCGTCGCAGGCGCGATGGAATCGGCGGTCGGGGCGGTGCAAGCGGCGGCATCGGCGTTAAGCGCGGCGGCGCAAGTATCGGTTGATTCGTCGGGCGCGTTTGCGCAGGGTGCAGCGGTAGGCGCGGGGCTTGCGGCAGGGTTGGCCAGTCAGATTGGCGCGGTCGAGGCAGCGTCGTCTAAGCTGGCGGCGGCGGTTAAGACGGCCGAAAGCCTTAAAAGCAAACTGCAGATCAAATCCCCGTCGAAGGTCATGGAGGGCATAGGCCGATTCGTGGGCGAGGGCCTGGCGATAGGCCTGCGGAATGGGACGTCGATTGCTGAAAGTGCGGCTTCGTCGATGGCCGACAGGATATTCAGCACGCTGCTGGGTATGAATTTTGAACCGGATTTAAGCGGCGTGCTCCAGGCTGCGGACGCGCTGCACGCGTCGTTCAACCGTGCTGGCGCGGATGCTAACGGCGAAAATGGCCGCTCATCATGGGGCGTACAGCAAAACG
>BNUH01000262.1 GCA_025997215.1 Clostridia bacterium
ATGCTGATTTTCACGCAATCCTCACGCACTTCTGGCTTTCCATGTATCTCGATCAGCTCGCCTCCGGCTATGTGGAACGCACCATACAACGAGATTTTGTCCTTGCTCAGCTTGTTTCTGTACGCGCCGGAGCAAGCGGAATCCTTGACGCCGGTTGCGGGGAAACCGAGCTTCGCGTCTTTTGACACGCTCTCGAAGAATGCCGCTTCCGTATGTTCCGTCGGTTTACCTTCCAGCCAGTACGCGCCTTCGATTGCGTCTTCCCACGGGTTGCGTATTTCTTTTGGTTTGCCTACTTTCATCTGCTGTTTCTCTAAAATCTGACGCTTGCTCTTCTCCGAGAACTTGTGAACCATGAGCGGGCTTGTGCCTATCAGGTGTACCTCCGCTCTCGCCAGCTCGATTTGCTTGACCAGAATTACTTCCTTCGATGGCATTATGATCTCCCTTCTTTCTGATACCAAGTCGGCCATGGCGTACCTCGTCTCGCACCGGCACGGCAAGCCAGTCCGTTGCCTAACCCGGCCGTTGTCCACCGTATATTCGCTCTTGTTCCATAAATAATCAACCCTATAAATACCATAAATAAATGGGCTTATATCGTATCTGATTTGACAATGGGATTATAACTAAAAAGCCGCTGACAACCCTGCCAGCGGCATGCCGAGCCCAGTTAACCGAATATGCCGAACTTCACTATGTCCTTCAGCGGGTTTGTCATGGCCTTTGCCAGCATTAGCTCCATGTGTTTGAAAGTGTTGTATTCCTCTAGATAAGCCTTGTACGAACCGGAGTAGAACAGCCAGAATGAGTCGAAGTCCACATCCAGCGCGCTGAACTCGCCGCCATGACCGTATGTAAACGGCGCGCAGCCTTTCCGCGCTTTATGGCTCCATATCGCCTCGAATTCTTCCATGTTCGCGGCGTCTGGTATCCCGTTTGGGAATATCCACTTAGTTGTATCTTCCTGGATAAGGTCGTAGAACTCGGTCAGGAAGGCCCTATAGTTTGTAATGAGCACGTCTTCCTTGATCGTATACAACGATCCTTCCTTCGTATAAAACTCCTGCCACGCCTGCAGCGGCTCAGTTATGCGCCCCGACCACTGCATCTTCAACGGGATTGCGCCACCTATCCCTGCCCCCATTTTGATCCTCCTTCACAATATTGAGTTGTTACGGTGCGTATATTACCATAAGAATACATGGATAGCAAGAGGATATTTCAGCGGCTGTTCCGCTCCCGATATTGCGCATAATACGCCACCCACCCAGGATCCCGCGCCTTCCTCATGCTCGCATAAGCATAGGTTCCGCTCAACCCTTTAAGAATCACGTGCCGATTCTTCCAGCCCATACCCAGTGAGATGAGGAACGT
>BNUH01000263.1 GCA_025997215.1 Clostridia bacterium
CGTTTTGCTGTACGCCCCATGATGAGCGGCCATTTTCGCCGTTAGCATCCGCGCCAGCACGGTTGAACGACGCGTGCAGCGCGTCCGCAGCCTGGAGCACGCCGCTTAAATCCGGTTCAAAATTCATGCCCAGCAGCGTGCTGAATATCCGGTCGGCCATCGACGAAGCCGCACTTTCAGCAATCGACGTCCCATTCCGCAGGCCTATCGCCAGGCCTTCGCCCACGAATCGGCCTATGCCCTCCATGACCTTCGACGGGGACTTAATCTGCAGTTTGCTTTTCAGGCTTTCGGCCGTCTTAACCGCCGCCGCCAGTTTAGACGACGCTGCCTCGACCGCGCCAATCTGACTGGCCAACCCTGCCGCAAGCCCCGCGCCTACCGCCGCGCCCTGCGCAAACGCGCCTGACGAATCCACCGATACTTGCGCAGCCGCGCTTAATGCCGATGCTGCCGCTTGCACCGCCCCGACTGCCGATTCCATCGCGCCTGCGACGCCCGTGCCCAACGCCTCGGCCGAGGCTACCGCGCTGGATGGATCGATCTCCACAGCGTTCGCCGCGTCCTGCATCGACGCCGCCGCCGACGCTACCGCTGCCGCGCCTGATTCCATCGCGCCCGCGATCCCGCTGGCCATCGCCTCCGCCGACGCTATCGCCGCCGAACCATCGATCACAATACTACTTGCGGCCTCCTGGATAGCCGCCGCGCCCTCGGCCACACCCGCCGCGCCAGAAGAAAACGCCTCCGCAATCCCCGTGCCTATGGCCTCCGCGCTGGATATAGCCGCCGATCCGTCTAACTCGATGCCTCCCAGCGCGTCGTTTATTGCGTCCGCAGCACCGGATACGTCAATCGGCTCTGGGTTAATCGATATAGGCACGTTGATCGTTTGGCCACTGGCCGCGCCTTCGCCGCCTTCACCACCTGCATCGCCCATTGCTTTTAGTGCGTCGCTGATCGCGGCATCCACGTCGGACGTATCCACCTTCGGCGCAACCTTAATATTTGCGGACACGGCGATAGATTCTAAGGCCGCAGCCTCGTCGCCTTCGCCGCCATCGCCGCCCATGGCCTTTAACGCTTCGCTAATCTTGCCATCGACATCGGACGTATCCACTGTCGGCACAACCTTAACGTTTACAGGCGCTGGGAATGTTTTCCTGGCCGTCACCGCGCCGCTTTCGTTCAGAGTGTCCTCACCTATCGCCGAAATCGCCTTGGTGATCTCGATCTGCACGGTATTTGTATCCACACCCTTGACCGACGGCTTTACATATAAATCCATCGGGATCGGATTGGCCGCGCTGCCTTCACCGCTCTGTCCGAACAGCGTCGCGGCTGCGCCAGTGCCGCCAGCGCTGGCCGTGGTGCCC
>BNUH01000264.1 GCA_025997215.1 Clostridia bacterium
ATCGGCACAGCGTCTCGCAGCCGTCCTGATCGATACCGCTGATACCGTCCGTGCTCTCGCACATCGGCGGCTCGGTGGGGCCGTCGCCATATTCCTTGACCCAGTACGCGTTCAGCCGTTGATGATGCACGATTATGCCTTCTATGCTCGTCACAGCCTCCGGCTCGTCTGTCATGTTCGGAATTTCGAACACGCGGCCGCCGCCCGCTGGAAAGTCTACCCGCGTCAGCCGGAATGATTCCGGATCGTTCATCTGCTCCATGAGGAACCGCACGTTCCCCAGCGTCGTCTCCATGTCGAATTGGGCGGTCTGTATATCCTCGGCCTTTATGCTCTTAACCAGTTTAGGCATAATCATGCTCCTTCTTTATGCAGAAACAACGTTTAACGCCGTGTTTCATGCACTTGTCTATATCGATGTCAGGATACGCCTTCAATAACGCGTCCTTATCCAAATGGTTGTCAGCTTGTGTACGCCATGTCGCTGTGTATTCAGCCCCGGCCAGGAATTTAGCCGTGCCCATCTCATCTTTGAGCGTGTTGGCCAACGTTTGAATCTCGCCTTCCAACGCCTTGTAGACCTGTTTCTTGGCGTACAGCTCGGACAGGATCGAATCATCCCGCGCCTGCTTGAACGCGCCGTCGTCGATAGGATACAGCGCGCCCAGCGTGGCCTTCGTAGAATCGCTGCCATCCGCCGTCGGAGCTATCCCCATGAGCACATGCTCATGCCAGAATGTGCGCTCAGCCTCGACCAGCGCGGCTACATCAGCCTCGTCGCGCTCCACCTCGAATATCTTAAACTCCGTGCCATACACCAGCACCGCCAGAAACCAGCGCCGCGCGCCTGTCACCGCCATGTAATGCGTGCATTGCGCGTAATACTCGATGGGATACTCCCCGTTTTTGAAACGTTCGAGGCGTATGTCCCGGCTGGTCTTGCATTCCAGACCGCATCGAGCGGCGGGTACCCAGCGGTCGATGTTCGCCAGCATCCAGGGGTATTCCGTTGACTGGTATATCGCATGCCGACGCTCGACCCTCAGCCGCGTCTCCTCATGGAACCGTGACGCCACGTAGCCTTCCAAATCCCGACCGGAGCGCATGGCCTCTGTCTCCGTGGGTTCGAGGCCCAGCCCCAACTTGTCAGCCCACACCGTGTACGCGCTCCGATAAGGGTTTACGCCCATCACCGCCGCCGCGTCACTGCCGCCGATCCCCTTGCGGCGCGCGTTCAGCCACTGTTCGCGCGCCATGTCCTTCGTGCTGGCCAGCACCATGTACGGATGCGGCTCCGAACCCGAACGTTTCACCACGGCCTCCTGCGACCGTTCGCCGCGTTAACCTCGGCGTGCATGTCCATCTCGGCATC
>BNUH01000265.1 GCA_025997215.1 Clostridia bacterium
TACCGCCTTCTGCCATAATGCGCAATAGTCCTGCAGGAAGGGTGCGGCCTGGGTGCCATAGACGCCCTCAATGAATTCACGCATGTGCCGTTCCATGTCGCAATCCGGATTCCATAGCAGCTTTGCCTGCAGGTAGGCTTGCATATCGCTATATATCCCCCCGCCATGTGAAAAGTTCCCCTGTTCCAACACACCCGCCACGCCCATACGACGGAAGAGTTGCAAATTACGCTGCAGCACCGCCAAATTTGGGAGCGGCACCAGGTAGTGCGCGAAGTTCGTCACATAATCCCACACGTACAGGTGTTGACATATCGCGCTCCACGCCCGCAAGTCACGTAGGAACTCGGTCTCCCCCGCCACCGCACAATGGCAGCGCGAATGCTGATCCGGTTGGAGGTCAATGCTGTCCGGCAATGTGCCATCCAGCGGATGGGAAAAACAACACTCGATGTCGCATAAGCGCACAATGACATGAGGGTGCGGATGGATCAAACGCGGGGCCTGGCGGCTGTACTGATATGCGAATGTATGGATCAATACGTGGGGATGGTCCTCTGCGATCGCCTCTGCGACCTGGTTCACGAACCATAGAATCGGTCCCGACGGACTGCCCTCCCGTTCCTCGATGGCCATGCAGTCGGGACATGTACAGTGATTATCCCAATCATTCTGCGCCACGGAGAACACCTGGCAGTCTGGGTTGTCGTGTATCCATTGCCGCACACGGGCAATCGTCAGAGCCAGCACATCCGGGTTAGTCAAGCATAGTTGGGTGTGTTCGCCCAACCGCATCCCATTTACCATTGAGAAATATTCGGGGTGCGTTGCAAAATACTCCGACGGTGCCACCAAATCGTCAAAGGAATGATGGAAGTTGTAGAATTTCAGATGCCCGCCTTGCCGCGCGCTGATATCCGCCTTGTTAGCATTGAGTCGATTGCGCGCCGCGAACGCACCATCAAAGGCTTCTCGCCAGTAGGCGTCGCGGCTCTCGAATGCCGGTTTATCCGCAATGTTCAGGTGGGGCAGCGGTAGGTTCATAGTTTTCGGTACGCGGCTTATGTCTTTCGTAAACCAGCGGCAGCCGCAGTGTTCCTCCAGGAAGGCGTAGACTGCGTACAACGTGCCGCGTGGTGTCGCGCCCGCGATGACGAGGCTCTCTTCCACCGTGCGCAGTACAAATCCTTCCTCACCTAAGTCTGTAAGATCAATGCCCAAGTCGCGGAGGCGGCGGCTATCCCCGACCAGAATAGTCGGCCCTTCCGCGTTGACTTGCTCGGTCGTAACCGGCAGTGACGCGCCGGTCATACGATATAGAAAATCATGCAGCTCGTCGCACGCGTACTTGATCGTTTCGTGTGCGGGAT
>BNUH01000266.1 GCA_025997215.1 Clostridia bacterium
TCGCTCCCGGCGAAGCCACGTATTGGCGCGTCAAGTCTGTCGCGTTTGCCCGTGACATGCCGTTCTTGGTCATGTATTCGCTGACGCGCTCGTTGAATAGCGACTGCTGATAGTTATACGACCGATAACCCGCGCTGACTTGCCAGTTCGACACGCCCTGCTCGATCGCCGCGTTGAACATCACTATCAGCGCGTCCGCCGCCGTCGCGTTCCCCTGAATGTCCATGCCCTTTACCCTGGCGACGCCGCTGGGCATGTACTCGTTCAGGTACACCATGTCGTCGGGATACCACTCCGCCGACAAGCGGTTCGAGGCGTTGACCAGCAGCGGTACTGCCACTGGATCGCCGGGCTTTCCGGCGCGTCCGGACTCATCCATCGTCGGTTCGTCGGCAATCGTGACGAACGTTTCCGGCGGCGCGACTGCAATGCCCTCCTGGAACCCTTCCGACGTTACGTCATCCTCGGAAAAACTGTCTGCCTCGGTCCGAACGGCGGCATCCTGCCGCGCCTGTTCCTCCTGAATCTGCTGAAGCGCCTGGATCAATTCATCCGAAACGTACGGCGTCGACTCTGGCTGGTTCAGGTAGATCAGCAGCGGCGTCTGCGCGGGCGTCGGTTTGGGCGCGGGTTCAGGGGTCGGCGCGGCAGTGGCTTGGGCAACGTTGAGCGGCGTGGCTGTCGCGCGCGCGCGGGCTTCGTTCGCCGCGTTCTTTCCTATAGAATTAGAAATCAAGAACAGTATAATCAACAGGCACACCGCCACCGTGAACACCACCACGGCGCCGGGCGTAGCGTTGGGATTCGATTTGCGAACCGATGTGGGCTTGCGCGATTGAGGGTAACGCGATTGAGAATTACGCGGCATAGAACCGCGCGGTGGAGGCGTCTGCGCGGCCTTGCGCGGCGTATAACCGCGCGTCGAAGCAGCCGCAGGTTTGCGCGTGTCCGCCTTACGCGGCGCATTCTGTGGTTTCCGCATTCCGGTTGGCGCGGGAGCGCGGCGCTGCGGATTGACGGCCGGCTTCGTTGCTTGACGCGGCGCTGAATTTTGGCGATAATTATCACGCGGCTGGACTGTTGCCGGCACACGCTTCTGCGGCGGGCGTGCGGATTGTACAGAACGATTCGAACGTTCATAACGATCCGAACGCTCGTAGAGATCCTCGTACTCCGGTTCAACTCGATCCATGCGGCGGTTGGGTACCGTACCACGGCTGGGCATATGTCAAACCCCACTTTCGGGATTATGTTCTGTATGCCCAAACGTACCACACGTTTCACCCGCTGTCAATCCAAATGATTCGTCCGATCTACAAAAATCTTTAGTCCAGGAGTAATTATGACAGAATTCATCGCGACCGCACC
>BNUH01000267.1 GCA_025997215.1 Clostridia bacterium
GAGCCAGGTTCACCCTCTTAAAGCCTACCATCAAATCCTTTGCCATTGTTGTTTCCCCTTTCATTTTTTCAAACTTAGTTTAATTAATTGGTTAATCCGGGTATTTTATCAAACAAAACGCGCTTTTGCTTTAATTAAGCAAAAACGCGCTAACCCGCCCAGCGTCTGTACCTTAGCAGCCGCATTTTTACCTCGGCGTTGTCGTCCGGGTAATACAACACCCGCGTGTAGTCCAGGCCTTCCATTATCTCGTCAACGCCTGGCGCGATGGCGTCCGCGTCCTGCACGCGTATGCAGAATATCCGCACGTCCATTTCTACCTCGTCCAGATACGGCCTATCGCTGCGGTATAGGTAATGGGTTTCGCCTGTTTGTTGGACGGCCAGGCAGGGCAATCGCTCGAATGAGCGCGGCCAGCCGCGCGTAACATACGCTACACCTTGAACCGCGCCCAGCGCCGACGTCACCCGTTCCTCATCCAGTACCAGCATGGACAATCACCCCCTATACCAGGCCTGCCAGCATGAACGTGACCGCTGTATGTATCTCACGCTCGATTATCGGAAGATTGGAATTGACAGCGGGCCAGAAAAATGGCTTGGCTGGACGCCCGCGCGCGTATCCCTCGTCATGGCTGATATTCAGGCCCTCTGGTTTATGAATGTTTCCACTCACTGAACCCGCCGCGCCCGTGCCATACTCCACGTACGGCCCGTAGTAAGCGCCAACGGCTACGGTCGTCGTAACGCTTCCCGCGCCGCCGTTTGCTTTTCCTGATTTTTCCGTGAACGTGTCGCTTTCAATGGAATCGCGCAAATAACCCGTTTTGAATGGACATTCCCTTTTGGCGTCGTTGACGATTTTCTTCCCGCCGCCGTCCAGCACATCTTCCAGCCCGTCCGCTAGTTTGTTGAATTTCCCCAGCTTTGCTATGCAAACCTCAAACCCGGACGTCAAGCATTCCAGCGTAAATCCAGCAGTTGTTACAGCCATTGCCTCACCCCCGTCTGTTTTCCGGTATGAACGCCAGGTACGCGCGCCTATGCCCTGGCCAGCTTTCCACGCCTGTTATTCTGTAATCGCACGGCGCGTCCGACGCTGTGTCCACGCACACGCCCTGGCCTGTCGCCAGATTCACCGCGCCCGCGTAATACATAACCAGCGCGCGCTCGGGCACCTCACCCCATAGCCGCGCGTTCTCCTGTTTCCTTGAATCCGAGTACCCGGTCGGCTGTAAGTCCGCGTCGATCACGATCCCGTCCGGCAGGTATGTATACAAGGCCTCGTCCGCGTTGTTATCACGTTCGCGAATTGTTACAAAGCGCGAAAACCGTTTCGCTAATCGCATCCCCGCCTCCTTAC
>BNUH01000268.1 GCA_025997215.1 Clostridia bacterium
GTAAGGAGGCGGGGATGCGATTAGCGAAACGGTTTTCGCGCTTTGTAACAATTCGCGAACGTGATAACAACGCGGACGAGGCCTTGTATACATACCTGCCGGACGGGATCGTGATCGACGCGGACTTGCAGCCGACCGGGTACTCGGATTCAAGGAAACAGGAAAACGCGCGGCTATGGGGTGAGGTGCCCGAGCGCGCGCTGGTTATGTATTACGCGGGCGCGATGAATCTGGCGACAGGCCAGGGCGTGTGCGTGGATGCAGCGTCGGACGCGCCGTGCGATTACAGGATAACAGGCGTGGAAAGCTGGCCGGGGCATATGCGTGCGTATCTGGCGTTCATACCGGAAAACAGACGGGGGTGAGGCAATGGCGGTAACAACGGTTGGATTTACGCTGGAATGCTTGACATCCGGGTTTGAGGTTTGTCTAGCAAAGCTGGGGAAATTCAACAAGCTAGCGGACGGGCTGGAAGATGTGCTGGACGGCGGCGGGAAGAAAATCGTCAACGACGCCAAGGGTTTTTGTCCTGTTGATACTGGGGACTTGTACAATTCCATTGAAAGCGACACGTTCACGGAAAAATCAGGAAAAGCGAACGGCGGCAGTGGAAGCATTACGACGACCGTATCAGTCGGCATGTATTACGGGCCGTACGTGGAGTATGGCACGGGCGCGGCGGGTTCAATTAGTGGTAACATTCATAAACCAGAGGGCCTGAATATCAGCCATGACGAGGGATACGCGCGCGGGCATCCCGCTCAGCCATTCTTCTGGCCAGCGGTTAACCAGAATCTGCCGATAATCGAGCGTGAGATACATACAGCGGTCACGTTCATGCTGGCAGGCCTGGTATAGGGGGTGATTGTCCATGCTGGTACTGGATGAGGAACGGGTAACGGCTGCGCTGGGCGCGGTTCAAGGTGTAGCGTATGTTACGCGCGGCTGGCCGCGCTCATTCGAGCGATTGCCCTGCCTGGCCGTCCAACAAACAGGCGAAACCCATTACCTATACCGCAGCGATAGGCCTTATCTGGACGAGGTTGAGATGGACGTGCGGATATTCTGCATTCGCGTGCAGGACGCGGACGCCATCGCGCCAGACGTTGACCGGATCATGGAGGAACTGGATTACACTCGGGTGTTGTATTACCCAGACGACAACGCCGAGGTAAAAATGCGGCTGCTAAGGTACAGACGCTGGGCGGGTTAGCGCGTTTTTGCTTAATTAAAGTAAAAGCGCGTTTTGTTTGATAAAATACCCGGATTAACCAATTAATTAAACTAAGTTTGAAAAAATGAAAGGGGAAACAACAATGGCAAAGGATTTGATGGTAGGCTTTAAGAGGGTGAACCTGGCTC
>BNUH01000269.1 GCA_025997215.1 Clostridia bacterium
GCCCTCCCGTTTAGTGTGTTCCTGTACACACAGTATCGCTCTAAACGATTGTTATAGCAAGATAATCATCGAGCATGAACTACACAACCTTCAGGGCAAGTGATTGTGTAGTTTATTTCGTCAGGCGTTCACTTCATCCGTTTCCATTGAGTCCTCCGTAGCCCGACATAAGACGCTTGCGTCAAACCTTGCGTCGTGGTATCCTTTGCGTATCACACTGTAGTAGTACGGGCTGGGCATGCCGAGCGGTCGGCATTCATTGTTCATGATGTATATCATTGCGTCAACGTTATGACCGTTCATGCTAACGCGAACGTTTTCTTTCCGGTACAGGATCGGGAACCCTTCGTACTGATCAAGCGCGATTTCGTCTCGCGGTGTGATCTCCCAGACAAGAACGGGAACCTTGCCGCCTTCATAGGGTTCGACTGTCGCCACTGAGCTTCGCTTCCCGCCTCTGAATAGGAGCCGGTATCCCTCAAGCGCCGCCGCGCCAACCACTCGCGCGGTGGGGCAGCGCACCGCCATCTGCTCAAGGTTGAGGTTCGAGCCATACGCTATATACAGTTTGTTACCCTTTTTCATCGTAGCGATCCCCTTTCTTCGTCTTGCTCAGGCGCTCAGGCGGCCCGAAATCGCCAGGCCGCCGATCCCGTAAGGGCTTTGGTCAGATGCTCGCGACAGTTCGCGAACTCGTCGCCGATCAAGCCGATTCGGTTCAGGTAGGTTCTCATCGCGAATTTCGCGTTTTGTTGCTGGACTTTTCTCGGTGAGGCCGACCGCTGAGTCAATGCCTGGTGATTCAAGGCTAGGGCGAGGATCAGGTATGCCCTAATTTTTCCGGCGTGGAGCGTACCGTTAAACGCCCTTAGCTCGACCGTATGGTTGCCCGTGAAGAACGAGTGCAGGTTTAGAAGATGGTATCTGCTTTGGTTGTAATGGGAATTCCTGGAACCCTCGTACCCAGCGTACCAAACGTCTGCAATCTGTTCCAGCGTCTTGGGCTTCCTAAGGTTCATTCGCGCTACCAGCTCCGCGTCCAGTTTCTTGCAGTAGTACATCCGTTCCTGCTGGACTTCGAGCGCGTCGTAGAGCAGATCGTTCTTGCTGGCGATGATGTTGATGAAGTTTCGGATGCTTCGTACATCGTGTTCTGCGCCGTCCAAATGTATGTGAATACCGGCTCCCCGCGGGCTCTCCCCTCCAGCCTTCCTCAGTGCGCGGACTATTTTCTGCAAGGTGTCGATATCCTCACGGCGGCGGCCAGGTTCGCAAAGGCAGCCAAGCGGGTTACTGCGAAGGACATCGAGGTCGAGAACCAGAAGTTTGCTTTCAGGGTGTTCCTAATCAGGCTGGG
>BNUH01000270.1 GCA_025997215.1 Clostridia bacterium
TCTTCCCGCTGCCTGAGTATGCCTTCCTGGTAGAACATCTCATCGGTCGCCCATTGGTAATATTCATTACGCACAGCTGGACTGGCAGTAGCTACGGCATAATTCGCCATATACTGCTGCACTCCTGGACGAGTTGCAAAGCTACTTAACTTTGGTTCCATCGCTACTACCTCCTCCAATGTTTTGCCTGTATCTTGCGCAGTTACGATCATATATAACCAGCAGTGAAGTGGTTTGGTAAAATCCACCGCAGTTTTACGAAACTTTGGTAATTCCAACAAATGGGCCACGAACATTTCCGATGCCGATTCATAAGGTGGTGTCGAATACCTTATATCCGTCTTTTGATGGAAATCATTATTGTTTTTGCGCATATCATAATTAAGTATGCTTAATGCAATTATACGCTTTGGCAAACCAGACTCTCTTAACTCAGACCAGTTAAAACTCTGGGGTGCATGGGCAGCAATATTCTGCTCGGCATATATAAACAGACGGTCGAGCATGATCGGCGAATAAGCCAGTTGAACCTCAAAAATGATGAGTTCGCGACTAACCGTCCTTGCCACTACATCAATAATATAGCTACGGGTTTTCGCTGACGGCACAAACTTCTGCGGTTCGAGAAAGATAATTTCACTTATCCGCTCATCACCAATATCTTCTAACACATCATTTAGTAATTCAAACATAGCTAAACTAGCGGCTTCATAGCTCCTAAATATCTCGGCATGGACAGGATCAGCCAGAGGTGGTAGATTCCTACCATCGTCCTTGAATTCCATGAACTGTTGAGTGTTCATGACCTTCTTTTTTGGCTTCTCCTCTGCCACTTGGATACCTCCATCCCTCATTCAACCCATTCACCACTCACCCTTATTCTAACATAATCGGCGGTGGAATACAATCGCTAAATATGGTTATGGATTAATAGACCATCATCATACCTCAAAGGTTGTTGAGGTAATCGACAATAAATGCAGAGACTTTAGAAACATCTTAACGTTGTTAGCATACAGTTTTTTCGATCACCCGCGTTTCTCTTTTGCGTGTTCTCGAGTCGAATCTTTCAACAACACCGTATTGTAGCAAAGACAAAAAAATGGCTTCCTGCCTAGCTTTTTCGGTTAGTTCGACATCGGTTATCCAGCACTAACAAGTCTCACATACTACCGGTTGCATCAACTAGGTGCAAAATAGGTGCAGCCATACAATAGCTATTGCAAAATTTGATCGTTTACCAGCAGTCGACCGCCTAAAAAGTGGCCGTTTTACTAGGTTTTCCAAATATCACATTGTAAATCCTGACCAATTTACTCTCAACGACCTTTACGATGTCAACGTAACGCTCTA
>BNUH01000271.1 GCA_025997215.1 Clostridia bacterium
CGAGCACCGTCTCGTCCACCCACAGCTTGAAAGTTCTCGCGCTGATACCGAGCTTTATCGCCGCATCGTGGCTGTTTATCTGACGTTTCCTGTATTTGTCACACATAATGTAGAAGAAAGGCGATCGATGCTTCGGTGGCCGTCCAAACTGCACACCTTTGAGGCGCGCCGCCTCGATTCCCGCCTGCTGCCTGGCTTTGTTGTTCTCTCGCTCCTGCTGCGCGACATAGGAAAGGATTGACATCACCATGTCGCTGACGAATGTGGCGGTAAGTGACTTGGAAGGTGTGCGTGTATCCAGCAGCGGCATATCGATCACGACAATGTGCGACTGAATCTCCTTGGTTATGATCCGCCAGTTCTCGATGATCGCTTCGTAGTCCCTTCCAAGCCGATCCAGAGACAGGACGAACAACACGTCATCCTTCTTCAGTTTAGCCAGCAGAGCCTTGTACATCGGCCTATCGAAGTCTTTTCCCGATAGCTTGTCACTATACACATTTTCCACCGGTATCCCCTGCTCCTTGAACGCGATGAGCTGCCTGTCCAGGTGCTGTTGTTCTGTGCTCACTCGCGCGTACCCATAGATAGCCATTTTCTTACCCCTCCATAACAATATTAGGTCGCTCGATAGACGAGAGACCTTTAGTTATAGATGCCAAACTATCTGGAGATTAATCGGCGGAATGATTGTCGGCATTACCCACTTGATATATCTCTGCGAACGGGTAATATGGGGATGGGGTGATGGATATGACGCTGACTTACCCGGCTGCCGGGTTTACGCCACTGAAGTTCGAGACTCTCAGGCAGCTCGTGTACAGCAGGTATAACCTGCTCAAGCGCGCTTTCGAGCTGGATGAGCTGCCGATACTTAGAGAAGATGGGGTACTGAAGTTTCCATGGTTCCCCGACGGCTCTACCCCAAACGACATAATCGCATACACAGACTTTATCAACCGCCTGTGCCGCCACGCACTGACCATCCGAACGATTAGTCGGCTGGAGTGTGAACTGTTCAACGAAAAATACCAGGGAACAACGTTCCTCATCTTACTGGGTATGGGCTGGAAGAACCGTCATGTGATTCTTAAAGGGTTGAGCGGAACCTATGCCTATGCGAGCATGAGGAAGGCGCGGGACCCTGGGTGGGTGGCGTATTATGCGCAATATCGGGAGCGGAGAAAGAAATAGTTATAATTCACATGCTTCAGGTAATGTCCATGATATATTATACCTTTCCTTGTATCGAGGTTGACGGCGCATCAGCTTTACCACATACTCCTTCGTTTCATCGTCAAAATACTGTTGTATGCTGCTGCTGGTTTGCAGATACTCCAATTCCGC
>BNUH01000272.1 GCA_025997215.1 Clostridia bacterium
GGATATACGCGCGCGCGTTCGCGGTCGTCGGGACGTATTGGGAGAGCGCCACCAGCGCTGTTAATCCTCCCACGCCATCCAGCGTGCCGCGCCGTGACAGTTCCGCATCCAGCGTGACCAGATCGACGGGCTGGCTCGACAGCGTCAGCTGGGCCATCGCGTCGAATATTTCCTTGTGTGCGGGTTGATAAAACGCCTCGGGCCGGAGTATCTCCTGTGCCAGCGTCAGCGCTTCGCGGTCAAGCATCATCGCGCCGAGCACACTGCGCTCGGCGTCGACGTTACTAGGCGGGATCCTGCCGAAGCCCTGCTGCATTATTTGAATTCCTGTTATGCTTTCGCTGCTACCTTAACCACCATCCGGGCCTCGACACCGGCGTAAAGCCACACGGTCACGGGGTATTCGCCCAGCGCGTGGATGGGTTCGGGCAGCTCGACGCGGCGCTTCTCGATGCCGACGTGGTATTGCGCGTTGAGCGCGTCCGCGATTTCCTGGGTGGTGACGGATCCGTAGAGCCGCTCATTCTCTCCGGCGCGGGCCGCGACGAGTATCTCGCCCTTGCTAAGCTTCTGCGCTAGCGCTTGCGCGTCCTGCTTGCGCTGCATCTCGCGGTGCTGCTCGGCAGACTTGGCGCGCTGGATGGCGTTGAGCGCATCCGGCGTCGCCTCGCGCGCCAGCTTACGCGGCAGCAGAAAGTTGCGCGCGTACCCATCCGAAACGGTTGAGATTTGATCCTTCTTGCCCGTACCGGGAACGTCCTCTAAGAATATAACTTTCATACCTTGCCTCCCTTTAGTTGCTTATAATAATCTTTGGATGTCGTCGTCGCCGTTTTCGGCATCCGGCTTGGGTATATCAAGGCGGCGGAGATTCCACAGCGAATCGACTAATCCCAGTATAGTGCACGGAATGCCGAGTATGACATAGCACAGCACGATTATCACACGCCTGACAGCCGCGGGCATGCGGCGTTTTTCTAGGTTGAATTCGATTACCGCGGCGCCTTGGATCGTGAGCGCGGTCTGGACCGCGGCGACCGCCAGCCCTGACGCCATCGCGAACGCGCCGCCCGACACCAGATTCAATATAAACAATACCAATGCTACAGACATAAAGATTCCAGCCGTACCCCTGATGGGCAGACGCCAGCGGCTGAACGGCGGCGCGCCGGTCGGCGACCCATCCGGCGAACACGCGGCGCACAACGTCGCGCCAATAACAGCGCCGCTGACGAACGCCGTGGGCACATAGGCCTCCGCCAAGTCGCCGACGGTGGATACGAGGCTATTGATCAGCTCGCGCGACTGGGACGGTGCGATCCAAATATTGGAGCCGAATTGCATCG
>BNUH01000273.1 GCA_025997215.1 Clostridia bacterium
CCGATCTGGCGCATCATAATGATGTTGAGCCGACGACGATTGAAGCGGTGCTGGTGCAGGCGGCCGACGCGATACTTCTATGGAATGCTTGAGTACATTCTGGCCATAGCTGGTCCGGTAACGCATCCGGCCCAATAGTTTTACCAATTCCTGGTGGATATCGAATCCAAGGCCAAGGAAGAGGCGGAGAAAAAAGCGCGGAATATCATAGCGCTTTCCATCCAAAAATACGCTGCGGATCATGTGGCGGAGACGTCGGTATCCGTCGTCGCGCTGCCCAACGATGACATGAAGGGGCGGATTATCGGCCGTGAGGGGCGGAACATTCGGGCGCTGGAGACCGCGACAGGTGTCGATCTGATCATCGACGACACGCCCGAGGCGGTGATCGTGTCAGCATTCGACCCGGTTCGGCGCGAAGTTGCGCGGATCGCGCTGGAGAAGCTGATATTCGACGGCCGGATCCATCCCGCGCGCATTGAGGAAATGGTCGACAAGGCTAAGAAAGAGGTCGAAAACCATATCCGCGAAGCTGGCGAGCAGGCTGTATTCGAAACAGGGATTCACAATATCCACCAGGAATTGGTAAAACTATTGGGCCGGATGCGTTACCGGACCAGCTATGGCCAGAATGTACTCAAGCATTCCATAGAAGTATCGCACCTGGCCGGGATGATGGCCGCGGAATTGGGCGCGGATATCACGCTAGCCAAGCGCGCGGGGTTATTGCACGACATTGGCAAAGCGGTAGACCACGAGGTCGAGGGCACGCACGTAGCGCTGGGCGGGGATTTGGCGAGGAAGTACAAGGAATCGGCGGAGGTCATCCACTGTATACTGGCGCATCATAATGATGTTGAGCCGACGACGATTGAAGCGGTGCTGGTGCAGGTGGCCGACGCGATTTCAGGCGCACGGCCCGGCGCGCGGCGCGAGTCGCTGGAGAATTACATCAAACGGCTGGAGAAACTGGAGGAGATCAGCAACTCATTCGCCGGGGTCGAGAAGTGTTTCGCGATCCAGTCAGGGCGCGAGGTGCGGATCATGGTGAAGCCGGAGGACGTGAACGACGCGGGCACGCTGGTGCTGGCGCGCGAGATCGCCAAGCGCATTGAAAAGGAAATGGAGTATCCAGGGCAGATCAAGGTGAATGTGATTCGCGAGACTAGGTCGATTGATTACGCGAAGTAGGGGATCGGCAAACCCCTACTTAATCGCTCTCGCGAGCCGCTGCGCGCCGCCTGCGGGCGGGATTGCCCCCACTTCGGTGGGGGTATGTTACTTTTCCCGTCCGTGGGAAAAGTAACCAAAAGGACGGCCAGGGAGGGAGGGAATTGTT
>BNUH01000274.1 GCA_025997215.1 Clostridia bacterium
AATTTGATCGTTTACCAGCAGTCGACCGCCTAAAAAGTGGCCGTTTTACTAGGTTTTCCAAATATCACATTGTAAATCCTGACCAATTTACTCTCAACGACCTTTACGATGTCAACGTAACGCTCTAACCAACTGAGCTATAACCCCACACACAACGACTATTATACCGCACTTTCTGAGAATTGCAAGCCCAAATTTTGAGACTGTCATGGATAAACGTGGACTAAATTGAGGGAAAGTGCAGGAAACCTGGGGCTTTCTTGCAGCGATGACATAAACTGCAAGTACGACGATCGGTTGTAGGCCTTACTGTAGGCCGAATCCTCGATAATCCCCGTTAATCCATAGTAATCCATGGCCTGGTTATGGGCAAATTAGGTGCAGTTTGAGGAAAGATTAATGTCGAATGGATTTGACAAATATCGCATGAGGATTATCGAGGATTATTGTGGACTATTGAGGATTAATTATAGGTTGAATTGTCCTTGTTAAAATGCTGAAATAATGGTCATCGTAACGGTCAGTCTTATGTTATTTTTGCACAAAAAAATAGCCCAGCCATTTCTGGCTGGGCTAAAACACGGTTTGGTGAACATAACCTTTATAACTTACATGGCTGGTAAGCTATAGATACCCTTATAAAGCTACCCGCCATGGCAGGTACCTCCATGCAGGGTAAATATTTGGAATGCGCTTATGGCGTATTCAAAGAGAACGGCGTCAACCATATGAAAATGCGCTGGAACTATCTGTGTGAAGAATACGACAGGGTTCTCCTGTATTCCGAATTTGCTGATGAAGTAGTTATCTATGGAAAAATAGAGTGGTTGGTTTTCCAGGCGCTAAGTCGATTCGCCCAGAATCGGACAGATAAAGCGCTGATGGGGTTAACTCATCAGCCACTACAGTAACGCATTCAGTCGTCCGGCATGCATATAATAATGCCGCCGGCGTCGAGGCGCATCCGCAACTTAGTGACGCCTGCTCACGTCGGCATTAAGGATGTAGCATGAGGTATTAGGGTTGGCGTGACTGCGCGCTCCCTGCATACGCCGGTCAGATGACCCACCGCGAGCCGGAGCGATGACCCAGTGACAGCGGAGCAAAAGCCCGTTTGCGACGGAGCCGTGCCCACCCACAGCGCGGAATGATACATGTCAATAACAAGTGATTATGTCACCCCTCAAGCGAGTTAATTCACACGTGAAAATGTCACCCCTGGGAAGGTGCGAAAAGAGCAGCTGTGGATATATGGACAACGTCCATGCGAATAGGACGTTGCCCACATACCCACAGCACTACTACTGCTGGGATACGATCATC
>BNUH01000275.1 GCA_025997215.1 Clostridia bacterium
AGTGCCATCTTGGACACATTAGGCCTATTGCCTAATAAGTATATTCTGCTCTCCGCACATCGTGAAGAGAACATGGACAATGAAGAAAATTTCTTCAGTTTAATGAATGCAATAAATGCGCTGGCTGGGCGATATGATATGCCTATATTGTATTCATGCCATCCACGTGCGCAGAAGTACATCGATCAGCGTGGTTTCGTATTTGAAGAGCGTGTGATTAAGCATCAACCGTTGGGATTTCATGACTATAACAATCTCCAGATGAACTCGTTTGCGGTTGTAAGCGATTCTGGTACGCTACCAGAGGAGAGCAGCTATTTTCTTTCAATCGGTCATCCATTCCCAGCTGTATGTATCCGCACCTCAACGGAGCGCTCTGAGGCTCTTGACAAGGGTAACTTCATCCTAGCCGGTATTACAACAGAGCAAGTCCTACAAGCTGTAGAAACAGCCGTGGAGATGAATGCTAATGGCTGATAAACACGAATTAGTATCACCGAGCACTAGTACAGCATCTGGCTTGATATCCACTAATACTTTATATGATGAAGCTATAATACTGCCAATTGTCTCGCCAAGATCATTACCCACGACATCCAAGTAGCGGTCTGGTGTACGCAACGATAGACCATCGAAAAACACCTGATTTAATGAATAATCATAATTTTGACAAGTATGAACGAGAATATGGTTGAAGTAAGTGTCACATTTCTTTATTACTTCGGAAAGACGAATAATCTCAGGCCTTGTACCTATTATTGTTACGAGCTTAAGCTTTGACAAAATCTATACCTCCATGTAATAGGTATCGGGATGGTTTTGATCAAAGCATTCGTTACACCACATGAAGGTAACCATATCTGTATCACTTAGATTCTCTATATTATGCGTATATCCGACAGGGATGTCAACTACTACTAACTTTTCTCCTGAAACGTAATACTCTATCACTGTTTCTTCTGTTGGTTTTCGGAATCTGATAACACCTTCACCATTAACCACTAGGAACTTCTCGCTTTTTGTGTGATGCCAGTGATTACCCTTTACAATATGTGGCTTAGATATATTGACCGAAAATTGTCCGCGATCTTCTGTGCGTATAATCTCTGTAAAACTTCCACGATTATCAATGTTCATTTTAAGTGGGTAGCTGAACTGATCACTCGGGAGGTATGACAGATACGTGGCATATAGCTTTTTTACAAATAGATCACTCATATCTGGTATATCGTTTCCCTAATGTCTTCGGTAAATGGTGCCGACCGAATTATAATTCAGCAATAGCAGCGTTTTGTAATAACATAGTTTATGATT
>BNUH01000276.1 GCA_025997215.1 Clostridia bacterium
AAGACGGCATGAACATTATGCAAGCCTACGATTTGAAAGTGGCGCGTGAAATTTTTGCGGCTTCAAACGTGGATTTAATAATCCTTGACATCAACCTGCCTGATGGAAACGGTCTGGATTTTTGTAAAGAGGTTCGCGCTTCGTCAAACGTCCCGATTATCTTTCTTACCGCAAACGATATGGAGATTGATATTGTCACGGGCTTTGAATTGGGCGGTGACGATTACATTACGAAACCGTTCAGCCTCATGGTATTACGCGCCCGTGTTATGACCGCGCTCCGCAAAGCGAACGCGAAAGCTGATAACCGGGTTGTATTTTATGATATGATTTTCGACTTTGATAAAATGGAGTTTTCAAAGGCGGGACAAGCGATACAGCTTTCAAAGACGGAACAAAAACTATTGCGGAAGCTGACCGCCAACAAGGGAAATATCCTCACCCGCGAACAGCTCATGGAAAGCCTGTATACGAATGAAGCTGAATTTGTGGACGAGAATGCGCTGACCGTCACCGTTAAGCGATTGCGCGGGAAAATTGAGGATAATCCGGCAAGCCCTCTGTATATCAAAACGGTATACGGGCTTGGGTACATTTGGACGGGAGGTATGGAGAAATGATGTGGATTGCCGCAGTATTCGCCTTGCTTTTTATCACCGCGCTTATTTATATTTTTCGACAGCGCAAACAGTATCAACGACTGTTTGAAAAGCTGAACAAGTTGTTTGACGACGCGGCAAGCGGCGATGCCAATACCATTTACTATGATGAAAGTGTTGCTTCCGCATTAGGCGATAAAATTTTACGGTATATCAGCGCAAACAAAGAACATTTTGCGGACGTTCAAAATGAGCGGAACAAGATTAAGACGCTCATATCCGACATATCCCACCAAACAAGAACGCCCGTAGCCAAGATCCTCTTGTATAGCGGTCTGTTGCTCGAACGCGAGGGCTTAGACGGAAACGCCGAGCAGATGGCGACCGATATTGGGGCGCAAGCGGAAAAGTTGAAATTCCTGCTTGACGCGCTTGTAAAAATGTCGCGCCTTGAAACAGGCGTACTGACCGTAGAAACAAAACCACAGACCGTAAAGCCGCTTATATCTGCCGCAGTTTCCGGGATCTATCCCGCTCTTGCTGAAAAACAGATTGATTTGTCAGTCAACATAAGCGAAAATCTGACCGCAAATTTTGATATGAAGTGGACGAAAGAAGCCGTTTACAACATTTTGGATAACGCGGTGAAGTATACGGCAGCGGGCGGTAGTATTGCTATCAGCGCGGCGGCTTATGAAATGT
>BNUH01000277.1 GCA_025997215.1 Clostridia bacterium
GTACTACAACTCATTAACAATAAGTAGAGTAATGAGAAGCACTCTACTTTCTGCATTATACTACCACATACAGCCAATGAAGTTCAAGGTTCATCCCGTTTTTTTATTTTCATTATGGTTATAACAATAAAACAGCGATGCAGTTTATTGCAATCACACACTACAATTGCAGAAAAAAGATACACATTATAAATGCTTCTTTTCCATAAACCATTTGTCAACATCACCATCTTCCTCTAGAAACATAGTCGTCTGCTTGTTAGCAACACGCACAGTATACCTCAACCCCATTCCGCCAGCTTTGAGACTGACTGCTGGTCGAACATCAATAACTTTTTCTATAGAATAACGAATGCCATCCTCCCATACGAAGGATACCGGAATTAACCGACCATCCTTTAGTCGGTTTTCGTTCACGTCAACATACACCTTATACTCGTTTTCCAAGTAAGCCTGATCGTTCTTCATACTCTAACCTCATAGATATCCTACAGGGTGGATTACATGATCGTCCTTTGGGTTCAGCTTCCCTAGACGATCATCAACATGCAACAATCCTGGCACAATGGAATAATGCCCGAAGCGCTTTCGGATTGAATCAATCGTAAACTCCAGCTTCTCAGCCTTCTCACGTTGCTGTTCATCCAGGAACATACTCACTTGTCGGTTACCCACAATCGGGATGAGGTCAGTCCCACGAATACCAATACTGCGCAGCGGTTTATGCCAATGATAGTTATCTTTCAGCAGCCGCATCCCAGCAGAGCACAATTCCTTTGAGATATGTGTCGGCGTTTGAAGGCGCGATTGTCTCGTACACCATTCCAGTTCATTGGTACGTAAGCTGATCTCTACCGTCCGTGCCATGAGTCCCAATTCTCGCATCCGCTCCGCGACGCTCTCGGCAAGATTCAGCAATACGATATTCGCGTCACTGTCATTCTCAAGATCACGCGGGCATGTAGTCGAGTTACCTACGGACTTGCTGACGCGCTTGCCAGAGGGGCTGCCCCACCTTAATGTCAAACGCCCGCGCCTCATAGTTCCGTGCGAGGATGATGCCGTGACGTTCTTCGACATCGCCGCCAACTGCCATTGGATGTCCACGCAATTTCGGATAGTATATCATCTCTATTGATGCATAACAGTTATTGAGGTCAGCATGGATAACCGTCCTTTCCACCATAGCGCGTCCCTCCCTTCGTCTGTATTATATATGCCCAGAGCGCGTCTGTAAATACATAATCTCGAAAATAGAGATTGGTATTGTAATCCAGTCGCATATAGGGTATACTTATT
>BNUH01000278.1 GCA_025997215.1 Clostridia bacterium
GCGCGTATCCGTGGCCGACATATGACGTCGCCGTCGCGGACATCCCATTCGGCGGCATGGAATCCTGCGGCCTTGCCATGATCAGCATGGACGTGGCGTCCAACGCGACCGAACGCACCCGCGCGCTCGCGCATGAGGCCGCGCACCAATGGTTCGGCGGCATAGCCGGGAATGATGGACTACGCGAACCGTGGCTGGACGAAGCGCTAGCGACATACTCTGTAATGCTCTTCATCCAAAAAACGCAAGGCAATGCTGCGCTCGACCAATATATCGAGCGCGAGATAGAGCCGTCGATGCGCATAACGATCCCGCGCGGCGTCACGATCGGCAGCCCTATCGAATACTTCAACAGCTGGAGCGAATACCAGACCATCGTTTACGCGCGCGGCGCATCGATGCTCTGGGGCATCCGCGAGGCGTTAGGCGCGGAAAAATTCAACGAGGCGCTGCGGCAATACATAGCTGATACGCGATTCGGCATGGCCAGCCGCGCGGATTTCCTGAACGCGTTGAACAGGACGTCAGGCGCGGATTGGGAAGGGTATCTGGTGGATTACCTGGATACTTATATACTGGGCGGCTAGGGCTGCTTGCCAATGTAAGCCAGAATCCCGCCGTCCACATACAGTATGTGTCCGTTGACAAAATCCGACGCGGGCGAGGCGAGGAACACAGCCGGGCCGATCAAGTCGTCCGTCGTACCCCAGCGCGCGGCGGGGGTTTTGCTGATTATGAACTTGTTGAAGGGATGCTCCGGTGTACGCAGCGGCGCGGTCTGGGGCGTCTCGATATACCCCGGCCCAATGCCGTTGCACTGTATATTGTGTTCGCCGTATTCGCTGGCGATGTTGCGGGTGAGCATCTTCAGGCCGCCCTTCGCGGCGGCGTACGCGCTGACCGTCTCGCGGCCCAACTCGCTCATCATGGAGCAGATGTTGATGATCTTGCCGCTGCCCTTCCGGATCATGGCGGGGATAACGGCCTTGGATACTATAAACGGCGCGTTCAAGTCCACGTCGATCACCTGGCGGAAGTCCTCGGCGGACATATCCACCATCGGTATGCGCTTGATAATTCCGGCATTGTTGACAAGTATGTCGATCACACCGACATCCTGTTCGATTTGTCGAATGAGCGCTTGCACGGCGTCCTCGTCGGTCACGTCGCAGACGTAACCCTTGGCGTCAATGCCAGCCTCGCTGTAAGCCGCCAAACCCTTATCCACCAGCTCCCGCTTGATATCGTTGAAGACAACCTTCGCGCCGTGCGCCGCGAACCCGCTG
>BNUH01000279.1 GCA_025997215.1 Clostridia bacterium
ACTTTGGCGGGGCGTGTCGGATGGCTTGCCCAGCTTACCAAACTGGCTATGGTGGGAGGTGGGAGGGGGGAAGGTGGTAGGGTGCAAAGCTCTACATTCCTGATGACCATCCCGCTCCGGCAGGCAGGATTGCCGAGGACAATGCCGGTTCGAGGATTGGCTACGGATTGGCTAACGACCCACTGAAACCAAGTTTGGTTTGAGTTAACGGAGGACGCTGCCAGTACTGTACGCCCTCCTCCCGTGTGGGCCGATCGTCCCGCACGGGGTTGAGTGAAGTTAAGGTGGTAGTGGTTACAGTTTGTAACCATTAGACGGACATCAGTAATGCCAACCAGCACGGCCTCCCGTGTGTGACGATCGTCCCACACGGGGCTGGAAGGCAAATCCTCACAATCCACGTGACGATCGTCACGCCAATCTTATAGCCGCCGGACGGCGCGGCCATGGTCTCGCTGATGGGCGAAAATGATCAGTGCGCCGCACTTAAGTGCCAGGGTCGCGCCACCCATTTGCTGCCTACGTGCAATTGCACGTACCCTGTGGCATGATGGCGCTTTTGCCACGGGGTATGCGCGTCCGCGCGTATCCCACAGGTTAGCCAAAATCTACCAGCCAATTTTGTCTATTGTGCTACCTGTGGGCGGATGCCCACACCCTGAAGCACTTCTACCACGGGTATGGGCAATTGCCCGTATCCCACAACATAGCTAAAACGCGTAAAGCAGTTTTGTGCATAGTGCTACCTACGGGCGGTCGCCCGTACCCTGGAACGTTATCTGACCATCTGCCAACGGCATGTGGGCAGTTGCCCATCTCCTGCAACATAGACAAAATAGCAGTCCTGTTTTGTGCAATGTGCTACCCACGCGCGAAAGCGCGTACCCGGGAGCTAATCACGTGGCTTTCTGCTAACGGTTGTGGGCAACCGCCCAAATCCATAACATACCAAAAAGGGTCAGGCTGTTTTGGCTATTGTGTTGCCTACGGGCGGACGCGCGTACCCAAATGCGTATTGACGTAGCATCTCATTTGCCAGCATGGTACAGTGGACGTCCTTAACCAGCATGGAAGGCAGGGGGAGGTGGCTACAAGGCTGTTGAATCCGATGTCTTAACCTAATAGGTGGACGAATGTCAGCTTTCTATCGGCCCTGATGGTGAGCGGCCATGCAGCCACAACGCATATGCCTGCTGATAAAGCTGGCTAACTAATTTTCTTGGCGCTGTAGTTGATCGATATATGTGTCCATAAAATGCTCATCAAACAACGCACGTAAAATAATT
>BNUH01000280.1 GCA_025997215.1 Clostridia bacterium
TATAGGCCATATTTACCCTTGCGTTTTGAACCAATTCCTCATCCGATAAATCGTCAATTTTCTTCAAAAACATGAGCTTGAACATCATTTCTGGCTCTTTTGCGGGACGTCCAAAATGCTCGCAATAACTCTCCTTCAGCATTGGATTTACAAAACTGAAGTCTATATTCTCTTTGATTCTACGTAATAAATTATCCGTAGGAACTATTACATTATATAACCTTCGATATTCTGAAATCTTTATTTGTCCGTTATCTCTAAGCATTTTAGCAACCTCCTCTTTATCTTGTTTCGATACTTCTATCATAACACAAAAACCGCCAAAGGTCAATGCTTTGACGGTTTTTTATGTTGCCGGGAGTTTGGCAGTAAGAAGGCCTCAAAGGAAGAAAAAACCAAGCGGGGAAAGGAATTTCCAAGAAAATAGAGAAGGGGTATTAAGTAATATGGAGTAGTATGATATAATTCAAATATATTCTATCAGCGCAGAGGTACGCCATGAGATTGTCATACTCCAGGTCCAAGAACTCAACATCGCTGTACGCGATCGAGTCCACCTATATAAACGGCAAGCATTCCTCACGAGTCGTGGAAAAACTCGGAACGGTGGAAGAGCTGCGCCTAAAGTTAGGCGGGCAGGATGTCATCGCATGGGCAAAGGCGTATGTAGCGCAGCTGAACAAAGACGAAGCGGAAGGGCGCAGGTTAATAACTATCCGGTTGGATCCATCGCAAGAGCTTACGTTGAATGAAAACAGATCGTTCAACGGAGGTTATCTATTCATACAAGCGGTATGTTATGGGTTAAAACTCCAGGAAATATGCCGGGAGATAGGCCGTAAGTACCGCTACGAATATGACATGAACGCAATATTGACACAACTGATATACACGCGAATACTATATGGTTGGCTTTAGGACGGACAGGCATATCATCACGAAAAAAAAGATGGCGCACATACAAAAACAGAGAGACTGCCGCACAGAATGTGTAAACCTCCAATAACAGAACCAAACTAGTACCCAATTAAATCCAAACCACAACATCGGGGCAGATCTGTCTGAGCTTGGTATGAGTGTCGACTGTGGTGAAATTCCTACCCTCATTGTCAGGTATTGGTTTTAATACGGTACTAGTACCTAATTAGCTCTAAATCACAACATCAGGGTAGAGATGTTTTAGCTTGATGCGGGCGTCGGCAGTGGTGAAATGCCACTCGACGCCTTTCTGAGACGCATTGCGCCTGGAATGCCAGGCAGAT
>BNUH01000281.1 GCA_025997215.1 Clostridia bacterium
GTCTACGAGGATAATCTCAAGGTTTCTATACGTCTGGCCCAGAATACTCTGGACGCATTTGGGCAGATACATCTTCGTATTGTGAATCGTCACAACTACACTGATCATTTCGCCTGCCATGGTAACTCATTCCTCCGACAAATGTTTTTGCGCCTGTGCATCCTTCTTGGCTGGCGTCGCCGCCGTGCGTCGTGGCCTGTTGGCGGCCGAACCGCGCCGCAGCTCGCCTATGCGCTTGAGCAGCCGCGCGCGCACCTGCATCTCAAACGGGCTGCGCTTGCCTCGGCCGTTGGTATTTTCACTATAAGAAATATTGGTTTGTATAACGACCGGAATCTGCCGAGCGATGGCTGGATTCTTAGCCATGGGTCCAGCCAGCATATAATTCAATAACGTTTCTAGAATACTATATAAATTTGGGCAGAACTTCGTCGTATTGCTCTGCGGACGCATCCTTCTGTGATGATAATAATTCCCCTTTATAATACATAAGCGGTTGGCCGCGTATATAGCTTCATAAACAATACCCAAGTCTTCGTGCTTGCGGATGCGCGGATCCATGCGCGTCACGGCGTCGAACACGACGGATCGGCGCATCACCTTCATCCACAGCGGGATGAGTATGCCCTCTTGACCGCTGCTGCGGAAGCGTATCATGTTCGGGAAAATCTCCCGCTGCATGGCCGCGCGGTCATATACTCCGGGTGCGATGCGTCCAGCCGGACGCGCGATCCGCTTGCCGTTCAGATAATCGAAGTATCCGCACGCCACGATATCTGCGTTATGTTTCTCCAGCGCATTCATCATGACCTGTTCCATGTTCGGTTCAAGCCAGTCGTCGTCGTCGATGAAGTGGACGAATTCCCCCGTCGCGGCCGTGATCCCGACCGCCCGTCCTACACCCTGGCCTTGCTCCGCCTGATGGATCACGCGAACGCGCTCATGCCGCGCCTGGTACGCGTCGCACATGGCCTCGCTGCCGTCGGTCGAGCCGTCGTCCACCAGAATAATCTCTATATTCTTATAAGTCTGCGCCAATACGCTGTCCACACACTGTTTCAACAACCCCTTCGTGTTGTGAACAGTCACAATTACGCTAAGCAGTTTATCCATCCTGGATGCTCAACTCCGTTCGGGTTATTACGTTATGTACCAGCCAATTCCCGCTTCAGCGAATCTATTTGGGCCAAGACCCGCGCGCGGCATTCCAGCTCCTCGGGGCTGTAAGCCTTGCCGGAACGCTGGGCCAGCAGATCGCC
>BNUH01000282.1 GCA_025997215.1 Clostridia bacterium
GCGAGTATCGCTCCCCAGTTGCGTATGGGCATCGTCCATTTCTCAGTCACCTGGATCGTTACCAAATACAGTTGCTTTAGCAGCGCATCCTCGCTGACAAACGCGCCTTTGGTCTTGGTTACCTTGCTCAACTATCTTTTTGATAATCGTACTCAGTTCATTAAGCCTTCGCTTTTCCTTGACCATCTTCTTGGCAGGTTCGCTTGTCGGCTCTAATGCCTGTATTACTTTTTCCGTAAAACTAGAATCTTTAGCCAGTTCGATATAGTTATTGATTGAGGAAAGAACAATTTCCGTTAGTGTTGAAGACTTAATTCTGTGAGAAGTGCACTTTGGAGCTACCCCCTTATGCTGAGTGCTTCGATTCCATCCGCAACAATAGCATCCGCCTATACAGTCGGAAGCGAAAAAACATAGTTTGCGACCGCAGTCAGGGCAAACAAGTATACTCTGGAAAAGAGGTTTCTCACCTGACTTCATTGTGCGTTTCTTGAGTCGGCAGATCTTTTGCACTTCATCGAAAAGCTCTTGGGAAATTATGGGAGTGTGTGTGTCAATCACTTAAGGAACATGTTTGGTTTCGTTTTCAGACGCGCTAGTTTTTCAGTAATTTCACTAATTTACGCCGTACCTTAGCGAGTATAGCGTTCTCCGTCTTGCTCCACCCATCGTAGCGTTCCGAACAGAGTTCGAGGCCTTCGTCATTGTAGTATATAACCCACGGTTCGGTCTCAATCCCTAATGCCTGCCATGGCGCATCTTTGGAGGATATCGAGTACCGCGCTGACCGCCAGCTCAACAAGGTACAAATTGTATCGCTTGGTAGCTGCCAGTTCGTTCGCGAGCATCACAACTTGATTCTCATTGGCGCTACAGGCTGCGGCAAAACTTATCTCGCTTGCGCTTTCGGTATGGCTGCCAATCGGAATTTCCTGTCCGTGCGTTATGTGCGCATGCCGGATCTTCTGATTGAATTGGCTGCCGCGAAATTGAACGGCTCCTATTACAAAATCGTCGCCCAATACCGCAAAGTCGCTTTACTGATTCTCGACGAATGGCTTCTCTATCCACTTAAAGACGACGAAGCCCGCGAGGTGATGGAGCTGACTGAAGCCAGACACAAACGCGCCTCTAGTACCTAATTAGCTCTAAATCACAACATCAGGGTAGAGATGTTTGAGCTTGATGCGGGCGTCGGCAGTGGTGAAATGCCACTCGACGCCTTTCTGAGACGCATTGCGCCTGGAATGCCAGGCA
>BNUH01000283.1 GCA_025997215.1 Clostridia bacterium
GAGTTGGGGGCGATACGGCCGACAATCTATAAGGTTCTGCCCATTACTCAAGCGGAAGAGGCCCATACCCTCATGCGTGAGGGAAGGAGTATAGGGAAACTAGTGCTGACACTATGAAGATGGAGGGATTATCATGAAGAAATGGGTTGCGTGTTTACTATCAATGGCAATGCTCATGGTGCTGCTGTCCGCCGTCCCCGGCGCGCTGTCAGAGAGCGGAAAATGGGACTATCCTATGGACGGAACTGTTACACTGCGCTACGCCTCCGGAGTCGACGGCAGCGTTACAGCAGTAAGCCAATGGACCGAAACCCCATTCTGGGCGTCCTGGCAGGAACAGACTGGTGTAAAACTGGAGCATATCGATATCACCGATTTTTCGCTGTTGATAGCGTCCGGCGATTATCCTGACATAATCAACAGCAGTTCATGGAACAGCTACAACGGTGGGTTGGCCAAGGCTGTAGAGGATGGTATCGTGTTTCCGCTTAACGACTACATGGATACATTGGCTGCGGATTACAAGGCCAGGCTGGACAGTGACCCGGCATGGATGAAAGGCGCTAAGACAGCGGAGGGCGTTTACCCGGGTTTCTATCATCTGCGTACGAATGACCTGGGCGTTTCCAACAACCATGGTATTATCATGCGCAAAGACTGGCTTGATACCTTGGGCATTGAAGAACCCGTCACAGCGGATGAGTTCACAGAAGTGCTGCGGGCTTTCCGTGATAAGATGGGTGCAGCGACTCCCTTCAGTATGCCGGTCGGCGATCTGCGCGGAATGGGCACCCGAGGCCTGTTGACCAGCCCGTTTGGCCTGGTGCAAACGGGATATTACCATGTGGATGGCGTGGTGCACTACGGCGCATATGAGCCGGAATACAAGGATTATCTGAAGTGGCTGAACGGTCTGTACAGCGAAAGCCTGCTGGATAATAATTTCCTGACCCTGGATGCGACCACTAAAAACTCCAACATCCTCAATGGTGTTTCCGGTGTGACGACAGGCTATGCCGGCAGCGGTGTGGGCGTATGGATGGGCACTATGGCCCCCATCGACCCCAGTTATCTTCTGACCGGTATTGGCTCCCTAGTAGCCAGCGAAGGCGACAGGGCATTGTACAGTGATAAGCAAGCCGTTGTGCCTGGAATGTGCGCGGTTGTAACAACCACCAGCAAGAATAAAGAAGCCGCCATCCGATTCTTGAACTATGGTTACAGCGAGCAAGGCAACCTGCTAATGCAGTATG
>BNUH01000284.1 GCA_025997215.1 Clostridia bacterium
CTGTCTTCTGCTTGAAAAAAAAAAAGTAAGAACACATGTTCATTCAACCCTCCCTCATGCAACTAGAAGGTATAGAGCAAGAAATCAAAGAGCGTATGGACAAAGACGAACAGTTTAGTAGGCCTTAGGCAGAATACATACAAACACACTAACCCCCAAAAAGAGATCAAAGAAACACTAAAAAGCTGACAAAAGAAGATAAAGAGTTAAATAGAAAGAGAAATGCACCGAGCGGCAGTTCTACTTCGAGCAGTTCAGGCTTAAGCTCAAGCAGTTCAAATTCCTCGCCAGATAAAGAAAAAGGACTAGTAGATAGGCTCATCAAGGAGCTCGAGGTGTTCATCGAAGGGCTCTCCAAGAACATCCACGTCCACACCGCCTTCACCAAAGCCGTCAAAGTTATCAAATTCGCCCACAGAGTCAACGCTGCCTCCGACGTCACCGCCGACGCCCGCGCCGCCGCCAAAGCCGCCCGCAGCGCCATCTCCGCCGCCCGCTACGCCGCCTTCGAAGCCGTCTACGACAAAGCCATCATCGACTACAAAGCCGCCAATCCCGGCGACGCCATCGTCATCGCTACCTGCGCCGCCCTCGCCGCCGCCGAGGCCTCCCCCGACAACAACGCCGCCCAAGCCGCCCGCGCCGCCGCCGTTGCCGCCCTAGCTTGTATCAACGTTTTCGCCCCTACCGGCTCCTCCTACACCCCCGACCGCGCCGTTGCAGACACCGCCGCCTACGCCAAAAAAATTGATAGCACGCAAAACAAAGACCTCGCCGATACCGCCAACAAAGCCGTTGAAATAGTCACAATCTTAGCTGCCAAAGCAAACAAGTGGGTCAAAAAAGCTTAGCATAGTTCTTCATCGAGCAGTTCAAGTAAATAAAGTTCAAGTTTGAGCAGTGACAAGATACAGACTAGTTGTGATATTTATGAAAAAAGATATGTAGAGAGAAATGAAAAAACTATGGGATTTTGGGGTTACCAGCGGTGCAATGAAAATTCATAAGCTTTCTGGGGATTCATCTAGTCTTATGCAAATTTAAGATAAAATATCAATATACACTTATTGGCATTTTTCATCTTGATCTATATAAATTTAAAATAAAATGTCTGTCTATAGTACACTTATCAGCATTCTTCATCAACTCAACAATCTTTCTCTCTGTTGTTCTGGAATGTTTGATAACACCATCGCTTACAAGATCACCAACTAAAATACATCCAGTAGAATCAACGTAAGTGTTACCAGCA
>BNUH01000285.1 GCA_025997215.1 Clostridia bacterium
TACACCATCACGTTTTTCTTTTGACCGATTCTGAACGCGCGGTCGGTCGCTTGATTCTCGACGGCCGGGTTCCACCAACGATCGAAGTGGATTACATGGTTAGCGGCGGTCAGATTCAGCCCGACGCCGCCCGCCTTCAGCGACAGCACCATGAACGGCACGTATTCGCTGTTGAACCGTTCGACTAACTCGCCGCGTTTCTTGACGGTCGTGCCGCCGTGCAGTATGAACCCCTCGCGCCCGAACAGCGTCTTGAGGTACGCGGCCAGCGGCTCGCACATCTCCCTGAACTGGGTGAATACCAGCACCGCCTCGTGCTTATCCCGGATCGTTTCGCATAATTCCTCAAGAACCTCGTACTTGCCGCCGTATTTCGCGTCATATGCGCCTTGGCCTACATACTGGTCGGGATGGTTGCAAATCTGCTTGAATTTGGTGATGGCGGCCAGTATCTTGCCTTTGCGCTCGATGCCCGCGTTATCATGATCACCAGTATTCTCATCCAGCAATTGCTGCAGTTCTTTGACCAGCGCGGTATACAGCGCGATCTGCTTCTTGGTCAGCTGCGCGTACCGCTTGATCTCGTTCTTTTCGGGCAGATCGGATATTACGGAACGATCCGTCTTGAGGCGGCGCAGTATGAATGGCGAGACCTCGCCGCGCAATTTGGCGTAACCTTCCGGCGCGTCCTTCAACTTCTTGGCGAATAATGTGAATTCCTTGGACGTACCCAGCATGCCGCTATTTAGAAAGTCGAATATGCTCCACAAATCCGACAGCCGATTCTCGATGGGCGTGCCTGTCATGGCGATGCGCCGCTCGGACTGCAGTGCCTTGACCGCCTTGGTTTGTTTGACCGAGGCGTTCTTGATCGCCTGCGCCTCGTCCAGTATCAGCAAATCCCACTTTACGTTGGTGAACTGTTCCAAGCGTGAAACCATTCCATATGTTGTGACGAATACGTCCGCCTGATCCAACGCTAGGCTGCGCTCTGCGCCGTGTACAATCCGCAGACGCAGTTCCGGCGCGAACCGTTCCGCCTCCTTGCGCCAATTGACCAGCAGCGACGCGGGCACCACCAGCAGCGTCTTGATGCCGGCACCGCGCGTCCAATCCAGCAGCGCGAGTATCTGAACGGTCTTGCCAAGGCCCATGTCGTCGGCCAGCAGCGCGCCAAAGCCCATGGACCGCATGAAGGCCAGCCAATTCAGACCCACCTGCTGGTAACCGCGCAG
>BNUH01000286.1 GCA_025997215.1 Clostridia bacterium
TTCTGGCTGTGGTGCAGGGGGAACGGGCCTCTGGCTCCGAGAACCAACTTCCGCTGCGGCGGGTGCTTTCCTGGCTGGGCGCTTCTTTATGGGTGATGGGTTTACACAATTGGTGCGGCACTACCCACACTAACGATAGATTCCGGTGTTCCAGCGTAAAATGAAGCACGAAAATTGTCTAGTTCGGTCTCTTGCGCCTTATAAAATGCTGATTCATCAACTTTATATTGAGCTAACTTATCCGCGATAATCTGATCGCGTTCTATTCCTGCAGCCTTGAACTTCGCTTCTGATTCATCACGTTTCAAATAATAAAGCGCTAGAGCTTCATCACGCGCGTTCCTCTTCTTTTTTGAGAATATTTCCATAAAGGTTCTTTCAGGCACAACAATATTCTTATATTCCTCATCACGAATAGGCATCGGTAGTTGGAATGAAAACGGTGGATACACCGCTTTATCTTTTGCAAAGCTCCAATCAATGTTAGTTGATGCTGAATCTGATAGTGCATTTGATAATAGATTATGTAGACTCTCTATACAGGTCTGTTCTTGCTGATTTTGTTCTTCTGCAAGCTGCCGCATTTCTTCTTGGGTTTGCATATTTCTATTTTTTTCCAGTTTCTTTTTCCATATTTCTTTCTGCTGCGAAACTTTCTTAGTAAGCTCGTCCTGACTTTTCGCAGTCAAAACCTTTACCGCATTCAATTCAGGATACGAAATAACCACACGATAGTTATTGGGCATAAATCCCACCCTTTCAATATAATGGCGATTATATATTGCTTCACATCACATAACTCTTGATGGCGTGCTGCTATACCCCAACAGATAGTCTATCGAGACATTAAAGAAATCCGCAAGGTAAAAAAGCATGTCATACGGTATCTTGCGCAGTTCGTTTTCATAACTATAATATGTATTTATATGTATTTTCATTAATTCCGCCATTTCAGCCTGACTATACCCCGCCGCCTTCCGAATCTCTTTGAGGCGCAACTTATACCGCCCCGTCGAAGCGGCAGGCGTGGCAGGGGTTGCGGGGAGCGGGTTTCGCTGGGCCATTGCAAGGGCCTCCTTCTTGTGGTAAGGTCGGGCGTGGAGAGGGATACCATGAACATCATTAGGGCGGTTCGGCTGGCGAGCAAGAAACATGTCGGGATAACACGCGCCAGCCATGGTTACGATAGCGGGCATATCGTCATCTACCCAATGAAGCTACCGGAATGCTGTGT
>BNUH01000287.1 GCA_025997215.1 Clostridia bacterium
TCCATGATATATTATACCTTTCCTTGTATCGAGGTTGACGGCGCATCAGCTTTACCACATACTCCTTCGTTTCATCGTCAAAATACTGTTGTATGCTGCTGCTGGTTTGCAGATACTCCAATTCCGCAGCATCGACGTTTCCTGAATGAAATGGCATTATCTGCCGCATCGCGGCTGGATAACCCTCAGGAAATCGTATCTCATATTCGATGTAATCTGTTGGTACATTAATTCCAACAATAAACTGCTCCGCGCCTTGTTGCTCCTGACGCGCAACCTCGAGACTCGTGAAGTTGTGCTCTAACATACTACGCAGTTGCGTTTCCTTCACTGCATACTTGAAATCCGGTATCGAATACTCAAGACACGAGATTTCCACTGTCTCATTCTTGCGTAGACCCGGTGTAAACATGACGAGAAATCGGTCTCTCGTTTCCTCTGTTCGTACTTTTACACTGCCTTGTGAGCGGGAGTGCGTGATGCGCGGCACAAACCCTCTGTAATCAAAGCCTTTCACAGTTCTGAAATTTATTGGTATATAGCTTAAATTCTCTATGTACGATGTGACCAAAAGACGTCTTTGGCATATACCATCGAACTGGCCGCGCGATTCGTTAAGCGTCAGCCGCCAGCAAGTGATTTCGCTTAGGAACTTATACTCCACGTTTGCGTCCGATGCGCTTACAATGTTATTAACATAATCACTATACAGTTCAGCGCACACCTCTGACAACTTCGACGCATGCTCATATGGCGGTGAATAGGAGCCGTCCGTCAGGCTCACGCCTAACATATCCTGGGATATCTTCGCAAAGAACTTGCGTATCTCACCGCTATCTTCAAGTGGGATAAGCTGCAATTGCGAACCTATCACTGACGGCAGCTCTGTTTCTTTTATGCCTCCCAGTGTCAGTAGGAAACGGGGCTTCTCTTCCAACCAGAAGCAAATATACTCCGCGATTAGCCAGTCCCGCTTCTCAAGAAACTGCTTGGTGACAAGAAACAGCCCAGCGCCGCTGGTCTTAAGCAGCCGGCGAATTGTATCCCGCCAATCATCTCCGCCGCGTATCTTTTCCGGCGCGAGGAAAAAGTGAATACTGCCCATAAACGCATTATTCAGCAGCTTGCATAACCTATCCGCTATCGCGAACTGCTCGGACATATAGCTGATGAACACCATTTGTGCCGCCATTCGCATCAACCTTTCCACGGAACCCACCCTGTGCTCTTTA
>BNUH01000288.1 GCA_025997215.1 Clostridia bacterium
AAAAGCAAGGACAGCCGAAGATCTTGTTTGCGCAATTGGAAAGGCGTTGGAAACCCTCACTAATGATGACTGCTTAGGGTGGGTCAAACACTGCGGCTATGGTCTATAATAAATCAAATTGCTATATTGTCAATCACGGGGTAATCCTGATGCCAGTCCTTAGCTTTCAGGTAGGCTTTACCAACGTTGAAGTAGGCGGTGTTCCTGGCCTCTACCTGGGCCTGGAGGATGGTTTGGTCCTCATAACGGTTAGTAGTTTTCATTGTCAGCACCCCTTCCTTTTGATGTGGCTATCTTATCACAACACCAGGTAGTTATCAACCAGTTCAATGGAAATTCTTCGCAGGTAATTTATACCTTTTCAGTCAATGTTTGCATGTACCAACCCACTATAGCTATGATACCTCGGCTGAGTATGTGAATAACGCTTCGTGACCTTATTATAACGATGCGTGACTTCAACAGTTATGTGATCTTGGAACGTTTTGTCATTATAATCCTGTTCGATTGATACCGTTTCAGTATACTCATAAGTATCTTTCCAATCTTTATCTTCAATGTGCCGATATGCATACTCATGATCCTTGAAACTCTTGAATAGTTCATAAATATCATAAGTTACACTATCGGCTATTTCATCATTGATGCGATATTCACCTTCACAGTGCTCAGCAATTGAATAGTTATCTTGATTAAAGTGATCTTGTACTATAATAGTCTCATGCAATTTATCTTCATATATTTGGGAATTGAACCTTACATAGTAATCCTTGATATTTTTTGTAGCTGCTAAATCACATACTACCGATTTCACGTTTTCGTAGATACGGTGTAGAACGCTATTTGAGCTATTTCCATACCAGGGTAGAGCCTAATCGGGTTGACCACAGTGAATTCCAGTGTGAAAGAGCCATGGAACCCAACATCGCCGAAGCCCGCTGTGAGATGCACTGACACCCCTAATCGAGCCAGCGAGGAACGACCATTGAGCATGGGTACATACACATCAGAACCGATTATCTCCATGGTATGGCCAAGATACAATCGTCCAGGGTTGAGAGTATAGCATCTAGGCCTGCATATCGATCCCCCTCGCTATTCCTTATTACAGCCTTATTATACGCGATTGGCCGGAAAGAATGCAACTGCAATATGGTGCTTGAAAAGAATGTTCGTGTGTGACGAGCGCCACACACGAACCTGTTCAACAAGCAATCACAATCATGT
>BNUH01000289.1 GCA_025997215.1 Clostridia bacterium
TTTCTGCGCTTTTTCACCGCCTTCACTGCCGTTTTCTCTCGTTTTTCCCTCTTGACATTTCACCGATGGACTCTAACTCTAGTTTGGTTCTGTTATTGGAGGTTTACACATTCTGTGCGGCAGTCTCAATATGGCTCACGGTTTTGTCATCTTACGTGAGCCGTGACAGTAGTTATGAGTCTTGTAGTTTTATTAGGTAGGAATTTCCTCCCACTTATGAACGGTAGTTATACTGCTTGCCTATTATCAACAGTTGTTGTGGTAGGTGTGGCGGTTATCGTCTACGCCGCTCTTCTAATCCTCTAAAAACTGAAATTTCCATAACGGTAATCCAACTTATTAAAAATCATGGAAAGAAAAATATCGAAGTAGCTTCGTGAGTCATTTTTAGTTCTTATGATTTAATAATTAATTAAGCCGCCTGAATGAAGACGGCTCAATTTTGTATGCCCGCTTTTAAGCGGGTTTTTCATTTTTGGGCATATTGGGCTATTAACTCCTTGGCTCGTTCGGGTGTGATATCTCCGATCGCAGCTACCACGGCTGGCTGATGGATACCATTCCTGATGGCGTTTATTGCAGCTTTCTCAAGGCCTTTCTCCAGTCCCCTCTGTTCTCCAATCCCTATGCCTCTAGCCTCGCCCTTCTTATCAGCTTCTTGACGCTGTTTGGCCAGTTCCCGCGCGTTTAGCATCTGATCATCCATCCAAGTAAAATACTCACTTCTTGCCTTTGGGCTGGCGTTGACCAGTCCATGCCTATCTATTAACTGTTGGAAGCCGACACTTTTGTTTGCATATTCAGTTAGTTGCGGATTCATATCGACAACCTCCTTTAGAGTCAGTCGCCTATCATGCGCTTCATACAATGCTTTTAGGAAACAATGCAACGGTTTAGTATAATCAATCGTTACCTTCCGAAACCTCGGCAACTGGATGTTGTGAACTACCATCATATCCACGCCAACTTCGCGAGGTTCTTCGCGATAGGTGAACTCTAACACTTGATGGAAATTCTTGCCAGTCTTTCTCAAATCAAAATTTAGTATCGTTATAACAATTACACGCGGTAAGTTATCGCCTATCTCCGGCCAGCTTTGGTTGCGCTTCGCATTACTACTCAGCATTCGCTGACCATAAATCAATGATCGTTCATTCATAACCATCATTGTACCTAATTGTACTTCAAAGATAACAATTTCATTATCTTCGGTTACTGCGAG
>BNUH01000290.1 GCA_025997215.1 Clostridia bacterium
AGGAGCGTGCAGCCGTCTTCCGATGCCATGCACACACGGAACTGTCCAACCCTTAGCGCGTGGCCGCAGCCGACGTATCTCACGTGGGTCTTAAAATCTGTTATAGTCCAATAGTCGCTGCAGTCGCCCAGCCTGATCAGGTTGGAACCGTCGTAGCGGTTCAGGCCGTAATCGGGAGCATCCTTGCCGATGATGGCGTTGGTGTAAACACCGCCTGATTGTGGCGGGGTTATGAAATGGTTGCGGTCGTAACTGTATGGAGTAATATCGCCGAAAATAGGGCTGTAATCGGTATCTAAGCCGTCGAAACCATAGTATAGTTCGTTATTGCCTGTGACGCGCATTCCGCCGTAGGCATAATTGTCATATAACTCCAGCGTGGCTGTATCACCGGGTACCTTTTGGGGCCTGAACGCGCCTAAAACACGGTGCACGTCGCCAATGCCTGATACAAACGCGACGGCGGAGTAGTTATTGTGGATTTTTGTTGTACCGGACATCGGCATAGGTACTTTCGTAAAAGCCTGAACAACACCTACAATCCCACCAACATGAGCAGCATCGATAGCCGTCACACCCTCGCTAGTACCCGATCG
Source organism: Clostridia bacterium (assembly GCA_025997215.1). The sequence continues at coordinate 597 of BNUH01000290.1, forward strand.
TAAACTCCCGCAAGCTAAGCAATCCTCAATGGTAACACTGGAGTATACCTGACCTGCAATACCGCCGACATTATCCGACGTATAATTTGGAAATGATATTGATAACGGTGAAGCTATCGAAGTCACTGTGCCGCGGTTTAGGCAATTATGAATCAGCAATGGGGCAGCATCGTCTCCCCCGATAGCCAGACCAACAATTCCGCCAACCATGCCACAGCCTACGACATCTGCCCTATTGATGCAGTAAGCGACTTCACAGTCGGGTCCAGCAAAAATAAAACCTACAATTCCGGCTGCATTATGCAGTGCCAGAGATGTAATAGCCGCGTCATTTGTGCAGTGCAATATAGTTGTCATATCATTAGCCCAACCAACAATACCTGCAGCGAAAAGCTCTATAATAGTAGGATCATCGAAAGCTCCTTGTTCTACACTTCCGGCATTATGACAGTTCTCGATAAGGATTCTACCACTACATTCCCCAACTATGCCTGCTGCCTTATATGTTTTACACTGGATTATTGCATTGTTGCTGCAGTTTTTGACCAATCCAGAGCTATTGACTTGAAGTCGGTAAATCAAGCCGCTGGTACCGTTATTTCCATCTACATT
>BNUH01000291.1 GCA_025997215.1 Clostridia bacterium
CCGTCTCCACCAGGAATATCTCCCGGCGGCCGCGAACCCACAGCCACATCCCGGGAACCAGCGGCGTAGACCCGCCATTGATAACCCTAAGCGGCGCGCGTAAGGTGAATTCCCCCGGCTCGTCGTAACGCCATGCCAACCGCAGATTACTGAACAAATCCACAAACCCCATGAACGTCCGATTGTCGCCCGCATACACCAGCACGACCGCATCATTTTCCGCACGCTCTATCATCGTTATACCCCCACATACCGCGCGCGGAAGCGGATATTCGTATTGAGCAGCACACCGCCGTCGTCCGCCGACGCACGCAGCTGGTTCACGCCCGGCGCAAGTCTCAGGAATACGAAATCAGGCGTTATGTACTGCATTGCGTTGACAATCGCCCCGCCCTCATGCGTGAGCAGCGCCCAGCGCGAGTACGGCGCGGTGGATACGCGCAGCACGTCTCCCGACGCCATAACGACGTTGAATTTCATGGCCTGGCCCGTCGTTACGTTCAATATCTGCGGGTTTGTCACTACGCCGACAGCTTCAAATATAGCCTCAAACCCCGCCTCCGCATCGCCAGGGTTGAACACGTCCAGCACGTATGATTCCGTCCGTGTGCCGAACTGCACGCCAATCTCCTGGTCGATAGCTACCTCGAATTCGAACAGGCCGATCCATCCGTTCATTAGCGCGTCGATCTCACCGTTCGCGTCCTCCCAATACGGCTGCGGACAGAACAACAAACAGGTAAACAAATCCCCGCGCGAGGATGCGAAGTATGGCGCGCGTTCGACAACGCAATCGATCCGCCGCTTGAACTTCCCGCGCGTGAGCGTGAGCGTACCCAAATCCTTAGGTTTCATGACCTCAAGCAGCGCGATCCGGTTCTTAGCCTTGTCGCGCGTGATATACCCCTGGAACGTAATGTCCCTCGGTTCGACCCTGCTGCCGATATACGTAGCGCCGTCCTGCGGATATTGCGCCACGGACAACACCTGCGACTGCAGCCCGTGCGCGCCGTCCAGCTCGGTGAGCATGTACGGCGAATATTTCAGCGCTCCGGCCTCCGCCGCGAACACCACTTCCTTACCCAACTGATTGGTATATGTGAGTATCAACCAGCCTCACCTCCCGCCTACGCGTCCCCACGCGCCCTGCCGTGAATCGAATCCGCCGCCGCTGAACCCCGCGTATGGGCCTTGCCATCCC
>BNUH01000292.1 GCA_025997215.1 Clostridia bacterium
CCGTCTCCACCAGGAATATCTCCCGGCGGCCGCGAACCCACAGCCACATCCCGGGAACCAGCGGCGTAGACCCGCCATTGATAACCCTAAGCGGCGCGCGCAAGGTGAATTCCCCCGGCTCGTCGTACCGCCACGCCAGACGCAGATTGCTGAACAAATCCACAAACCCCATAAACGTCCGATTGTCGCCCGCATACACCAGCACGACTGCGTCATTTTCCGCACGCTCTATCATCGTTATACCCCCACATATCGCGCGCGGAATCGGATATTCGTATTGAGCAGCACACCGCCATCGTCCGCAGATGCACGGAGCTGGTTCACACCTGGAGCAAGCCGCAGGAACACGAAATCGGAAGTTATATACTGCATAGCGTTCACGATCGAACCATCCCCGTGTGTGAGCAGCGCCCAGCGCGCGTACGGCGCGGTGGATACGCGCAGCACGTCTCCCGACGCCATAACGACGTTGAATTTCATGGCCTGACCTGTCGTCACGTTCAATATCTGCGGGTTTGTCACTACGCCGACAGCTTCAAATACAGCCTCAAACCCAGCCTCCGCATCGCCTGGATTGAACACGTCCAGCACGTACGATTCCGTCCGTGTGCCGAACTGCACGCCAATCTCCTGGTCTATCGCGACCTCGAATTCGAACAGGCCAATCCAGCCGTTCATCAACGCGTCGATCTCGCCGTTCGCGTCCTCCCAATACGGCTGCGGACAGAACAACAAACAGGTAAACAAATCCCCGCGCGGGGATGCGAAGTATGGCGCACGCTCGACAACGCAATCGATCCGCCGCTTGAACTTCCCGCGCGTGAGCGTGAGCGTACCCAAATCCTTAGGTTTCATGACCTCAAGCAGCGCGATCCGGTTCTTAGCCTTGTCCCGCGTGATATACCCCTGGAACGTAATGTCCCTCGGTTCGACCCTGCTGCCGATATACGTAGCGCCGTCCTGCGGGTATTGCGCCACGGACAACACCTGTGACTGCAGCCCATGCGCGCCGTCCAGCTCGGTGAGCATGTACGGCGAATATTTCAGCGCCCCGGCCTCCGCCGCGAAGACTAATTCCTTACCCAACTGATTGGTATATGTGAGTATCAACCAGCCTCACCTCCCGCCTACGCGTCCCCACGCGCCCTGCCGTGAATCGAATCCGCCGCCGCTGAACCCCGCGTATGGGCCTTGCCATCCC
>BNUH01000293.1 GCA_025997215.1 Clostridia bacterium
CCGCACCGTTCGGCCTGGAGGGGATCGTCGCGCGCGAGCTGCGCGGCCTGGGCCTCAGCGACGTAACAGCGCTGAACGGCGGCGCGTCATTCACGGGTGATAACGCCTCAGCCGCCCGCGCGAACCTGAATCTGCGCTGTGCCGACAGGATCCGACAGGTGGTAGGATCCTGTCGGCACAGCGCAGATTCAGGTTCGCGCGGGCGCTTTGTTGTAAATCGTGCGCTCGAATGTGACGTCTTGGATCATGTTGCCGCCGCCTTGGTAAGGCTGCGCGGCGTCCAGCATTTCACGCTTGCCGTAGACTGCGCCAATACCAGTCGGTCCAAATATTTTGTGACCGCTGAACACAAGGAAGTCGGCGTCCAGCGCGGTCACATTGACGGGCATGTGCGACACGGACTGCGCGCCATCCACGCAAATGGGCACGCCGTGCGCGTGCGCGATGTGGATCATCTCACCGAGCGGCGTGACCGTGCCGAGCGCGTTTGACACGTGCGCGACCGAGGCGAACTTCGTTTTCGATGAAAACATACGGGAAAACTCTGACAGTATGATCTGCCCGTCATCGTCCACTGGCGCTACGCGGATCAACGCCCCAGTTTCCCGCGCGATGATCTGCCAGGGCACGATATTGGCGTGATGCTCCAGCGTCGTCAGCAGTATCTCATCGCCGGGCGACAGCCGCGGCTTGACGAAACTATGCGCGATCAGGTTCAAACCTTCAGTTGTGCCGCGAACGAATACGATGTTGTCCGACGAAGGCGCGCCTAGGAAGTCCGCGACCTTCTGCCGCGCCGCCTCGTAAGCATCCGTTGAACGCGCCGCCAAAGTATGCGCGCCGCGATGCACATTGGAATTCTCATGCTCGTAGTAATATGTAATCCGGTCGATAACCTGACGCGGACGCTGCGTCGTCGCGGCGTTGTCGAACCATACCAACGGTTTGCCGTCGACCTTTTCCGACAGGATCGGGAAGTCGGCGCGGATTTTTTCGTGCGGGATTGAACCGACACGCAAACCAGACGAGGATAACGTCGAGTGGGTATAGGCTGGCTCGACATTATGAAATGATATCGGAGGCTGCTCCACAACGAACTGAAAAAAAACGGGAGCATATGACGTTTCAACTTGCAATGATCCAGAAGGAGCAGGCGTTAATTATAGAGACGAAGAAGAATTGCGCCGTGCATATGAAATAC
>BNUH01000294.1 GCA_025997215.1 Clostridia bacterium
CAGCACCACCATGTCGCCCTGAAAATAATCCCAGCGCATGAGTATCCGCCGGGCAACCGTCTCAATGCCCCGCGCCTGTTCGCCCTCGCATCGTGGAGTGAGCAGATTGTCGAAGTTCATCTCGTGCCATGGAATCTCATCCACCCAAACCAGCGGCCGGTCGGGTTTGAGGTCGTTGATGGATTGGGCGCGCTGGATGCGCTTGGCGTTGATCGGATCGGCGGCAATGTCGGCCAGACGTTTGGCCAGTTCCCTCAGAATCATGCGGTCATGTTGTGATATATTCATAATGATGCTCCATTACATATTAGTTTATTGATTCCAGCAGACGTCCAGGAACGCCAGCGCATTCTCAACGGGTGTGTCAGGCGTCATGGCGTGGGTGGGCGCGAGTATATACCCGCCATTCCTGCCGAGAATCGACAGGATGCGCCGCGTCTCGGCTTTCACCTGCTCCGGTGTTCCAGATGGCAGGAGCGTCTGGGTGCTGATCCCGCCGAAGAAGGTTATCTTATCCCCGTATAATCGTTTGAACAGCTCGATGTCATATATCTCCGGCTGGAATGTGTTGTAAATATCCAGCCCCAGCTCCACCAAATCGGGGAACACCTCGCGGCAGTCGCCGCAGGAATGCTGTGCCACAAACATCCGCTTAGATCTGACATAATCATACTGCCGCTTCAGCCGGGGTTTGATGAACTCCCTCCACAGCGGCAGGCCCATGATCAGCCCCTTCTGCTGGCCCCAATCGTCGCCAAAGAATATACAATCGATGGGGTACTGGGAGGCGATATCCACCACCGCCAGGTTGTAATCGACAATCCTATCGAGCAGCTCGTTAAGGAAATCCTTCTCGGCAATCATGTCGCACAGTACCTCGGGCATCGACCGAAGCGTCCATGCGCGTTCGAACAGCGAGAAGCCGATCGTATACATAGTAAACCTATCGCCTTGCCGGACCAACGCCTCGCACTTGGCGCGGATACCCGCCTCATCCGGTTCAGGAAAGTTATAATTACCAAATGATGCCTCCGGCAGCGGGTATTCGGCGACGACGCCGAAGTCGCCCTCCTGCGCGCCCTTATCCCACACCACGCCGGGATTGGTTGTTACGACTGACGGCAGCTTTACGGAGTTGCCAAGAAGCGCGTATACCGACGCCGAGGAACGCGTTGTACGGGAATTGAAGCAGCTTAACA
>BNUH01000295.1 GCA_025997215.1 Clostridia bacterium
TGCGAACGACACCACGTTGAATATGATGCTGTTCTGGTCCAGCGCGATGATAATGCCGAATAGCGCGATCACGCCCAGCACGATGCGGCTGATGCGTAAAACCTGCTTGTCGGACGCTTCCTTATGCAGCACATTCTTGTAAAAGTTGACCGACACCGCTGATGATGCGATCAGCAGGTACGAGTCCGACGAACTCATCGACGCCGCCAGTATACCCGCCATAACGAATCCCGCGAACAGCGGATGGAACAACGTCTGCGAGGCGAGTATAAAAACATTTTCAGCGCTTGAAGCGGTACCCAGTGCAGTCGGGTACATCGCGCGGCCCATGATCCCGATAAACACGGCCAAGGCTAGCGACAAAAAGCACCATATCGTCGCGATTCGGCGAGAGCGCGTCAGTTCGCTGGCTTTGCGTATCGCAAAGAATCGCAGCAATACCTGCGGCATACCAAAGTAGCCCAGGCCCCACGCCATCGTCGATATGATGGTCAGGAATCCATAGGATCCAGCAGCGCCGAATACCGGCGCGCCTTCCTCCGATATCGCCTGTATGCCATCCACCAATGTCGGGGATGCGATCCCGAAGAAGTCCAAGAACCCTGGTATCGCCTTGACATTGCTGATCACGTTACCGAAACCACCGGCCGAGATCAGTCCGAAAATCACCACCGCCCCCAGCGCGGCTATCATTATGAAAGCCTGCATCATGTCGGATATGCTCTCAGCCATGAACCCGCCCATCAGCGTGTAGAGCACAACTATGACAGCCCCGATAATCATTACAAATTGATAATTGACACCGAACAGCGTTGAAAACAGCTTGCCGCCCGCGACAAAGCAGCTGCCTACGTAGACGGAGAAGAACACCAGTATGATCAGCGAGGCTGACAACAGCAGTACTGGCGACTTTTCCTTAAAGCGGCGGCTGAAGTAATCCGGCAGCGTTATCGCGTCGTCTGCCACGATTGAATACGCGCGCAGCCGCTTTGAGACAAGCAGCCAATTGATGTACGTGCCTACGCCCAGGCCGATGGCGGTCCAGAATGCGTCGGCAATCCCGAACCAGTACGCGACGCCAGGCAGACCCATCAGCAGCCAGCCGCTCATATCGCTGGCCTCCGCGCTCAACGCGGCCACCCATGGCCCGAGGCGCCGGTTGCCCAAGAAATATTCGGCGCTGGAGTTGTTCGCC
>BNUH01000296.1 GCA_025997215.1 Clostridia bacterium
TTTTTCGACCACAGTTCATAGGCCTGAAGCATTGTAAGTGTGGGACGTCATGGAGCAAGCATGATGGGTATTTTGAGCGGAGTCCGGATATGGTGTTCTGTCTAGAAAAGCAGTGGGTCGGCAAGAAAAGGAAGAATGTACCAGTGATAAAGTGAGAGTGTGGAGGCACAGATGAACAAGGAACAAGCAAACCAATGCAGCTTAAGATGTCTGGATGTTTTTCACGTGCGCTATCCAGATAGCGTTTCTTTGCCCGTGTCGATGGAAATTATTGAGCGTGAACGTTTTATACCAAGATTGGTCGAAATTGAGACGAGTTACACTAGTGGAAACAGCCAGTTAATCGAGCAGAGCTTTGCCAGCTGCGATGCCGCAACGATACGTAAGCCTGATACTAACCATGTCGTGATATCTTATGTATCAGAAGACGCGGAGGTACTTATAGCTATTAGGACATATCATGAACTCGCGCATATCTATTGTATGGCGGCACAAGAAGCAGAGCACCCGCTTAACGAAGAGAGACTTAAAGGCGACGCGTTAGTGGGATTCATGTTTTGGATAGAGTTTATAGCTGATTATGTTGGCCTTGATACTTTACATAGAAGTATCAATAGTAGATTTGCAGCAGATAGCCAGGATGCAAAAGAATATATAGGTCAGAATATGCGCAATATCGGTGTAGAATATTACCCAGGTAACAGTCATGTTATCTCACCATTGGCAAATGTATTTGCGTTCATATTGAATCTGGAAGATTACACCCATAATCGCATCAAAGTAAAAATCCCTATAAATGCGCGTTCAGCTGCTGGCAAAAAGGTGAGAAGCTATCTAGACCAAATGCTGGATGAGTTGGAGAAGCAACTCAATAGCGATAATTATATTGTCGTGTGTGAAGACAGCCTTCATGTGATTGGTAGTGTAACAATAGATATACTACTATATCTTAGTGATTATGCCGAAGAACATGACTGGTGAGATCCAGTAAACAAACCCCAGAGAGATGGTTGACACATAAATGAATAACCGAGTATTCTTATTGCGTTATCGTTGTTAAAGAGCACAGGGTGGGTTCCGTGGAAAGGTTGATGCGAATGGCGGCACAAATGGTGTTCATCAGCTATATGTCCGAGCAGTTCGCGATAGCGGATAGGTTATGCAAGCTGCTGAATAATGCGTTT
>BNUH01000297.1 GCA_025997215.1 Clostridia bacterium
GCACTGCCCTCTTTCCTTGAGTGTTGCAACACAAGGATATCACAGAGTTCAGTCTCGGGCACCTTTTTCGTTATTCCCATCCGGCCTTTATTCCGATCGTTGGAAATTCTTGGCGGGATGGAGTATATACTACTCACTTCTTAATTGCTCTTCATCTGCCTTTCCCAAAACGCCACAGCATCATATATCCATCCTTCTGCAACAGTTCCAGTACCAAGGCAAAAGAAATGTCCTAAACCCGGGAATACGATAAATTCTGTTTCTATTCCCGCGACTTTCAGATTATTGATGCGCCGTTCCATAGTGGCTGGGCATGCAATGCTATCGTTTTCACCAACAATCGCAAATGTCGGCGGGTCATTTTCCGTATAATCGGTATGACCGGTACACTCCATAATCACTGCGGCGGCTCTGGGCAAATCGTCTCCACCATATCTCGAAGGTTCGTACGAGCCTAAATAAGCAGCCATGGGAGGTTGCTGATAAAGTAGCCTCTTTGCATTTGCTCTACACCAATATGCACAAACGGTGCTGAAGAAGCAAATGCAAAACTCTTGTCGTAACTTGCTTTTTTGACACAGTATGGCTATTCTGTCATAGCTATTTTTGTGCAAATTTTTCCATTGAGCGACTTTTTCAGCAACCTCCAGAAATGGCTGGGTCTTTTTTTTATACTTTTTTCTGCCTGGTTTATATGTATACATTTGACATAGAAATGACCGTTACGATGACCAATATTTCAGCACTTTAACCTGGACAATTCAACCAATAATTAATCCTCAATAGTCCATGATAATCCTCGATAATCCTCATGCAATATTTGTCAGATTCATTCGACATTAATCTTTCCTCATTCTGCACCTAATTTGCACCTAACCAGGCCATGGACTGCAATGGACTAATGAGGATTATCGAGGATTAGCCTTCCAGTTAGCTATACAACCGATTATCGTGCTTGCAGAATTTGTCGACACTGCTAGATCATGCCATTAATCCTGCATTTTTCTTCCATTTAGTCCATGACTATCCATGACAGTCTCAAAATTTGGGCTGTCAATAACAAGTGATTATGTCACCCCTCAAGCGAGTTAATTCACACGTGAAAATGTCACCCCTGGGAAGGTGCGAAAAGAGCAGCTGTGGATATATGGACAACGTCCATGCGAATAGGACGTTGC
>BNUH01000298.1 GCA_025997215.1 Clostridia bacterium
TTGCGGAATGGGTGGGTACAACCGGTGCGCGCGGGATGGGTATCGGCCAGCCGGTCAAATACAAATGGGTTCCGGAAGTGGTGAATGGCGTGCCTGGCGTGGTCAATTATGAGTTAACCATGAGCACGGACGGCGTGAGTTATGGTTACGACGACATCCAGATTGGCACGCGCGAGAAAGCGATGTGCGATGTAACGAACGTGACGGTGAGCGTTATATGTGCGGCGGCGGCGGGAAGGGCGGCGGACAGTCGGCACCGGGCGGCGGCGGCGGCGCTGGCGCAACCCCATTGATATCGCAGTCGGTAATGGCAACTAGCAGTATAGTGGTCGGCGCTGGCAACGGCGGCACGAGCACAATCCTCGGTTTAACGGCGGCCGGCGGCGGCAGCGCCAATAGCGGTGCTAGCGATAACGGCTTTAATTACGTCGGCGGCAGCGGCGGTTCAGGCGGCGGCACGGCTATAGATGGTCAATCTGGTGGCAAAGGCATAGGAACGGGAACGTATAGTCCGTTCACGCCATTCGGCGATACAACCAATCATCAGTTGTGCTGCGCTGGCGGCGGCGCGGGCAGCTCCGCCACGGATTCGCAGAACAATGGATACTCTGGCGGTGTGGGCGGCTCAAACGGTACCGACGGTAGTATTGGAACACAGTTAGGGCCTACAGCCTCTAGAGCGGGCGGCGCTGGCGGCAACGGCGGCGGCGGCACGGGCGGGACAGGCATCAACGATCCCAGCGGTGACACTGCCACAACCGCCACAAACGGCGGCACAGGCACCAGGTGGGGCGCTGGCGGTGGCGGCGGCGGCACATACTACGGTCCTAGACAAGCTGGCAACAACGGCGGCAATGGTTACCAGGGCGTAGTGATCATACGCATGCCGGCGTGATAAGCCTATAAGCCAAACTGGGCGCGGAGGGAATCCTGAACGAATTGCGACAGATTGATGCCCAGTTGGTCGATCTTGACAGCCATCCATGACGGCATGGAAATATTTTTTCGGACGGCGCGATCATCCGAAAACTTGCGGTATGCGGCTGTGTCAACGGGCACAAGCGTTGGGTATGAACCTACGGGCACATTTACGCTTTCAATGGGCGTGGGTTCGGGTATAGGCAGGTTTACATCCTCCATGCCGACAAGCACAAGCTGCAGCGCGTCCGAAA
>BNUH01000299.1 GCA_025997215.1 Clostridia bacterium
GCGCATAATACGCCACCCACCCAGGATCCCGCGCCTTCCTCATGCTCGCATAAGCATAGGTTCCGCTCAACCCTTTAAGAATCACGTGCCGATTCTTCCAGCCCATACCCAGTGAGATGAGGAACGTTGTTCCCTGGTATTTTTCGTTGAACAGTTCACATTCCAGGCGACTAATCGTTCGGATGGTCAGCGCGTGGCGGCACAGGCGGTCAACTAAGTCTGTATAGGCTAATATATCGTCAGGCGATGCATTGTCGGGGAACCATGGAAACTTCAGCAACCCGTCTTCCTTCAAAATCGGCAGCTCATCCAGCTCGAAAGCGCGCTTGAGCAGGTTATACCTGCTGTACACGAGCTGCCTGAGAGTCTCAAGCTTCAATGGCGTAAACCCGGCAGCCGGGTAAGTCAGCGTCATATCCATCACCCCACTCGTATATTACCCGTTCGCAGAGATATATCAAGTGGCTAGTACCGACAATCATTCCACCGATTAATCTCCAGATAGTTTGGCATCCATAATCAAAGGTCTCTCGTCTATCGAGTGACCTAATATTGTTATGGAGGATTAACCTTATGGAGATCTACGGGTACGCGCGAGTAAGTACTGAACAGCAGCACCTTGACAGGCAGCTCATCGCGTTCAAGGAGCAGGGGATACCGGTGGAAAATGTGTATAGTGACAAATTGTCGGGGAAGGACTTCGATAGGCCGATGTACAAGGCGCTTCTGGCCAAACTGAAGAAAGATGATGTGCTATTTGTCCTGTCTCTGGATCGGTTGGGGAGGGATTACGAGGCGATCATCGAGAATTGGCGGATCATAACCAAGGAGATACAATCGCACATTGTCGTGATCGACATGCCGCTGCTGGATACGCGGACGCCTTCCAAGTCACTTACCGCCACTTTCGTCAGCGATATGGTGATGTCAATCCTTTCCTATGTCGCGCAGCAGGAGCGTGAGAACAACAAAGCCAGGCAGCAGGCGGGAATCGAGGCGGCGCGCCTCAAAGGTGTGCAGTTTGGACGGCCACCGAAGCACCGATCGCCTTTCTTCTACATTATGTGTGACAAATACAGGAAACGTCAGATAAACAGCCACGATGCGGCGATAAAGCTCGGTATCAGCGCGAGAACTTTCAAGCTGTGGGTGGACGAGACGGTGCTCG
>BNUH01000300.1 GCA_025997215.1 Clostridia bacterium
ATTTGGCTCCTTCGCTCGCGCCGATCCACAGTCCCAGTACGTCTTTTTTCCCCTCCAAATCCGTGCCGATAGCGATATACACCGCTTTCTTGACCACTGCTCCTTCCTCGCGTACCTTGTAGTGGATCGCGTCCAGCATAAAACGCTGCTGAAAAGGGAGCGTTGATATGGTAGATTGTCTCGCACTGGATATCGGCGGCACATTCGTCAAGTATGGTTTATTCGGAAGCTCAGTGCCCGGCGAACAATTCGGCATGTTCCCGATCAATGAGCGCGGGTCTAAGGAAGAGATACTCGCCTCTTTGACGCAGTTCCTATCCGACCATCCGGCAAAGGGCGTCGCGGTCTGCATCCCCGGCCCGATGGACTACACCACCGGAACCAGCCTCATGAAGCACAAATTCCCCGCGCTATACGGCGTCAGCTTGTTGTCCGAAATGACCGCCGCGACGTGCGGCGCAAATATCGTGTTCCTGCACGATGTCGTCTCATTCCTGCTGGGCGAGATAGTCAGCGGCAGTGCCCAAGGACTGGACTGCGCAGTCGGCGTGACTTTGGGCACCGGGCTAGGTTTCGTGTACTCGCTGGGCGGGAAGATACAGGTAAATCCTTTGGGTTCGCCCTCATGCTCGCTGTGGAATAGGCCGTATAAGGCGGGTATATCCGAGGATTACGTGTCGGCTCGTGCCATTAAAGCCAGGTATGCAGAGCAGACAGGCCGATTCTGCAGCGTGAAGGAGATCGCCCGCTCAGCGTATGATGGCGACTCTTCGGCGCTTGAGGTATTCCACGAGGTCGGCGCGAACTTGGGCGACATTCTGAATTTGCACCTGAACGATCACAGCGCATATATACCAGCACAGCGGATCGTGGTTGGCGGCCAAATTGCCAAATCCCTTGACTTAATATTTGGAAGATATTCAGCATCAATGCACCGTACCTGTCGTCCCGGCCCTAAATATCGACACCGCCGCGCTGCGCGGCGCGGCGTGGTATCTCAGTCAGCGCGATGGGTTATCGGAGATAATGTAACTAGTACCGCATTAAATCCAATACTTGACAAAGGAGGTAAAAAGTGGTATAATGGGTTGCGAAGTGGAGGCAAGAGAAAGATGAAACCAGAAGAAATATATTTGAATAAAGAACAACGGGAAGAACTCACT
>BNUH01000301.1 GCA_025997215.1 Clostridia bacterium
AGAAAAAAATTTACAATAATGACAATAAAATCATAATAGCTATTTCATCCAATTCAGCCTTCTTTGAACAAACAAAATGTCTCATAGCTTCATTAGAAAATATATTATGTTCAATCAAATTATACATATTAAACATATCGTTGACAAGTGAAGAAGTAGAATCGTTATATCAAATAGTACCGTGCAATACAATAATCAAAGAGATTTTAGTTAATGAAAGTACTGTGAATAAGCTTAAAATTTCAGATAAGTGGCCTAAGGAGGCTTGGACACGAATTTGCATTCCGGATTTGATTGACGAAGAATATGTCATATATTTAGATGTTGACTGTATTGTTGTTGATGATTTATCTAGAGACTATAATACATTAATAGAAGGATGCACAATTAAAGGCGTAAAAACGCCATATTACAGAAAAAAGAAGGTATGCGATAAACGGATTAGACATGGCGTTAATAGTGGAATGTTGGTAATGAATATTACGAAACTAAAGGAGTTTAATTTTACAAGTGAAATATTAAAATTTGCAAAAAATAACCACAGAAGTATTGTAATGCCGGATCAGGACTCTATAAATTATATTTGTAATGACTATATGAGCAATATACCACCGAGATATAACGCAATGAGCTTTTTGTTTAAGAACGACATATTTAGCAATTTGAGAAACTATATATTTTATTCAAAGAGAGACATAACAGATGTAAAGAATTATCCAGCAATAATACATTATAATGCTGGTCATTATATACGGCCTTGGCAAACCGGAAAAAATATACATCCATTTAGTCAGATATACATGTACTATAAGCAAAAAACGAAGAAACGTTGAGAAAGATCAAGTAGTTGGCTGCTGGCAGCATATAAGAGACTACATAATAGAGGTACTCAAGTCAATCGATAAAAAGTAAGACCGAGGAAAAAGCCCAGCGGCAGTCGGGCTTGAGTTGATAAACGAAATGTTTGCGCTGGAGCGATAGTTGAACACGGCGCAAAAAATTGGACAGTTGGGTCGGAGAAATGAGGCAAGGGTGCGTCAAGTTCCGCAGTTTGTCAGATATAAAAGTCTGCGTACCGTCGATTGACAATACGCTGAAAATGCCGTTGAGATTGGACACCCCCAGCCGCAATCGTCGTGCAC
>BNUH01000302.1 GCA_025997215.1 Clostridia bacterium
ATAATCACAAACGGTCAGAAGTCTCTTCCGGCCGTTTGCCCCAGCGTTGCTCAGGATCTGCCTTTCTGTCCTTTAGTCTCGATTCTTGAAGAAATGGCGCTTGCGCAAGGCGCTGTCGCATGGTAGAATATTATATGGATTCTTACGCATACCCGCGTGTATTGTCCGCGCCACTATCGATAAGGGGACATAACCTATGGACGCAAAACAAAGCAACATCATCCCGAAAATTCAGCCGATTCACGTAGATATGCGCGGTGAAAACTATGCGTTTAGCGGCTGTTGCAGGATGGTGATGGACAATCTTGGCGAAGTTATGCAGGACTCGGAAAAACGCAAACCCATTGTGGACAGATTGCGCAAATATGCCGCAAATATGGACGAGGTTGTACAAATAATCACCGAGGTAACTATGAGGTAGGAGGAACGAAAAATGTCACAAAAACCACATGTGTGGATGTGCTTTTGCTTTGGCGAAAGCAACGATGAAAGGCGTGAGGCGCTTGAGTTATATAGCCGCGCGTTTGGCGCTGTAAAAACTTGGGAGGATTTCGCCGATTCTGAAAACGCTTTGCATTTGGGCATGGATTTTTACGATATGAATGTAATGATTTCACCGGGCGATGTTCCCGGCGGGGCATGCGTTCATTATGGTGACGAAGAAGAATTGCGCCGTGCATATGAAATACTCGCAAAAGATGCAAAGAGTGCAAAAATCGATAGTTATCCTTGGGCAAAAGTCGGAGCGAATGTCACCGACAAATATGGTGTGGGTTGGTGGCTGCACACAGACGGCGAATCATAAAAGCAAATCCGTCGTCGATGCTATGGCAAAATGCACCCCGCCTGCTCGACTAGCACGGCGGCGCGCACTCTGCCTATTCAGTTTTCATGGCAAAACCTGTGCTGTTACCGCGCCTGGCGCATCAGTATGCTGACCATCTTATCGACCTCGTCCGGCGTGTTGTAGAATGCCAGTGACGGGCGGATCGTACCTTCCAGACCGAAGCGGCGCTCAATACGATACGAAACTGAATATGACGATCGCATCAGGCACACTGCCGGACGCATTCAAGTGCAATTACATCCAGTTCCGCCAGCTGATGCAAGCGGGATTGCTGCTGGACATCACGGACGTGTA
>BNUH01000303.1 GCA_025997215.1 Clostridia bacterium
GGCAGCACATACCAGCTATTCGGCGATGCGGCGCATGAGTATGGCACGGTTACGGAGGGGGTGGGCGCGACTGCTGCAACGCCGGGCAGGGGCAAGACGGGCTGTACATTCCTGCCCGTTAAAGCGCCGGACACGGTGTACGGTTACAACTCTACAAAGATTTACATGATGGCAGCATCGTCGGGCGTGGCCGCTGGCGGTAACGGCGGCGCACGCACGGATTACTGCGCGACTTACCTGGGTTCGCTGGTAAATGCTGGCACAGGCGCGCTCGGGATGTGGCTTATGCGGATCGCAATATAGCACAATATAATTTGGAGGGTATCAACATGTCTGATAACGGTTCATCATTACCCAAGACGCTATCGGTGCGCGGCTACAAGGTAGAGCGCGCGCCGATCGGACGGATGCTGTGCGCGCTGGAGAAACTGAAATACCTGCCTGACGAACTGGTGAAGGCATGCTTCCCGGGCAAGTCGCTGGATGAGATACGCATGGGCGGGCTTAATCCAACCGTGTCCGAGTGGCTGACTGCTGCTTTGATGGCCGCGCCGAGGTTCGTTATCGACTTTATTGCGGACGTGACCGAGATCCCGGCGGAACAGTTATACAGCGATCCCGCTGTTGGCCTGGATGGAATCCTTGAGATTGCTGACGCATGGATCGAAGTTAACAACCTGCTAAATTTTACGGGGGCCATACACGCGTTGACGCGGGTGTGGCGCGGCATGACGGAAAGTGGCTCGCCCGAATTATCGCAGCCGGGCTCCGAATCGGGATCAGCAAGCGCGCGCTCTTTGAGGACTTCTACATTGACGAAATTGATGGGATCTTTGAGGAGTACGCGCGGATCGTAAACCCGAAAAAGAAAAAACAGGTCGATTGGTCGCAGGAGCCTATGGCGGCTGATGAATTCGCAAAAGCGTTGATGTAGAGGGGGCAGACTATGGCATCCGTCGGGGATTTGTTAATCAACCTAGTATTGCGCGCGGATACCAGCGGCGCTGGCGCGATGGTATCGGCGTTGGGTGAGGTACAGGCCGCGGCGGCTGGCGTTGGCAAGTCCATAGCGGGCGCGAATGTATCCCCTACAACCGATCAGTGGGCCAAGGATACTGTGGCTGCGGGCCAGA
>BNUH01000304.1 GCA_025997215.1 Clostridia bacterium
TCCCACATGCTTAAGGTTATACGCAATCACCGGCGGGCCTGCAACAATGCCCCGGCAAGCTTCTTGAATTTTACCAGCGCAAAGTCCGGCTCTACGCCGGTAGTATCGCAATCCATGAGGAGGCCAATGGTTCCTGTAGGCGCAATAGCGCTTACCTGGGCATTGCGGAAGCCGTGCTGTGTCCCAAGATCGAGGGCCCTATCCCAGGCCTGTTTCGCCGCATCCAGAAGATAAGGCGGGCATTTAGCAGCATCAATACTAACAGGAACAGTGTTAATTTTTTCATATTCAGCAGCCGGGGCATTGTTGCAGGCCCGCCGGTGATTGCGTATAACCTTAAGCATGTGGGAGGCGTTTTCCTTGTACCGCAAAAACGGCCCCAGCCCCTTGGCCATACGCGCCGACTGGGCGTAGGCCTCGCCTGTAAGCAGCGCCGAAAGCGCCCCTGCCACAGCCCGCCCTTCGGCAGAATCGTAGGCCAGACCCATCACCATGAGGAGGCTCCCCAAATTGGCATAACCCAGCCCCAGGGTACGGTACTCGTAAGAAAGTTCTGCGATTTTAGGCGCAGGGAACTGGGCCATTACCACGGAAATTTCGAGTATGGTAGTCCAAATGCGGATTGCGTGGAGATAAGCTTCAACATTAAAAATTTTGGTTTTTTTGTCATAGAAAAGCGCCAGGTTGATGGAGGCCAGATTACATGCCGTATCATCAAGGAACATATATTCAGAACAGGGATTGGACGCCCGAATCTCCCCGCCTTCGGGGCAGGTGTGCCAGTCATTAATGGTGGTGTGGTATTGCAGGCCCGGGTCCGCGCAAGCCCAGGCCGAGCGCGCAGCTTCGTCCCAAATTTTCCGGGCCTTGATTGTTTCCTCAACCTTGCCGGTAACCCTTCCGTTAAGATTCCAGTCAGCATCGTCCAGCACAGCCTTCATAAAATCGTCGCTCATGCGGAGGCTGTTGTTGGACGACTGGCCTGATACCGTATTATAAGCCTCGCTGTCCCAGGCAGTAGAAAACACTGCCGGGCTCGCTTCCTCATCCCCCTGCTCAAGCCGCCTGAGCAGCTGATAGAGGTAAGATGCAGGGATCTTGTCGCCCAG
>BNUH01000305.1 GCA_025997215.1 Clostridia bacterium
GTGTTATCATCGTCCACATCCGGCAGCGTCTCCGTCAGCCCGTCCGAAACGCGCGGCTCTTACCGTCGTTATCGTATACGTACTTGCGGCGCCGCTGGCGCGACTTACTATTCAGACTGGGCCATAACATCAAACAGTGTCCGAAGAAACACACAACCCGTTGGGCCGATTGTATTTACTGCAGTACCGTCGCTGTACGAAACCCCAATCGTAACTTTGTCATGGAGCGGTTCGGTCGCGAGCACCAGCACGATCAAGAACCACATAATCCAGCAGAGCACCTCGGCAGATCAAATGACTTGGTCTGTGTACAGCATGGTCGCGACTATCGTATCCAACGCAGCGTCGGGCACGGCGGAGGTTGTCGCCTCGAACACCGTCGGGATGTACACTCGCTACCGCCTAGCTGTGACAGACGTACTGGACACGATGTCCAGCTACGTTATAAGCAATACCGTCCGCAGGACTACCGTACCAAACACCCCGGTCATAACCGCTCCTATATCGAACAGTTCGACTTATAACGTAAACCCACGGTTCCTGCTTACAACTGGCGGCATACCAGACGGACGCACACAATCGTTAAGGGTCAAGGTATCTAGCGCCGACTGGGTTGACAGCGCTGCTAACCCCGATCGGTATTCCGTCAGCGGCTTGCTCGTCAACGGTGTTAGCTCGATTTACCAGATGGACACATTAACACAAGGTACCCGTGTCGTGCAGATCAGGAGCTTTGATCCGGCATCCAATCGTGAAAGCGCCAACAAGAACGCGGCGTTCACAATCCTCGCCTCGCCATTTAGTATAATCACAGCCAAACAGCGTGTCAAGGCAACTGACATCCTGACAATCCGCACGGCTGTTAATGTGGTACGCAAATATTATGGATTACCTCTGGTGGTATGGGCAGAGCCAGTAGTCGCATGGCTATGTCAAATAAAGAACTGGGTTTTTCATATCAAGGAAATCCGGACTGCGCTCGACGAGGTCGTTGCGTTGATCAATGCCCATGATGCCGTAGCCACGTTTGATGTGCCGTCATTCGTTTGGCTGCCCATCAAGACAGGCAGTCCACAGGCTGCGGTTATGAACCAGATTCAG
>BNUH01000306.1 GCA_025997215.1 Clostridia bacterium
GTTAACGGGCAGGCTGCGGTTGAATATGATCTGCACTCGTTCCGGATCGAGCGCGGCCTCGCCCTTCATAGAGAGTACCCGCGCCGCCAGCCTCAAGCGCGACCGCAAACCCTCGCGGAGAGTTTGCTGGTATTCACCGGGGTGAGCGGGTTCGCGCCCAGCGACGAGCCGGGCGACAAGCGGCCCATCGGCCGGCGGCTGCGGGAGGATCAGGCCATCGCGCTGCCCGATCGTGACGCGCGGGTCGAATGGCTGACCAAACGGCTGAACGAGGCCGACGCGCAGGTGCTGGCAGATTCGATCCGAACGGATATGCATCGGCTGGCGATGGTGCCGGATATGTCCGACGCGCAATTCGCGGGGAATGTCAGCGGCGTCGCTATGCGGTACAAGCTGATGGGATTCGAACAGCTAACGCGGGTGAAGGAGCGGTGGTTCCGCGAGGGTTTGCGGTCGCGCTTGAGGCTGGCGGCGCGGGTACTCTCTATGAAGGGCGAGGCCGCGCTCGATCCGGAACGAGTGCAGATCATATTCAACCGCAGCCTGCCCGTTAACGCGCTGGAGGAGGCGCAAGCGCTCAATGCGTTGAGGGGGTTGGTGCCGGATGAGCTGCTGCTGGGCCAGGTACCCTTCATCGACGATGCTAAGGCCGCGCTGTCAATGCTTAATGTGAACACTTCGGAGTGATGCGATAGGGTGGGTGAGGTGGGCAGTGGAAGGGAGGAATTTAATGGATGATTGGCGCGCCAAAGAGAAAGAGGCTCGCAGGAAAAAACTGGAATATGAGAAACGCGGTAGGTTGAGCGGTAAATATAGCAAACGCGAACGAAAGGGGGGCTCGTTACGCAGGAACGATTGGAAATGGGATCTGACGACGGATCCGATTCAGGAACACTGGTGACTATCGACGACGCCATCTGGGTCGGCGAACAGCTGCGTCGGCACTCGCTGCCGCAGGAGTTGTCGGCATTATTTGAAGGCCGCGGCAAGGACGACGCAGCTGTTCGCCGACCCAGATGGCGTCGTCGATAGTCACCAGTGTTCCTGAATCGGATCCGTCGTCAGATCCCATTTCCAATCGTTCCTGCGTAACGAGC
>BNUH01000307.1 GCA_025997215.1 Clostridia bacterium
GCTGGTGTATGTCGGCGGCGCGCTGTTCAGGGGATACGGGCTGACGCTGCAGCAGCTGGCGTTCATCGCCGCGCTGTCCGTCGTCGTGATCCCCGTGGACTTAATCAGGAAAGCGCTGTGGAAACTGCTTAACCATAGATGCGATCCAGCACGTCCTCCACGATCCGCACCCACTCGATCAGGTTTTGCGGCTTATAGCTGACTGTGCTGATGTCCTTTAGCACGAACTCATACGGGCAGCCGTTGGCGAGGCAGGTGTCCACCGATTCCTGAATATCCCGCCGGATTTCCGCTTCATCCAGTGTCCCCGCGACCTGCGCCGGGTTGGGCTTGCGCGCGAATACGTAAGCCCCGCCGATCTGTTCGGCGGATGATCTCACATTCGCCCACGGGCTAACGCCTATCTTGCGCAGGTTTTTGGTTTTCTTGAGGAATGGGATGACCCGGTCAAGCGGCTCACAGCAGCCGTAATACGTCAGCGCGCACCGCTCCATCAGCGGGCGCATATACTGTAGGTCAAATTCCTCGTGCATGGCTGGCGACACCGCCGAAAACAGCTGCGCCATCCCCCTGAACCACACATCCTTCAGCCTATACGGTCCACCTGTGTAATCCTCGGCGGGCGTCGCGCTCGTGAACGGCGGCGTGCAATGGATGCAGTCAATATCCGTCTCCAGCAGGCCCAGCCGCTCCACCTGATCCAGCCGCCCCGTTCCAATCTGGGTGAATTTCTGGATCGTTTGGTGGATGAATTCTGGGCGCTCGGCCATATCGATCAGGCAATTCTCAACGCCGCGCAGCATGCCGATCGTATCCCACGGCGAGTAATATATGGCGTGGCCGACCAGCTTCACGGGCAGTATACCGTCAAACAATTCCTCCGCCTCGGCAACTCGGCGGGCGTTCAGCTCCGCATCATACTCCAGTACGGGAATCTTCAGCGCCTCTACCTTGTCGGGCGTGTCAAGCTGATCGATGTAGCGGTGGGAGACGATGTTATTCCGATTATCCACGGCCAGCGTATCCTCATGGATATCCACGCCGATGCCGCTGTCCGTATAACTTTTCCGCACCGGGAAGTATGGCAGCACCACC
>BNUH01000308.1 GCA_025997215.1 Clostridia bacterium
AATCGCCTTTAAAACGAAAGAACCCGCCTTGCTATATCGACGGGTCCATTTGAAATATTCAAAGCTCTCTATAATACCAGCCAGCTGCCGATCGTGATCATAAACATATGCTTCCATAATCAAACTCCCGCGAACCTGGGCGCATATAAAAGGCTCACTTCAAGCATGTCAAGCCCCAGCGCGGCGTCATATCGCAGTTCATTCGAGCCAGTATCAAACCGAAGGAAGGTGCTGCCCGTATCCAGCTGCGAGAAGATGTTTGTTGTACTATCGCCCATTACGCTGACGACACGCTTGCCGGCGAAGTGGGTGTGTATATGGATCTCCTCACCTGCCGTCATAGTCCGGTTTACTCGTACATACTCACCTGTTTCCACGTTTCGCAGTTCTGGATTCACGACTATACCCAACGCGCGAAACCGGACTTCACAACCGCATGGCACATCACCTGCGTTTATCAGTTCAATTATCTGGTTGGGCATGCGCGAGCCCATTTCAATACCGATCTCTGGGATATTAAGCGGGAACTTGAACAGCGGCTGCCACAACGCCAGTTCAGCCAAAACCGAATCCAACGCCTCGAAATATGGCGACGGACACAAAAGCGAGATAAGGAAACGCGGCAGACGTTCTCTCGCTGAGGCGACAAACTTCACATCGTCGACTACACAGGATATCTTTCGGTCACGAAACACCAGCGTACCGGGCTGTTTCGGAGTGAACAGCCCAATCAAACCACGGCGCAGCGAGTAAGCCTCGTCTGTGCTATCGGCTATTATCGCTCCCTCGATGGTGATATTGCGCATATCCCGTGTCGCGCCAACGAAAAAAGCGCCGTCATGGTCCGGTGCTCTGAATGTTATGGTGTTATTACTAACATTACCGGTTCCATCTATTTTGTTGATGAAGTACGGCGGCGACTGTTTGAACACCATTGTCACTCCATTGGCATTAATGTATGTGAATTCCATAGCTACCTCAATATTCGAGCGCGAGCTGTCGGTTCAGATTGCGCAGTTCGCGCGACATCTCCTTCTCACTAAGCGCCTTTGGTGTTGTTATTGTGATCGTCTGGTTTATGGTTGTA
>BNUH01000309.1 GCA_025997215.1 Clostridia bacterium
TGTATACGACGAAACCCACTCTCGCGCCTTTGGAATGCGTTGATCGTGCGGTAATCCGCCTACCATAGGTTTCACCCTCGTTCATTTTCTCATAACCAAGCCTGAGAATCAAGCCCAGCCTCACAACAGTAGCATCGTTACTGTCCAAGCGCGCCGCTGGGGTGTGTCGATGCAGACGCGGATTACTGAGATAACAGAATCGTATGACGCGTCTGGTTTGAGTATCGATGCTGTATTCGGGCGTGGAATGCTTACATTCGTACAACGGTTAAAGGAGGCTTCGCTTTGATCAAGAGTATGTTCTTCAATAGTAACGGTTCTGACAGAATATACGATGCGTCCGATTTCGCTCAGTACTTCGGTCAGCTCGTATCCAACGGCGTCTTTTACGCTGCACCTGATAACCTGCTCGTTACTTCGGGCAGTGGCATGAAGGTAAACGTGGCGGCGGGATCGGCTTTCGTGAACGGCTATCTGCTTGTGAATACGTCGCCGCTGGAATTAACGCTCGCAACAGCGCATGGCGCGAACCCACGAATTGACCGCGTCGTCGTTCGCTGGAGCTTACCTGATAGGCAAATGACCATCGCCATCCTACTTGGTGCGCCGAATCCTCAGCCCGCCGCTCCCTCGTTGACGCGCAATTCCTCGACCTATGAGCTGGGCATCGCTGATGTACTCGTTCCAGCTGGGGCGATAACTATTCCATCTGAAAACATAACCGATACCCGAACGAACCCTGTGCTCTGTGGCCTTATTAACTCACTCGTCAGCGCAGTATATCAATAATACTGGAGGGCAACTGCCGTGGCGAACGGAACCGTAACATATCAGGGATATCCTACTTCCAGTATGCAGGTTATTTCAGGCCAGACGACCAATATCATGAACCTCTCGTTGTCTGGCAGTCTCGCTCCAACGGGAGCTACTCTGACTGGCGCGGCACTCACGATATCAGCCAGCGTCAGCAGCCGCGCGGTCGGGTTCTCGCCGATGTTGTACAATTCGTCCAGTGGCTATTATGAATCTCTGGCTTCCAGCTGTGTCTTCTCCGCAACGGGCACACGAACCGAATCGTTTGAAC
>BNUH01000310.1 GCA_025997215.1 Clostridia bacterium
CTGTCAGATTCCTCCATCGACCAGTAGAACGAACAACCTTCCGTCTGGTTTCTTGTATATCTCTTACGGAAGGTTCCGCTTATTTCGACAAGATGGAGTTTACCACCTTTGTTAAGACATGTCAATACCCCGTGGAGGAAATGCGTACCTTTTGTACTCAAACATGCACGAAAGACAAGAGTAAACATTGTTTATTCTAGTCAAGAAGCAACACCCACGTTGCGGCCGCGGATTGCGCTCAGCGCTTGAGTTGTGGACATATGGTGGTGACTGTTATTGAAGGTAGAGTAATCTTCAAATGGCGAAGCGCGGGGAAATAACAAATGAGTAGAAAAAAGTTAGTCGTGGTGGTTCTTTTGTTGGTGATTGCCGCTGTAGGCGGCATAAGCATATATAAAAAAATCGAAAAAGATAAGCAGATAGCATTAGAGCTTGAAGAGTTCAATACTCGACCGGTAATACAATCAGGACTAATATATAACGGTAAACAATTCAAACCCAAAAACAATATCCTAAGTGTTTTGTTCCTAGGTATTGACAGAACACTTGATACGCAGGAAGCGAATCCTGGGTATCGGTATCATGGACAAAGCGATTTTGTGATGCTGGTCGTTGTTGATAAGGACAAACACACCATCACCAGACTAAACATAGATCGCGACTCAATCACCGACATACAAGTACTCGGTATATTGGGTGATTACGCTGGAACCAGGCAAGATCGAGTGAGTTTGGCGTTCAGCTTTGGCGATGGGCGTGAGCAGAGCGCGGAGTTGACAGCCAAAGCGGTGAAGAGGCTATTCCCTAATAGTAAGGTGGATTTCTTTCTGGCATTCGATCTGGGAGCTATATCAAAGATGAATGATGTAGTAGGCGGAGTTACTGTTCAAGTAAATGACGATTTAACAATGATCGATCCTTCGTGGGTGCCGGGCGCTACAATAACCCTTCAGGGCATGCAGACTGAACAGTTTGTGCGCAGAAGAATGGATGTAGGCAGTGGCACGAATGAGGAACGAATGCAACGCCAGAATGTGTTCTTGAGCGCGTTATCTGATATATTAGTCGAGAAGTTCAAAGAAG
>BNUH01000311.1 GCA_025997215.1 Clostridia bacterium
CACACATTATCAAACCGTGGCGAGGTTGTCAAGGAAAATTTTGTTATATAACCAAAGCATTTTCCGTCATATCCACATCAGCTTTACCTTGTGTGAATCTTTGATGCATAACCCCATCGGCAGTTTGGCAGAAATGAGTAGAGTATTTACCTCTCAACTCAGGAAAAGCATCCAGGTACTCTTGCTCAACCCGTTCCTCTATCTGTTCTCTATACTTAGGATCAATAAGCGCCATACAGCAACCTTTGAATCCAGCGCCGCTGAACCTGCCACCGTATACCCCATAAGTATCAAGCATGATGTCGTACAGTTTTTTTAACTGAGGCGAGCCTGTCTCATAATTGAATATCGACGAGTGCCCTGATTCAAAAACGAGCTGACCGAAGCGTCTAATGTCGCCGATCTTCCAGGCCTCTGCTCCCTGCTGTACTCGTTCAAATTCAGTATAAAAATGTGTTGCACGTTTCATCCAGTTGGTTGGGAGCCTGTCTTTATATGAGTCAAAAACATCTCTAGGTACATAACGAAGTCTTGCTTCAGAGAACTTACCATAGGAATGTTGGCGTATGCCATCAACGCATAGGCGGCAGACTTCAATTCATCCACTCGCATATTAAACGCTGAATCTGCTAAAGTACGCTCTATCCCACTGAAGAAGATGGTTATCTCAAACGGCGGTGTGGATGGGTTACACGGAATAAGTTGGTACGTACCATCTTTAGTATCTAAGTATAATAGATTGTTTGCTCTACTATAAGTGATACATGATTGATCTAATTTACCACAAGATACGCCTACATAATTATTTTCAGCTTGTAACGATAAATTGATCATCTCTGCGGGCTGGAGTTCTATACCATTTACCTCGGCCAATGCAGAGATGAACGCTATGATTACAGCTGCGGACGAGGATAGACCGCCTATAGGTAGCTCACCATAGATGTTAGCGTCTATACCATAGCGGAGGGTGTGATGCCTTGATAGGGATAAAGCAGCGCCACGTAGATGGTCTGCCCAGTCCCTCTGCCGCTCTGGAATGTCATGAAGATCGAATGCGTAGGTATTAGGGAA
>BNUH01000312.1 GCA_025997215.1 Clostridia bacterium
AAAAATAAGCCGCTTGCGAACAAATAAGCTGCGATGAGTTTGCTTTTTATAAGCTTGGTCTTTCCATACTTTGTCGTCAGCACAATCGGCGCGGAGTTCGTCGAATACTCTTTTGAATAGATGGTCGATAAACATATGATAAGGATTGCGATGCCTGGGAACAGCAATATGCTTTCAAGGGAATTAACAAGTTTTCCGGACCTTTGGTAAATTCAATTGTTAAAGGTTTTTCAACTTTTTCATACATGGAAAACAGCCTTTGTGCTTCCAATGTGTCCTCACCAGGGGATGGGAATATATTAGTATTGAACGTAGAAAACCTTAGCATTGAACCTTGATATAGATATGTTAAATCCCCCGACCTCAATGTCGGGAAAATCATTTCGTCGAAGTGATTTTGTCGCATTGCCCCATACCATACGGCTTCATATGGACGAGCATATTTCCAGTAAAACTCATCTGAGAGCTGTGGAGCTTTGTCGGGATTTTCATCCTCGACTAATTGATATTCGGGCATGGGTATGTCGAAAATTCCAAAGTCCTTGTCCGCTATTTCCCGTGTCTCTTTATCGCTGTACTGACCGGCATATTGGTTTTGTTGGTCACGGTCATATTGAATTGCGCTAAGACCGGTCAGTTCGTTCAGATTGGCGTCATAGACTGTATATCTGAATGTGGTTGTAATGAAATCTAAAGCCACAAACGCCGCGAAAACCAAAAGCAATATCCAAAAGATACGCCCGTTCATCATTTTTTTCAGTTCAAATCTAATCAGTGTACGCATTATTCGGTTTCCTCCTTAAAGTAATACAGGTATAAATCCTCAAGATTGGGTGCGACATGAACTGCGTTCTCCAGAGGCTTTTTGTCCGATAAAATCCGCAGATGTACCGAATCGCCCTCATGCCGTATATTCCCTACAATCATTTCCGCGCTTATCTTGTCCGCGACATCAGGCGCGACTGTCGCTTCCCAAACGCTGTCAGCGATAACACCTATAATGCTCTGTGCGTCGCCTCGACTAACAAGGCGACCTTGCTTCATCATCATGATTTCGGCGGCG
>BNUH01000313.1 GCA_025997215.1 Clostridia bacterium
TACTATTCCATAACCGCGAGTGAACCCAGGATTTCCTTTTCAGCAAACAAAGCTGTTGCGCCGCCGGTATGCCAGAACACGACAGTACTGCCCGTGGCAATCTTTCCGCTGCGAATGTGGCCGGTCAATCCTGCGAATGCTTTGCCTGTGTAAACTGGATCAGTTAAAAGTCCTTCGGTCCTTGCCAGCAGTCGGATGGCTTCTGTCGCCGCTTCATTCGGCTGTTCATAACCGGGTGCGAAATAATCGCGATCCACTGTGAAGTCACCAGCGGATACGCATGTGTCGCTGCCCAGCCATCCCAGACACTCATTGGCGAGCTTTGCGCACTTTGTCTCATATTCAGGCGCTTTATGGCTCACTGCCACGGCAATCACATTCGCCTTAGCACCTAAAAGACTATGCCCGGCAGTCAGACCGGCAAGTGTACCGCCTGTGCCTGTCGCGGTAAAGATATAATCCGGTTCGATTCCCAGATCAATACACTGTTCCTGCAACTCACAGTATCCGCCAATGAATGCTGTTGAACCGATATGGCTCGCGCCGCCAAGCGGAATATCATAACATTTATGCCCCCGCGCTTCCAGCAACTCTGCGTGCGCCTTACCTAGTGCGAAGCAACGTTCCTCGGTATCCGCTTCAGTCTCATCGGCAGTTCCTTCAACGATATACATCTCCGCGCCGAGTATGCGGTCAAGCAGCATATTGGAACGGATATCGTTTTCATCCGGCTTTACATATGCGTTCAAGTATAGTATGGGAGTCAGACCGACTCGGCGGCAAGCGGTGACGGTCTGCATCGCGTGGTTGGACTGTGTCGCACCGTATGTAAAGACGGTATCACAGCCCTTAGCGACGGCATCGCCCATCAGATATTCCAGCTTGCGGATCTTATTACCTCCGAAAAGGCTCATACCAGAAAAGTCATCCCGCTTAATATATAGCGAAATGTTAAGCAATTCCGAAAGACGCTCAAGTTTATATAACGGTGTCGGGAAGAAGCCAAGCGAAACGCGCGGCTTAGCTTCCAGCATACTACGTACTGCTGATATTTT
>BNUH01000314.1 GCA_025997215.1 Clostridia bacterium
AGCATCGCTATGAAACGCGGCTTGATACCAACGCAGCAAAAAGAATGCAACGCCATTTACATTGTAGACGATCCAAACGCGATTTCATATACAGTACCGGAAGGTTTTTCAATCGTAAGCCTTGCCGAACATTATGATGCTTTCAAGATTGGTCAAGTATTCTGGAAAGGGTTTGATCATGAGATCAAAGGAGAAGGTTTGTACCAATATGACGAAAAAAAGAGGTTGAATTGTGATTCTCAGATGTTCCGTCCTCATGTCAATTTAACCCTGAAAATTGCCGCTATCGCTCCGAACGGAGATTTTGCTTCTTTCTGCGGCATGTGGCAGGATGACGCATGTCCAAGCGCATTGCTGGAACCTTTAGCGACCGATCCAGCATACCGAAAAATGGGTCTTGGGCGTGTGGTTGTGCTGGAGGCCATCAAACGTTGTGGGATGCTCGGTGCAAAACGTGTATACGTGGGATCGAACCAGCAGTTTTATTACAGTATAGGGTTTCGCCCGTACTCCACATACACCGCATGGGCGTTAAAAAAGAAAGATTAAAGTCAGCGCTGACCATACGAGATTGTATGAAAAAATCGCCGCGTGAGCGGCGATTTTCTTGCGCTCTGTGTGAGAGGAAATGCACACGTTCGCTCCCATTAACGTTTCACTGCTGTAAAATTGAGTGAATAACACACACCATCCGCTCTGGAGTAGGTGTAAATAAGGATGTTTTCGTATTTCAGTATTAACCTATCCTGCAGTGAGTAAAAAAGCTCTTATATTTAACTATGCCACATTCTTGAATGCCGATGAGTTTGGCTCCCTCAATCGCTTGCACACCGTTCGCTCTGGAATAGAGCAACGCCGGACTTGGTAAAGATACCCAGTTCGGTGTCATTTTATCAAGCAATATAAGGATTTTTCGGCGCAAGATATCCAGTATTTACCATGCCAATTACTGGGATTTGGCTGGCTTTTCTATTGGTGGGATTCGAACCCATGACCTAAATTTTGCGGTTGCACACTTTCAAAAGTATAAACGTTTCAAAATTTCGTT
>BNUH01000315.1 GCA_025997215.1 Clostridia bacterium
ACGCCCAAATTGCACTAATTCAGGCGGATCAACGGTAGTATGGCTATTATGCGCGTCATACTTTACGCCAGCCTCGTCCAGCAGCCGATGCACAACAATCGAATCCTTGCCAAATGATGTAGCGAGACTGCTTCTGAACGCGGTTTAGACGCATTGCTCATCGATCAGCCTTCACGCACAAACCGCGCGTACTTAACAGGATTCCGCTCGTCGGGCGGGATACTCGTCGTAGGTGCGCGCGGTGAATCATTCTTCATCACAGACGGACGATACGCAGAGTTGGCGACTGAGCGTGCTGCCCATGTCGGGTATGAGCTGACAATAGCGCAGAACCTTTCTGAATATTTCCCTCTGCTGCGGCAAACAGTCGAAAAAGCAGGTTATGGGACAATAGGATTTGAAGCGCATACCACAGTCGTGTCACGCCTGGATATGCTGCATGAGCTATTGCCCGCGAAGTTGGTACCGTCCGGCAAGTTGGTGGAATCGCTGCGTGTTCACAAGAATGCGTGGGAAGCGGAGAAAATCGAGACAGCACAGCGTCTATCTGAACGCGCTCTCGAATCAGTACTAACCTTTGTACGCCCGGGCGTATCAGAATTTGAGATCGCGCGTGAGATCGCCATTGCCATGTACCGTGAAGGCGCTGAAGAGCTGGCGTTCCCCGTTATCGCATTGTCGGGTTCAAATACCAGCAAGCCGCTCGGACGGCCGAGTGAGCGTGTTATAGAACAGGGCGATTTTGTGACGCTTGATTTTGGTATGTGGAAAGACAATTATGCTTCAGACATGACACGTACCTTTGCTGTAGGTTTCGCGACTGATGAGATGCGCACCGTCTATGATGTGGTGCTGAACGCGCAGCGTGCAGGGATTTCATCTGCTCAGATTGGAGTTACAGGTCATGAAGCGGACGCAGCCGCCCGCGCTGTCATTGAGAAGGCGGGATATGGGCATGCGTTTACACACCTTCTTGGTCACGGTGTGGGTACAACCGTTTCAGAGGCGCCGCAGTTGAATATTGGCGAACGCGCTCCTCTACC
>BNUH01000316.1 GCA_025997215.1 Clostridia bacterium
GGTGCTCATCGCGCTGCTGTGCCGCGGGCACGTGCTCATCGAGGATGTGCCGGGCGTGGGCAAGACGACGCTGGCCAGCGCGCTGGCGCGGTCGCTGGATTGCTCGTTCAAGCGTATCCAGTTCACGCCGGACGTGATGCCATCAGACGTGACGGGCTTTACCGTGGTGAATTTTCAGTCGGGGGCGATGGAATTCAAACCCAGCGCGGTCATGTCCCAAATCGTACTGGCCGACGAGATCAACCGCACCTCGCCTAAAACCCAATCCAGCCTGCTGGAAGTGATGGAGGAAACCCAGGTCACCGTTGACGGCGTGACGTATCCCCTGCCTAAGCCGTTTATCGTGTTGGCCACGCAGAATCCCGTGGAATTTGTCGGCACATACCCGCTGCCCGAGGCGCAGATGGATCGATTCTTCATCCGCGTGGCCAGCGTCGTCTTGCCCACGCCCGGCACATCCTCGATGAGCACGTGCCCGCGGCACAGCAGCGCGATGAGCACCAGCTCGACCACATCGGCCTTGCCGACGATGACCTGCCCGATATTCTGTTGAAGCGCGCGGATCAGACGGCGCGGCTGCTGCACGGCGGTACCTCCCGGTAATAGTTTTATGAATCGCTTAATAGACGCTTGACGAGCGCCGTTTTATCCAGAATTCGACACGGATCGCCAGCGCGGATCAACGTATAAGTAACGCCGGGATGAGAGCGTCCTATCCTCCCACGACCGCCCGGTGTAGGAATCCTTCGTCACGCCGCGCAGAAGCAGCGTCTTAGATGTCTCTACGCGCATAACCTCGCGCTCGGAAGGCGCATTGACGGGACCGCCCAGCCGCGTGCCCAGCGGCTGGAATCCATCATACTGGATAGAGTAGATCGTGCGCGGTTCGTCGTAGAACAGGTAGTCGTACGCCACGCGCCGAACCTTCTCGGCAAAGGACGCCAGCGTATCATTCAATATATTTCCGGTGGGCAATAATACCATCGCAGCCGCAACCGCCAGCGCCGCCATGCTGACTACGCGCGACGCGCTGGTCTGCTC
>BNUH01000317.1 GCA_025997215.1 Clostridia bacterium
AATCGACGCGTTCTGCCGGATGAAATCGATCTTATCTTGTATTTTCTGCAGCATGGATTGAAGCGGAACCAGCTTCGGGTTATTAATGTATAGTAAAGCGGTAAACCAATCGTTCCATCTGCCGACGACGTTAAATAGAGCGATGGTCGCTATCCCCGCCTTAGCCAGCGGCAGCGCAATCCGGATGAATACAGTGAAATGTCCTGCACCGTCAATACGCGCCGCGTCGAACAGCGCATCCGGAATGGACGTCCGGATGAACGTGCGTAAAATGATAGTGTTGTAGGCGCTGATCATAGACGGCAGCAAGTATACCCAAATTGTGTCATTGATGTGCAGATATCGCGTGCACAGAATGTACGTTGGAACCAATCCACCGGAGAATAAGATCGTAAAGAATAGAAACCATGTGTAGAAACGATGTCCAGAAAACCGCCGCTGGGCGATCACATAGGCGTACAGGCTGGTGATGATTAAACTCATCAGCGTGCCAACGATCGTATAAAACACAGTGATCACAAAGGAATCCCATACCTGACTCCCTATCTTGAAGAGGTATGTATATGCCGAAATCGACCATTCTGCCGGAATAAAAGCGTACCCAACCTGCGTGATGGACGTCTTGCTCGAGAAAGAGACGATCACGACAAGCACAAGCGGAATGACCATCATCAAGGAATACAAACATAATAATGTTGTGAATACAGCATTCCATCCATGGGATAGACGCTGGAAACGCGTGCCCGCTTGCATCATTTGGTTCCCCGCCTTTCTCGCATGTTTGGCACGTTCAGAACATAGCGCTTTCCGGATCGATACGGTTGACAATCGCGTTGACGGCAAACACCAGTATCAGCCCGACGGCGGATTGATACAGCCCTGCCGCTGATGACATGCCCAGGTTCCCCAAGTTAGATAACCCTCTATAGATATAGGTGTCGATGATGTCCGTCACCGGATACAACCGCCCAGAATTACGCGTGACGATATAGAACAATCCAAAGTCGCCCCGGAAGATATTTCCCATAGCCATTATCAGT
>BNUH01000318.1 GCA_025997215.1 Clostridia bacterium
CAGTTGACGGGAAGGTGTCCAGTCTGAATTCGTTTTTAACTCCAGATTCTGAATTCTACGAAAAGAATGGGGGTAGAACGGTTACGTATCTCAACAAATGGCTAGCCGACGTAGACGGCAGCTATGGCGTGAACGACAACGGTATATTCTTTTTCACACCAAGCGGCAACTATATCGAGTGGACGGGCGAGTACCTGTTCAGCGACATTCCCATGCACGTTGACAGCCCGATCGTACGGTATGAGGTGAACTTAAATGACTGATGAAACGAAACGCGCTACAGGGATAATCGTTATTTGCGTCATACTGTTAGTCGTACTTACATTCTCACCAACAGGAATCCGCGCCTGGCGCAATCGAGTGGATTACGATCTGCGTAAACTGAATGAATCCACACGGTATGATTCCCTCAAAAACGTTGAGGATACAGCGCGCGGGATGATCGCCTCGTATGAAGCGGATTACTTGACATGGAAACAATACAAGGATTCCACGGATCGGGAGGAACTTTCATGGGCGGCACAGGCGAGGATGCGCGCGAATACTACTGCCAGTACTTATAACAACTATCTGCTGCAAAACTCATTCGTGTGGGCGGATAACATACCGCGCGATATACGGCGGGAGCTGGCGACTATTGAATGACGGAGGGAAACCATCATGAAAGCTGATTTAGACATCCAATTTTTATCGTATACGGGTAAATACCCGAACCTTTGCACTGGAGTGCTGACTATATCGATTGGTGGCAAAAAGTGGCAGATTACGCCTATGGCGTTCACAACTAAAGATCGTATTGAGGGATTGGGTTATGAAGATACGGGAATGGGCGATTGGTCGATATATCCGCTTGAACTACCAGAGGAAATACGCAAGTATGCCGACGACATTGAACGCATCATGAATGAGAATGTCGAACACGGGTGCTGCGGCGGATGCATATGAGCTCATAGTGTAGCGGTATTCTAGCGTAAACATCTTTGTTGTAGTATAATACATTTTATACTACGAGAGTGAGGTGTTATGAGTGGGTAAGC
>BNUH01000319.1 GCA_025997215.1 Clostridia bacterium
TCCTTGCGTGTGCATCGGTACACCGTATCGCCCAGCCTGGCGTATTCGCCCGCCTGGTACGCGTTGGGTTTGCCAGGCTTGTGAAACTTGCGCGCCAGTTCCGGTTTGGTGGGATGGTACGCCTTCCATTCGCTTATTGAGGTATCCGGGGTTACGTCGGGCACGTCCGTACTGTCGTGCGCTGAAACGCACCTGAACGGCTCACCGTCAAACTGGACAATATCGCCATCCTCGTACGCGCCGGGCTGCCATTCGCGCAGCTCCTCCACGTGTCGGCACGCGACATTGGCTTCGCCGTCCCATTCTTCGCCGATGCTCGCTGGGAGTTTGCCCGCATCGACGCATTCGCCCTGCAGCGCACTGGCAATCAATTGCTCGTCCTGCGGCTCTACCACGATCATGTTGTCTATGCGCCCATTCCTGATTAACGCCCGTACTGCCATAACGGTTATCCTCCTTTTATCACCTGAAAAAATATTGCGCAAACTTGCGCAAATCTATTGACATGTTGCGCATTTTTGTGTATAATATATCTTGTCAGGAGGGAGACTATGAAAAGGCGTGAGGTCATCAAACTCCTGGAAGATGCGGGACTTAGGTATCTTAGACCGGGCGGGAATCACGACTTGTACTGGAAGCCTGGCATTAAGCAGCCTGTCCCCGTCGGGCGGCATCGAGAGCTAACAAATTTCGAAGTCGCCAGAATACTCAAAGAGGCGGGCATCAATCAATAGCCCGCCTCGTCCCAGACTTTAACCAACGAAAGGGGATGTCACATGAAAACCGCATATGTCGCCTTACTGTCACCGGATCATACCAGCGGACGTATATTAGCAAGCGTGCCGGACGTGTCATCATGCGTGACGTCTGGCAAGGATTACCCGGACGCCTTGAATATGGTTTCGGACGCGCTGCAGCTTGTGCTTGTCGGCATGGAGGATGTAAACCTGCCTATACCCGAACCCACGCCCATTGAAAGCGTAAATGTGCCCGTAGGTTCATACCCAACGCTTGTGCCCGTTGACAC
>BNUH01000320.1 GCA_025997215.1 Clostridia bacterium
CCATAGCTGCCGTCTACGTCGGCTAGCCATTTGTTGAGATACGTAACCGTTCTACCCCCATTCTTTTCGTAGAATTCAGAATCTGGAGTTAAAAACGAATTCAGACTGGACACCTTCCCGTCAACTGCGAATGAACCCACGACTGCATTCCCTGCTATCAGCGTTATATAACCTAATGGTCTAGTAATCGGGCAAGGCAAGCTCATGGCCTTTTCACGCTGACCGTTTACCCAGTATGCGCGCCGGATCAGGTTGAACCGCTCCAGCGAATAATCCAAATCGCTAGGCGTTGGCTGGCTTTCCTGCAAAGTGTTAGCAATTGCTATTGTCGTCTGTGTATCAACATATGACGCGCTCGTCGTTGTACATCCGCTTGCCACCAGTGCAACAACCGCGAGCAGCATACAAATGGCGACGATCTTCTTGATTTTCATAGCAGCATCCCCCTTCAACTAAAGCATCAGTTGTAAAGAATTATATTACAACTGATGCATTTACGCCAGAACGCCGTAACGCTACGCGCTCTGCAGCAATTCCGCCGTTTCGCTGCCATTGAGCAGCGCGGGCAACGGCTCGATCAGGAAGCCCATCGTCTTGCGCAGCAGCTGAACGGCTTCGCTGTCCACCCGGCCCACCAATGTGAATTGCGCCTGACTGTAATCCTTGCCTTCGCCGTTGGCCACGCACGCCAGCTTGATCCGCGTTACCACATCCTGCGGGCGCAGCCGACGCGGTGCCAGCAGCTGCACATATGTCCCGAAATTGGCGATGCTGGTCGGCGGCAGGCATAGCTCCAGCGGCGCGGCATCGCCTTCGCGCAGTATCAGCAGCCGACGCATATTCTTGCATGCCTTGCCACGGCCCTTGATCGCCGTGCCCAGCCGATTCTTCGGGCAGAATCGGCACAGCGTCTCGCAGCCGTCCTGATCGATACCGCTGATACCGTCCGTGCTCTCGCACATCGGCGGCTCGGTGGGGCCGTCGCCATATTCCTTGACCCAGTACGCGTTCAGCCGTTGATGATG
>BNUH01000321.1 GCA_025997215.1 Clostridia bacterium
GAGTTGGGGGCGATACGGCCGACAATCTATAAGGTTCTGCCCATGACTCAAGCGGAAGAGGCCCATACCCTCATGCGTGAGGGAAGGAGTATAGGGAAACTAGTGATGACACTATGAAGATGGAGGGGCTTGTGCTGCGTAATATTTTAGTATCCGCCAGCGTGAGCGAGATGATCGGCGACTTGGGCGGCGAAGATAAGGCGCTGTATGTGGAGCTGATTAAGTACGCGCTCATCGTTGTATCCACGGTACCAATCTTGATACTTTATCCGTTTTTGCAGAAGTATTTCGTCAAAGGCGTGATGCTGGGTTCTGTTAAAGAATGAGAATATTAACAATACCGCAATTGCCGCGAGAAAAGGAAGGTATGTAATGGAACGTAAAAGAATCCGCCTGACATGATGCTGGACTTCGCCGCCTTTATTCGCGGTGAAAAGCGCAATCCCTATGACTACGAGTATGAATACCAGCTCCACAAGCTGGTTTTGGCAGCGTGCGGGCGAAACTATAACATAAATGGATGAGATATAAGGATGAAAACGACAAAAATCGTATTTACTTCCGTGGGAAAAGCCGAATTGATGAAATTCGACGTCCCTCCTGTGGGTGAAAACAGCGTCCTGGTTGAAATGGAGTACACCGCTATCAGCGCCGGTACTGAGCGTGCTAACCTTACGAATATGCCGAATATTGGCGATTCTATTTCCGGAACTCCTTTTCCGAAGATATTGGGCTATAGCGGCGCGAGTTAATGGGTAATCGCGTTTAAGTTATTAGTGGCAAGGCTGGAGGTTGTGAAATGATAGATGTATTATCGGAGAGAATCGCAGCTTTAGCTCATATTGCTGCTGAACGCGGTTTAGATGCATTGCTCATCGATCAGCCTTCACGCACTATACTCCATCCCGCCAAGAATTTCCAACGATCGGAATAAAGGCCGGATGGGAATAACGAAAAAGGTGCCCGAGACTGAACTCTGTGATATCCTTGTGTTGCAACACTCAAGGAAAGAGGGCAATG
>BNUH01000322.1 GCA_025997215.1 Clostridia bacterium
ATATTGTGATAAGAACCGCGCGGCGGCACAGCCGACGACGCCGCCGCCGATTATAGCCGCGTCAAATATATCAGGCTTGTCAGGCAAGCCGATCAACCTCCCTTTAACAAACTCCCGAAACAAGCTCTCGACACAAATTAACCACATTCGCCTCACTATGTCAAGCCTGCCGCGCGTCACCGTCTCGGCGCGCGCTACATACTCTATCAACGGCGAGCGCCGCTCGCGGGGAAGGGGGCTGTCTATATGGCGGTGTGGGATGTTACAACCAATAAGTTCAAAGACCTGCACGATGTCTTGATTGACCTGAACGCCTACGGAAACGACGGCGATACCATCCGTTTGCTTTCGAATGTCGATTTTTTCAGCCCAAACCCGCTCGACACGGCGAACTTCTTCGATCATTGGACGCCAATTCCCCTCACGAAAGAAAACATCACGCTGGATGGCAACCATTTTTCAATCGGCACGCTCAACGCTTATTGGCTTGATGCCCCGTTGTTTGGCGACGATTCAGGCTCGCCTAATCCTGTCGTAATCAAGGGCCTGACCGTAAAAGATCTTGAAGTCTGTATTAGCTATAGTAATTCGAATATTGCGCGTAATTATAGTAATCCGAGATCATCGGTAACGGGACTCTCCTTTGGCGCGGTGGTCATGGATGGCAAGGACTGCGTATTCAACAACGTGACATTAAGAGGCAACGTTGATATACAGCCCGACAGCTCTCTGGCTTTATCCGCAGTGTCGAGTTCTGCCGTGGGTGGATTAGCGGGCAGCTTGTCGGGTGTTTGCGAGCTGAAGGATTGCCTGGTTCATGATATATACATCCTCGGCCACTACGCCAACAGCGAAGCCGAGGCCCAATTCACGGCGCTGGGCGGATTGGTGGGCCGCTATAAGGGTAACTCAATAACGATCACCGATTGTGCTATTCGCAAGTTAGGTAACGATAATTCAGAGCCAGGGATCGACGGCGATATGTACGTGGGCGGCTTGATCGGGAT